>LNEQ01000116.1 GCA_001464995.1 Actinobacteria bacterium Ga0077541
CCAGGCAGAGGAAGCGCTGGGCGATCCGTTCGCGCAGGCCGGCAAGGGTGCGGGCGCCGTGGCGCTCGAGGGTGAGCAGGTCCTTGCAGGTGAAGAAGGCCAGCGACAGGCGCTGCAGGTGCCGGTAGACGGCGGATCGCAGATCGTGCATCACCCGCTGGCCGACCTGGTTCGAGAGCAGCGTCTGGTAGACGCCGAGCACGCCGCCCGCGACGGCGATGCCGATCATCCCGCCCACCAGCATCGTCAGCAGGGCGTCGTCGCGCTCGGGCAGCGCGGTGTCGAGGATCGCCCTCAGCAGGAAGGGCGACATGATGTCGAGCCCCGCCGAGAAGACGATCAGGCCGAGCACCGCCCCCAGCCGCAGCCGGTAGGGGCGGAAGAGCGACAGGATCCGCCGGACGTTGGCGCGGTTCAGCGGCGGGGGATCGCCCACGCCCACGCCGGCCGCCCCGTCATCCAGATGTCGCTGCACGCCGGAAGGCTAGATGAGTGATTCCACGCGCTCAGGCCACGTAGGCCACGAGCGAGCGGCTCGGTCGCCCGAGCTGGTGGTTGAGCCAGACGCACGCCGCCAGGCAGAGGAAGCGCTGGGCGATCCGTTCGCGCAGGCCGGCAAGGGTGCGGGCGCCGTGGCGCTCGAGGGTGAGCAGGTCCTTGCAGGTGAAGAAGTTGCCCGGCCGGTTCCGTGCGACGCCGCCCGATCACCCCTTGAGGCAGGCCGCCCGGGTGTAGGTGACGTACGCGTCCCACATGATCCACTCGTCGATGCCCTCGTCCTCGGCGCCCCTCACCTGCTCGCAGACCTCCTTGACGCCGTAGGGCACCCGCAGCGTGAAGTCCTGCAGCCAGGGCACCACCCGCGCGCCGCTGCCCTCGACGAGGGGGGCGAAGACCTTCAGCGACTCGGCGATGATCTCCCGCGGCTCCGACTCGGGATCGGCGACGTCGAAGGCCCCCGAGCCCCAGTGCGAGGGATAGATCAGCGGGGCGATGTAGTCGACGTTGCGCGCGATGCGGGTGACGTCCTGCGCGACGTCCTCCGGCCGGAAGGCGGCGATGCCGAACAGCGACGCGCCGAGGAACGCGCCCGTGGGGTCGAGCTCCGCCCGGGCCTCGCCGAGGAAGGAGACGATCGACTGCTGGGCGCCGCCCTTCAGCCCGGGGAAGACCATCCGGGCGGCGGATGTAGTCGTAGAGGATGTCGTCCACGCCGGCCGCGGCGGCCTCGACGGCGATGTCGATGTTGTACCGGCGCACCTCCGGATCGGAGAAGTTGGTGAAGCCGCCGTACTGGGTGTAGAGGCCGCCGCCGGGCGACTGGATCACCTGGTGGCGGTTCCCGTTCTCCCACGCGTGCTTGGCGAGGATCGGGTCGCGGAAGGCCACGACGCGGCCCACCACGCGCCCGCCCAGCTCGTGGATCTGCTTGACGGCCTCCTCGAGCTTGTAGCTCGGATCCACCGCTCCGATCTCGTGTGCGAGAGCCACCTTGGAGTCGTAGCCCACGACGCCCGACTCGTCCTTCAGATCGAGCTGGATCGCGTTGATCTCACCGGCGCGCAGCATCGCGAGCACCGGCTCGCGCAGCGAGTCGGTCTCCCACGAGATCGCCGTCATGTGGACGGCCCGCGTCGGCGAGGCCGGCACGCGGGGGGCGAGGGGGATGGAGGTGCGCACGCCCCGCGAGTTGCCCGCGCGGTCGACCGCGCGGACCGTCACGGCCGACGCGGGGGGCTCGTCGAAGGTGAGGGCGAAGGTGCCGTCCTCGGCGACCTCGACCGGCGCGTCGTCGACGGTGATCGTGGCGGCCTCGTTCACCCGGCCGCTCAGCGTCACCGGGGCGTTGCGCACGGCCGGCGTGTCCGGGCCCGTGATCTCGATCTCGGGCTTGGTGTGGTCGACCGTGAAGGTCCACGAGCGGCGCACCGGCCACGGCACGAACGGCTGGTGCATCGCGAAGCTCAGCGTGTGGACGCCCTCCTCGAGGTCGCGGGGCCGGTACGTGAGCACCCCGTCGCCGACGAAGGCCTGGTCGAGGACGTCGCCGCCGTCGTACTCGAGCGTCGCCGTCTGCATCAGGCTCGGCAGGTCGGAGCTGAGGCGGAAGCGCAGGTCCTCGGTGGCCTGCTCGCCGAGGTGGGCGTCCTGCGGCGGTCCGGTGACGGCGAGCTGCGGACCCGATTCCCTCAGCGCGAAGCCGCTCAGGAAGCCGAAGACGAGGGCTCCGAGGCCGACGGCGACGTACTTCGGCCAGCGGCGGCGCGTGCGGCGCACGGGATCGCGCGGCGGGCGCGGCCCGCCCCGCAGGTCCGGCAGCTCGCCGCCGCGCGACGGACGCGCGCGCTCCGAGGGACGGGTGGACACGCCGCGGAGGGTACCCGCTCTCTTCGCCGCCTCACAATGGCCTCAGTCCCCGCGGCCCCTCGCGGGGTCACCGCCGGGGCGCGGCGACCGCCGGCTCAGCGGGCGATCTCCACCCGGTCGCGCCCCGCCTCCTTGGCGATGTAGAGCGCCCGGTCGGCGCGCCGCAGGAGGGCATCGACGTCGCCGGCCACCGAGAGGTCGCAGATCCCCGCCGAGCACGTGATGCCCGACGCGCCCTCCACGTCGATCCCGGCGATCGCGGCGCGGGCCCGCTCCACGGCCACCACGCTGGCGTCCGCGTCCGACAGGGGCAGTATCCAGGCGAACTCCTCGCCCCCCATTCGCGCCACCAGCTCGCCGGCCCGGCAGGTCGCCGTGAGGCGGCGCCCCACCTCCGCGAGCACGGCGTCGCCGGCCTGGTGCCCCAGCGTGTCGTTGACCATCTTGAAATCGTCGAGGTCCAGGATCGCGAGCGACAGCGCGTGCCCGTGGCGCCGGGCGCGCTCCACCTCCCCGTTGAGGCGGGCCGTGAGCGCGCGCCGGTTCGCGAGCCCGGTCAGCGGGTCGGTGTCGGCCAGGCGGTCGAGCTCCTCGCGTGTCTCGGCGTTGGCGACCGCGATCGCGGCGAGCTCGGCGAAGGCGGCAAGCCTCCGCTCCTCGGCCGGGCCGAAGGCGTGGGCGCGCGAGGAGCCCGCCGTCAGGGCCCCCCACAGCCGCCCCCGCGTCCACAGCGGCGAGGCGATGCCGCTGCGCAGACCGGCGGCGAGCACCTCGCGCACCGAGGAGTCGACCGGCGCCGCGCGGTAGTCCTCGATGCAGGTCGCCTCCCCCGTGCGCGCCGTCCGCCCGGTGGCGGTGGACGGCGTGAGGGTGATGGCCGTCGCCTCCCCCGAGCCGGGTGCGGCGGGCGGGTGGGCCGCGACGCAGGTGGCGCGGTCCTCCGACTCGAACCGGTAGACGGCGCTGCCGCTGGCGTTCAGCAGCAGGGCGGCCTCCTGTGCGACCACCCGGCCGATCTCGGCGAGGTCGGCCTCGCGTGCCACGACGGTGGCAACGCGTCGCAGGGCCGCCTGCTCGGCCTCGCGGTTGACCCGGTCGGTGACGTCGGTGCAGGCCACGATCACCCGCTCGCCGCGGCGGTCGCCCTCCTGCTCGGGCAGGAGCCGGGCGCTGAACCACCGCGGCCCCTCGGGGGTCGTGAAGCGGAAGTCGATCGCGAGCCGCTCGCCGGTGGCGAGCACGGTCCGCACGGCGTCCTCCCAGCGTCCGGCGATCTCGGGCGGCAGCCCGGTCTCGCCGATCGTCCGGCCGATGATGCCGGAGGCGCGCCGGCCGCCGGCGCGCACCAGTGCGTCGTTGACGAAGGTGACGCGCAGGTCCGCGTCGATCAGCGCGATCGGGTCGGGGGAGTCCTCCACGAGCGCCCGGAAGGCGGCGCCGCCGGCGCTCAGGCGCAGCTCGGCGTGCTTGCGGGCGGTGATGTCGGTCGCCATCACGGTCACGCAGCCCGGCGTCCCCTCCTCCGCGCCGGCCGGCACCAGCCGCAGGTGCAGCCAGCGCAGGCCCTCGCTGGTCGGCATCTCCAGCTCGAACTGGTGCTCCTCGCCCGAGGCCACGGCCGCCCGCAGCTCACGCTCGAGCGGGTCCACCACCTCCGGGGGCAGGCCCGCCTCGCCGGAGGTGCGTCCCACCAGCGCCTCGGCCGGGAGTCCCACCATCGCGAGCGCGGCCTCGCTGGCGCGCACGTGCCGCAGGTCGCGGTCGAGCTGGAGGACGATCCCCTCGCCCTCGCCGGGGTCCGTCGTCGTCTCCCGTGACCTCATCCGTGCCACCGCCCGCATCGCCCGCCGGACCCGCGCACCCTACGTGTCACATCCGCGGGGTCCCGCGCAAGCCCGCGGCAGCCGGCCCCACCCGCGACGACGAGTCTGTCAGATCGCTCAGAACTGCCGTCGCCCGGGATTCGGGAGGTTCTCGACGAAGTCGATCTCCTCGCTGGCGGAACCGGACCGGCGGATGCCGATCCCGCTGGCCTCCCAGCGTCGCCCGAGCGGCCGCCAGATGGTGGTCAGGATGGCGTCGCCGAGGGCCATGGGGGCCTTGACGAAGACCGTGTAGAGGGCCCACCAGCCGGGTCCGAGCTCGCGCGGCTTGACCTTCACGCTCTTCGGGGGGCCGCTCTTGGCGGGCTCGAGCATGACGTAGGTCGCCCCGGCCTTGCCCTCGACGTTCACCGTGGGATGGACCGTCTTCGTGAACGAGCGCTCGGGCTCCCGTCCCTGCGCCCACTGGCGGGCCGACCGGACGCTCAGCATCAGCGAGACGACGATGAGGAGCGCCACCCGCCAGGGGCCCAGGAGGAGGCCGAACGACGGGACGAACAGCCAGAGCAGGAACGCGAATCCCACGATGCCCATGAGGAAGGACCCCCAGCGCCACAGGGGGTCCTTGGCATCCGGCCCGAACGGGATCGCGCTCACGTCACTACGGCCTGCCGGAGGTCCCGATCTGGACGGGTCCGTCGTTGCCGTCGATCTTCACGCCGCCCGCCTCCGAGCGCACGCAGCCGACGCCCTCGACGCAGAGGCCGCCGGCGATTCCGCCGGCCCGGATGAGGATGCCGAAGATGACGACGATTCCGATGATCACGAACAGTGTCTTCATACCGTCGTTGGTTCGCGGTCGGTCGCGGTGTTCCTCCGCGCGGGTCGATAGCGTTGCACACCCGGCCCCGCGACGGCGGCGGGCGCGGGGAGCGGCCGGGGCCCGGTGGCCCGACTCGTCTTCAAAACGAGGGGGGAGGGGTCCATCCCCGCCCGGTAGGTTCGACTCCTACGCCGCTCCGCTGGATCCGCCTCGCCCCGCACGACCCCCCTATGGTGGGGGCGTGCTGGTGACGCGCCGGGAGTTCCTGCAGGGCCTCGTCGCGGGAGCGGCGGTCCTGGGCGTCGCCGGGGGCTGCGGGGTGTCCCGCGAGACCGGTGGTGACGCGGTGCTCGTCGTGGGCGCCGGCGTGGCGGGGCTGGCCGCCGCACGCGAGCTCGTGCGCGCCGGTTTCGCGGTGACGGTGCTCGAGGCGCG
>LNEQ01000117.1 GCA_001464995.1 Actinobacteria bacterium Ga0077541
CGCCTTCCCGGAGCGACCGTCTCGAGCGCGCGGGAGGACCGGGCCCTGGTCGCCGGCGACGGCGTCGCGGTGTCGGGCATCGACCCGGAGACGATCGCTGGGGCGTTCCGCTTCCGCTGGGCGCCGGGCTCGGAGGACGCTCTCACGCGCCTCGGCCCCGACGGCGTGATCGTCGACGACGGTTTCGCCGGGGACCACGGCCTCGTGGTCGGTTCCCGCGTCCCGCTCGTGAGCCCGTCGGGTGAGCGCGCGACCTTCACCGTCGCCGGGATCCACGACCCCCCGGAGCTGGCCCCCGTGCTGGGCCGGGCACTGGTCTCACACGAGGCGTTCGACGCCGCCTTCCCGCGGCCGAGGGACCGCTACACCCTCATCTCCGGCGCGGGCGCCGCAGCGGCGCAGATCGAGGAGGCGCTCGATGCGTTCCCCGACACCGCGGTGTCAACGACCGCCGAGTACGCGACCGACGCCACCGCCGAGCTCTCGGCGCTGCTGAACATGCTCTACGTGCTGCTCGGCCTGTCGGTGGTGGTGAGCGTGTTCGGCATGGTCAACACGATGGCCCTCGCCGTCCACGAGCGCACCCGGGAGCTCGGGATGCTCCGCGCGGTCGGCATGACGCGCCGCCAGGTGCGGGCGATGGTGCGGGGCGAGAGCGTCATCACCGCCCTGATCGGCGCCGCGCTCGGCATCCCGCTGGGCGTCGGCATGGCGGCGCTCGCCACGCGCGCCCTCGAGGAGTGGGGCGTCGCCCTGACGATCCCCTCCACGCTGGCCTGGTTCGTGGTCGTCGCCATCGCGGTCGGCGTGCTGGCCGCCGTGATGCCCGCCCGCCGGGCGAGCAGGCTCGACGTGCTGCGCGCCCTGCAGTACGAGTAGCGCCGCCGCGCGGTGGGGCGCGCCCGGACGGGCGCGTCCCACCGTCGGCGTGGGGCTCTACTTCCCCGTGGTGCGGTGCATCGCCGCCCGGGCGTGGCCCGAGCTGCCGCGCACGGCGGCCCCGTGTGCGGGCGGCGGCGTGCGGCGGATGAGCTGCGTCAGGGCGGGGTCGTCCGCCCCCGCCTCGGCGCGGGGGCCGAGCGCGTCCGGGTGGACGGTCCGGAAGACCGGCCCGCGCGCGCGGTCGACCACCGCGACGATGATCTTCGACCTGCTCGGCGCGTCGAACACGATGCCGTCGGCATCGGGGCCGCTGCCGGAGATCCGTACGAGGGTGCCTGCGTCGGTCGGTTCCATCGCACGAGCGTACTCCTGGGCATCACCCGGAGCCGCATGCGGCTCCGGGTGATGCCCGGCCGATCAGTTCTCGCAGGACTTGGTGATCTCCGCAGTGGAGCAGGAGTCCGAGCCGGGTCCGCCGTTGGCGAAGTCGCGGCCCGCGTTGCCGGCCAGCGTGTCGTCGCCGCCCTCGCCGAAGACGAAGTCGTTGCCGCCGTCGCCGGAGACGCGGTCGGCGTCCGCGCCGCCGCGGAGCCGGTCGGCGCCCGGGCCGCCGTTCACGATGTCATCGCCCGGACCGGCGAAGACGCGGTCGTTGCCGGGGCCGCCGGCGATCCCATCGACGCCCGCCTGGCCGTAGATGCGGTCGGCGCCCGCGCCGCCGTCGAGCGTGTCGCGGCCCGCGCCGCCGAAGATCGCGTCGCGCCCGGCACCGCCGTTGACGGTGTCGATGCCCGCGCCGGCCACGAGCCGGTCGTTGTCCGCGCCGCCGAGGACCCGGTCGTTTCCGAGGCCCGCGTCGCCGACGTCGTTGCCCGCGCCGAGGTCGAGGGTGTCGTTGCCGGCGCGGCCGAAGACCGTGTCGTCGCCGGTGCTGCCGACCAGGCGGTCGTCGCCGTCGCCGCCGTCGATGCGGTCGTTGCCCGGGCCACCGTTGACGGAGTCGTTACCGCCCTCACCGAAGATGCGGTCGTTGCCGTCACCGCCGTTGGCGCGGTCGTTGCCCTCACCCAGGCAGACGACGTCGTCGCCGCCGTTGCCCTCGACGACGTCGTTGCCGCCGAGCGCGACGATCACGTCGTTGCCCGCGGTCCCGGTGAGGGTGTCGGCGCCCTCCGTGCCGACGATGGTCGCGAGGAGGTTGTCGCACGTGAAGGCGACGCCGGACTGGTGCGGAGAGGCCGCCAGGGCCAGGCCCGCGCCTCCACCACCGATGGCGAGGACGGCCGCGATCGCGCCGAGCCTCCGCATTCCGACACGCGGGGTGGTCTTCCGAGCCATTGAGAACTCCTCCTTCGACATCCGTGCGTGGGCCCACGCCGGCCAGTTCCCCCAACACTGACCACGCGACCCCCCGCCGCGTAAAGAGGCTGGCGTTGCGACAGAACCGATTCCGGTGTTTCGTCTGTTGCAGGTTCGCCTCGGACGGCGCCGGCTCATGGCAGCGTGTGCGGCCCCCGGTGGCGGTTACGTGCGACAACGAATGCGCCGAGCGCGGCGGCGGCGAGGCTCGCAAGGCCCCCGACCGCCAGGCCGCCACGCGGGCTGAGATGCTCGGAGATCGCCCCCACCACCGGCGCCCCGAGGGGCGTGGTGCCGAGGAAGGCGACCGCCCACAGCGCCATCACGCGCCCGCGGAAACGCGGCTCGGCCGTGAGCTGGAGGGTGGTGTTGCCGACCGCGAGGAAGGTCACGCTGGTCGCCCCGACGACGGTCAGCGCGATCAGGGCGACCCACACCGAGGGCGCGGCGGCGGCCGCGAGGATCGCCAGGCCGAACATGGCCGCGGCGATGCTGAGCGGCTTCAGGCCCGTGCGCCCCCGGCCCGCGACCACGAGACCGCCCGCGATCGCCCCGACCCCCATCGCGGAGGTCAGAAGGCCGTAGGTGCCGGCGCCGCCGTCGAGCGGCCCCTGGGCGAGCAGCGGCAGCACGACCTGGAACTCGTAGGCCAGCGTCCCGACGACGGCGAGCATCATCAGGGGCACCAGGAGGTCCGGAGTGCCCGCGACGTAGCGCAGCCCCTGCCGCACCTGCCCCGGCTCCCGCCGCTGCCGGGGCGCGGGGCGCAGGGCATCGGCGTCCATGCCCGTGAGCGCGACCACCACGGCGAGGTAGCTGGCGGCGTTGATGAGGAAGCAGAGGCCGATGCCGACGGTCGCGATCAGCACGCCGGCGAGCGCCGGGCCGACCGCGCGCGCCGCGTTCACCAGGACGCTGTTGAGGCTCACCGCGTTGCGCAGCCCGCCGGGACCCACCATCTCCTGCGCGAACGACTGGCGGGCCGGGTTGTCGATGGCGGTCACGAGGCCGAGGCCGAGCGCGAGCGCGACGACCATCCAGAGCTCGACGGCTCCGGTGACCGTCAGCAAGCCGAGGGTCAGGGCCATCGCCCCGAGGACCCACTGCGAGGCGATCAGGATCGTCCGCTTATCGAGCCGGTCGGCCAGCAGGCCGCCGTAGGGCGCGAGCAGCAGGATGGGCAGGAACTGGGCGCCCGCCACCAGGCCGAGCGCCGTGCCCGAGCCGGTCAGCTCGAGCACCAGCCACGCCTGGGCGACGGTCTGCATCCAGGTGCCCACCAGGCTCACCGCCTGACCGGCGAAGTAGCGGCGGTAGTTCGGCGTGCCCAGCGCCGCGAAGGTGGACGACGCCCAGGCGGTCACGGGCGCGCCTCGTCGACCTGCGCGAGCGCCTCGAGCGCCGGCAGCGCCGACAGCAGCGCGTCCACCGCGTCGGCGTCGAGCTCGGCGAGCCGCGCGCGCAGCACCTCGGCGCGGCGCGCCCGCAGGCGCGCCAGCAGGCGCGTGCCGGCGGGTGTCGCGGCGGCGGTGGTGCAGCGGGCGTCACCCGGGTGCGGGCCCCGCTCCACGAGCCCCCGCTCCTCGAGCTGCGCCAGCACCCGGGAGAGCATGGTCGGGTTGATCGCCTCGGCCGCCGCCAGGTCACCCGGGCGCCTCGGCCCCTCGCGGACGAGCGTGGCGAGGACGCCCGACTGGGTCGCCGTCAGCCCCTCGTCGGCCGCGGTCGTCCGCAGACGGCGGCCGGTGCGCATGATGGCGTTGCGCAGGCGGATGACCGACTCCTCGTCCATCGGGGACGCGTCTCGTGGGGTCAGCCCGTCTCCTCCCGCCGGTGCAGATTATTGCTTGCCGAAAGGCAACTATAGCGCCCCGGCTCAGCCGGCGACCCCGAGCGGCCGATGGTGGGGGGATGGATCTCTCCGTCCGGCGCATCGCGGTCGCATGCATCCTCCCCGTCGTGCTCGTGACCCTGCTCGCGACCGCCTGGGCCGGCTGGTACGTCGGGGCCGAACGGGGCACCGTGGCCGCGCTCGGCGGCCAGGCGACCCTCCAGGCGTCCACCACGGAGGCGCTGTCGGCGTTGTCGGCGGAGATCTACGCCCTCGACACGCTCGGTGCGCTGCCCGATGAGGTCCCGGAGGAACTCGACCCCTACCTCACCGACTCGATGTCGCTGGGCGCCGGCGGCCGCACGCTTCTCGAGACGGCCGACCGTCGCGGGGCCGCGGCCCTGGAGCGGCTCGCCGACGCCGACGCGCCGATGCGCGACAGCACCCGCCGGGCGCTGACCCGGATGGCCGAGGAGGATCTCGCGCGGGCCGCGATCGGGCGGATGCCGGACGGCGCGTCGGTGGCCGACTACGCCGACGCGGTCACCGAGCTGCAGGCCTCGTTCGCCTCCGCCCCGGCGAGCACCCAGGCCGCGGTGGACGCCCTGGTGCGGCTCGGCGAGTCGCCCCCGCCGTGGCGGCGACCGGGCTTCGTCGGCGCGCTCGCCGTGCTGTGGGTGGCCACGATCGCCGCCGCGGTGGTCATCGGACGCTCCGTCGCCCGGCGCCTGCGGCGCGCGGGCGAGCGCCTCGCCGCGGAGCGCGAGCACATCGAGGAGCTGAGCCGGCGCAACTCCCGGCTGCTGGAGATCGTCGACGCGAGCCGCCGGGTGGCCTCGGGCACCGACATGGAGAGCGTGGCGGACGCGGTGGCCACCGAGGCCGCCTCCCTGCTGGCGGCTCCGGCCGTCGCCGTCTACCTGCTCGATGGGGCGGTCGCGACCCCCGTCGGGAGCGCCGGGGGCCTGACCCTCGAGCCGACGGGCGCGGCCGGGGGAATGCTCGGCCGGGCCCTCGACACCGGGGCGCCCGCCCTCGGTGTGGTCTCCTCGGATCCGGCGCTGCCCGGCATGTCCCCGGTGGCGGTGCTCGCCGCCCCCCTGATCGCCGGCCGGCGGATCACCGGCGCGATCGTCGTCGGACGCGACCCCGGCCGGCCGCTCGACGACCAGGACGCCATGGAGCTGCGCCTGCTCGGGCTCGCGGCCGCGACCGCGATCGAGGGCGCACGGGCGCACCGCTCGGCGACGGCACTCGCCCTCACCGACGCGCTCACCGGCCTCGGCAACCGCCGCCGCCTCGACGACGACCTGGCACGGGCGTGCGCGCCCGGGGCCCCGCGGCCCGTCGGCCTGGTGATGATCGACGTCGACCACTTCAAGAACTACAACGACGCGCACGGCCACCCCGCCGGCGACGAGGTGCTGCGCGGCGTCGCCGCGCTGGTGGCCGCCAACGTCCGCGAGCAGGACGTGGTCTACCGCTTCGGGGGGGAGGAGCTGTGCGCCATCCTCCCGGGCGCCGGCCCGGCCGAGGCCTCCGGCGTCGCCGAGCGGGTCCGGGCGGCGGTCGCCGCCCACGACTTCCCCGGAGGCGCGGCGCAGCCGGCCGGACGCATCACCGTCTCCGCGGGCGTGGCGTGCGAGGACGGGCCCGAGGGCGCCCGGCTGATGGCGGCCGCCGACGCCGCCCTCTACCGCGCCAAGCGCGAGGGGCGCGACCGGGTCGTGACCGCGACCTGACCGCTCCCCCGGGAGCGCCGCCGGCGATCCGCGCCCGGCCTACGATGCCCGGGTGACGACGCTCCCGCCCGACCCGCTCGCCGCGCTCCGCGAGCACCGGTGGAGAGTGCTGGCGGTGACCGGGATGGGAGCCTTCCTCGGCCCGCTCGACGTCACGGTGGTGGCGCTCGCGCTCCCGGCGATGGGACGCGACCTGGGTCTCTCCTTCTCCGGCGGGATCTGGGTGCAGGCCGGGTACCTGCTGACCCACGCGTTGGCGCTCGTGCCGGAGGGGCTCAGGGCGCGCTGAGGACGGTGATCCGGACCGCGCGCCCGCCGGACATCGAGAACCGGGTGATGCGGACGTCCCCCGCGCGGGGGCCGACCTGGCAGCGCGAGACGGTGCATGTGGCGCGGGGGAAGGCTGCGAGGATGCGGGCGCGTGACGATCCGACCCCGACGCCACCGGCCGTGCGGTAGCGGGCGCTGCGGGTGGCGACGCTGAGCGCTCCCGAGCTGGCCTCGTCGGTCGGGAACCGAACGATGAGGGCGAGCGACGGATAGGCGACCGTGACGGCGTCGAGGTTGCGGGTGCCGGGCGCCCGCGGGTCGGGCGTGCGCGCGATGACGACGCCGTCGCCTCCGAGGATGCCGCCGATCGTCGCGCGCTCCTGACCGAGCGAGATGATCCCGATCGAGCGACCGTGCACGATCCGGTCGCCGGCCCCGAGGGCGGGAGCCGCGAGAAGTCCGATCGCGGTGGCCGTCGCCGACGCCGCGAGCAGGTGGGTGCGCCTCATGCCCCGAGCCTATTCGCGTGGGGTCGCCCGACGCGAACGCCGATTCCGCGATCCCGCTGTGAGGAGTCTGTGAGGTCGGCTTGCATCCGCACCGCCGCGCCTGTCTCATCCGACGCGTGCCCGTAGTCGCGTTCCTGCGGATTTCCGCAATCGTTGCCCTGCTCTGCCTCGCTTCGCTCGCCTCGGCCGCCCCGGCGCCGCAGGCGGCGGCCGAGCCCGGAGCCCCGACCGCCGCCTTCTCGTGGACGGCGCAGATCACGCGATCGGTCGCGGTGCGCAAGGCGCCGCGGGACGACGCCAAGGTGGCCGCCCGCGTCACCACGTACACGGCGTTCTGGCGGCGCGCGCAGCAGCTGATGGTGCTGAGCGCAGTCCAGACCGACCCGGCCACGGGACGGCGCTGGGTGCTCGTGCGGCTGCCCGGCCGGCCGAACCTCGCCCAGGGCTTCGTGCCCCTCGACGCCGTGAAGCTGCGCGCGACGCGCACGCGCATCGTCGTGCGGCTCGGGGCGCGGAAGGTGGAGCTGTGGAAGTCGGGTCGCCGGGTCGCGCGGTACGCGGCCTCCGTCGGCACGGGGAGCACCCCCACCCCCACCGGCCTCTTCGCGGTGCAGGATCCGGTGCCCTCGGCCGACTTCCAGCGCTCGTACCTGGGCCCGTACATCATCACCCTCACGGCCTACAGCCCCGTGCTCACCAGCTTCATGGGCGGCAACGGGCTCGTGGCCATCCACGGCACGAACGCCACCGGACTCCTCGGCCAGGCCGTCAGCCACGGGTGCGTCCGGATCACCAACGCGGCCGTGACGCGCCTCTACCGGACGGTCGCCCCCGGCACCCCGGTGGAGATCCTCCGCTAGCTGCGCCGGAGGGTGGTGCGCCGAGTGGCGCATCGCCCGCGCGCCGATCGGCGCGGAACCCGGTGTCCTAGAGGCGCCCCGTCTCGACCACGCGGCGCAGGAACTGACGGGTCTCCGGCTGCTCGGGCGCGGAGAAGATCCGCGCCGGGTCACCCCGCTCCAGCACCCGGCCCTCGTGCAGGAAGCAGACCTCGTCGGCCACCTCCCGGGCGAAGGCCATCTCGTGGGTGGCGATGACCATGGTCATCCCCTGCTCCTTCAGCCCGCGCACCAGTGAGAGCACCTCCCCCACCAGCTCCGGGTCGAGCGCGCTCGTGACCTCGTCGAGCAGGAGCGCCCGGGGCCGGGTGGCGAGGGCCCGGACGATCGCGACGCGCTGCTGCTGACCGCCGGAGAGGCGGTCCGGGTAGTCGCCCTCGCGCCCCTCCAGGCCGAAGCGGCCGAGCAGCTCCCGCGCCGAGGCCTCCGCCTCGGCGCGTGGCACGCCGTGCGAGCGCATCGGCGCGAGCACCACGTTCTGCAGCACCGTCAGGTGCGGGAACAGGTTGAAGGCCTGGAACACCAGGCCGAGCCGGCGGCGCACGCCGACGGCCGGGCACGAGGGGTCGGTGATCACCTCCCCGTCGAGGAAGACGTCCCCGTCGTCGATCTCCTCGAGCAGGTCGATGCAGCGCAGGAGCGTCGATTTCCCGGAACCCGAGGCGCCGATCAACGCGACCGCGCAGTGCTCGCCGACCTCCAGGTCGATGCCCCGCAGCACCGCCCGGTCGCCGTACGACTTGGTCACCCCGCGCACCTCGAGCACCGGGACGGTCGCGCTCACGTCGCCACCACGTGCCCCTGCCGGCGGCGCGCCTTCGCCTGCTGACGGTCGACGATCCGGGCGAGCGGCACGGTGACCATCAGGTAGAGCATCGCCGCCGCCAGGAAGGGCGTGAAGTTGAAGTCGGACGCGGCGCTGATCTGGGCCACCCGGAACGCCTCCTGGGGGCCGAGGATCGCGACCAGCGCCACGTCCTTCTGCAACGAGATGAAGTCGTTGAGCAGCGGGGGCACGACCCTCCGCACGGCCTGGGGCACGATCACGTGGCGCATCGCCTGCGTCTCCGAGAGCCCCACCGCCAGCGCCGCGGCGCGTTGGCTCGGGTGCACCGAGTCGAGCCCGGCGCGGTACACCTCGGCGACGTAGGCGGTATAGCAGAGGGCGAGCGCGATGCCGCCGAGGTAGATCGGGTCCTGCACCAGCCAGTCGGGGGCGATGCCGAGGGCCGGCACGCCGAAGCCGATCAGGTAGACGACCAGGATCACCGGCACCCCGCGCATGACGTCGGTGAACACCGTCGCCATCAGCCGCACCGGGAAGAGCGCCGGCGCGCGCGTGCTGCGCACGAGGGCCACGCCGAGCGCCAGCACCAGCACGACGGCCTCGACGACGAGGAACAGCTTCACGTCGAGCCAGAACCCGGCCAGCACGTCGGGGAACGAGTCGCGGAACACCTCCCAGGAGAAGAAGGTGCGCTGCACGTCCTCCCAGCCGGGGCTGGAGACGATGAGCATCGCCAGCCCGCCCAGCACCACGACCGAGGAGACCGCCGCCACGACCGACCCGCGCCGGGCGTGACGGCGCCGGGCCGCCTCACGGGCGGCCCGGCGATCGGGGGCGATGTCCACCGGCGGCGGTTCGCCCGGCCCCTGCTACTCCAGCGCCAGCACCGGCGCCTCGGCGCCGATCCACTGCTCGGTGATCGAGGCGAGCTCGCCCGAGTCGCGGAGGCTATCGACGGCGGCCGTGACGCACGGCGTCAGCTCCGAGTCCTTCTCGAGCACCGCGCCCCAGTCGTCGCCGCCGGGCGCCTCGAACTGACCGACGAGCGTCGAGCCCTCGACCACCGCGTCGCGGAGGTAGAGCGTGGTCGGCAGGTCGGTGACGATGGCGTCCACCTGACCGTTCTTGAGGGCCCGCACGACGTCGTTGGAGTCGTTGAAGACCCGCACCTGCTTGCCCGGCGCGATCACCTCGTTGACGGCATCGAGGCTGGTGGTGCCGACCTGCACGCCGATCTGGGCGTCCTTGAGGTCGGTCAGCGTGGTCGCGCCGGCGAACTCGGAGTCACCGGCCACCAGCACGCCCTGGGGCGTGGTGTAGTAGGGCGAGGAGAAATCGGCGCCCTTCTGCCGCTCGGCCTTGATCGAGACCTGGTTGAGGTCGAAGTCGAACTTCTTGGGACCGGGCGCGAACGTGGAGTTGAACGGGACCCGGATCCAGGTGACCTCCTCGGCGGTGAAGCCGAGCTCCTCGGCGATCGCGTAGGCGACGGCGCTCTCGAAGCCCTTGCCCGAGGTCGGGTCGTCGTCGATGACGTAGGGCGGGAAGGCGGGCGAGTCGGTCGCGACCGTCAGCGTGCCCGGGGTCACGAGGGCGAGGTCGGCCTTCTCGCAGGCGAGCGCGGTGGTCTCGGTTGTGGGCGAGGCGGTCTCATCGTCGTCGCCGCAGGCGACGAGCGCCACGGTGGCGAACGCAGCCAGGACGACTGCGAGGATCGAACGGCGGATCTTCGGCATGCGGGTCCCCGGTGTCGCCGGGCGCTCCGGCCTGGTCGGCCGTCGGCGCCCGAGATGTGTCGGATCGGTGAAGGCCGCGAGCGTACCGGGCGACCTCCGGCTCCGCCACGCCACCGCGCCGTTTCCGGGGCGCTCCTGCACCACCGGGACGGATCCCGGCCGGCGTGGACCCCTCACACGGGTCCTCGCGGGCCGGCGGGATCCCTCCCACCGGTCCTCAGCCGGTCAGTGCCTCCGCCGGCATCCGCCCGGCGATCACCTCGTGCCACGCGAGCGCCCAGGCGAGCCTGGGGAACTCTCCGCTCTGGTAGCGCTGCTCGAACTGCTGGGACGTCATGCCTGACTTGGCCTCGAAACACTCCACCATGGAGGTGACGCGGTCCGCGATCTCCATCTCCGAGGTGTACACGTCGGCTCCCTTGGTCGCTCTCCCGGCGCCCATGCTGAGCGACGGCCATCACGAGCCCCATCGGCTGGCGGGGACCGGATGATAGGCGCCCCTCTCGATTCAAGAGAGAGGTGGAACCCATTCTTGAGAAGCCGCGTCGCGACGCGACAGAGCTCCCCCGGACGAGGCATGCGGACCACCTGCCTCCCGGCGGCTCGCCGCCGCCGCGGGGGCGGCGAACGGGGCGGTGCCCTGCGCGACGGGGCACGAAGAAGGGCCCCGTCTCCGGGGCCCTCTCGATGGGCGTTACTGGGCTCGAACCAGCGGGCCCGCTGCTTGGCGGTGCCGTCACCGCGCCAGCCTCTTCTCGACCGAGCCAGAGGGCTGGCCACGCGGGCGCCCGACCGGTGGGCAACTTGTCTATGACCCAGCGCAGCGAGGGGCTGGCCGGCCGATGCACCAAGCACTGAGTCTCAATCCGTCGCAGATCGTGGATGCGGGGCGTGAAAGCATCCGCGCCGCGAGATCGACGGACTGAGGCTGAGTCCTCATCCGCGAAGGAGTCAGCCCATGGTCGCCACTGCGCACCTCCTCGGCCGCTCACACGAGGCCGGGGCAGCCCCGTTCCGCTACGAGATCATGACGACCACGACCATCCACCCGGCCGCCGTCCGAGTGCTGGAGCGGGCGTTCTCACGGCTGGGGCTCGGTGGCGAGCGCTGCATACAGGGGGCTGATCTCTCGACCTCAGGCGGCTGCATCCTCGTCGCGTTCGACCTCTCGCGCGGGGGGCGGCGGTCGGTTCGGAGCGCCGAGGACGCCTTCGCCGCGGCGTGGTACGACGCATTCGGCGAGCCCGCCCCGCCCCACACCGGGACATCCTGGAGGTCCAGCGGGCCATGCGCCACGCCACCCCCCGGATGACCCTGGAGCACTACGCCCGCGAGTTCGCCGAGTGGAGGGACGCGACCGGGTGAGCCTCGAGGTCGCCGTCACGGCCGCCCGAGCCGACGAGATGGCGACCCTGGAGGCTGGCACGTCCTCGCCGAGGGGCCCCCGAAAGAGC
>LNEQ01000118.1 GCA_001464995.1 Actinobacteria bacterium Ga0077541
ATGGGCGTTACTGGGCTCGAACCAGTGACCCCCAGCTTGTCGAGCTGGTGCTCTCCCAACTGAGCTAAACGCCCCGCGTGCGGCACCATAGCATCCGGTGCCCGGCCTTCCGCGTGCGGCCGGCCGGGGCACGAGGGTTTCGCGCGGCGGTCGCCGGGGCACGCTCCCACGGCCGGCATCAGGCGCGGACCCCCGCCGTCGGCCCGCCCTGATCCGGAGCATCCATAGACCCTCTGCTCTTCCTCGTCACCGGTGTCGTACTGGTCGTCGGCGTCATGCTCGCCGCCGCCTTCGCGCGCGCCGGGCTGCCGGTGCTGGTGGCGTTCCTCGGCCTGGGCATGCTGCTCGGCTCGGACGGGCCCGGCGGCATCGCGTTCGACGATCCGGCCGTCGGCCTGGTGGCCATCCTCTGGGAGGGCGGGCTCACCGCGTCGTGGCGCGACATCCGCCCCGTCGCGGTCCCGGCGGCCCTTCTGGCGACCGTGGGCGTGGTGGTGACGGCGGGGATCGTCGGCGTCTGTGCCCAGGCGCTCTTCGACCTGAGCTGGCCCGAGGCGATGCTGCTGGGCGCTGTGGTCGGATCCACAGACGCCGCCGCCGTCTTCGCCACGCTGCGGGCGACGAACCTGCGGCGGCGGATCGCCGGGCTGCTCGAGGCGGAGTCGGGCCTCAACGACCCGATCGCGGTCGCCCTGACACTCGGCTTCATCGAGTGGGTGACCCGCGACGGATACGGGGCGCCCGACCTGGCCCTGGCGGTCGCCGGGACGCTGCTGATCGGGCTCGTGATCGGCGCGGCGATCGCCGCGGCGGCGGTCTGGGGCATCCGGCGCATGCCCGCGGGGACCGCGCCCTTCACGCCCGTGCTCTCGGTCGCCGTCGCCGCGATCGCCTTCGGCCTGCCCGAGGTGGTCGGCGGCAGCGGCCTGCTGTCGGTCTACATCGTGGCGCTCGCCATCGGCAACACGCCGAGCCCCGCCCGGCGGTCGCTCGCGGTGTTCCACGGCGGCCTCGCCTTCATCGCGCAGATCGCGCTCTTCGTCACCCTCGGCCTGCTGGTCTTCCCCAGCGAGCTGGGCGGCGTCGCGGTGCCGGCCCTGCTGCTCACCGCGGTCCTCATCGCGGTGGCGCGCCCGGTCGCGACCTGGCTCTGCACGGCGCGCCTCGGGTTCACGCGCGCCGAACGGACGCTGGTCGCCTGGTCGGGCCTGCGCGGCGCGGTGCCGATCATCCTCGCCACGTTCGTCCTCTCCGAGGGCGTCGGGGCCAGCGACACGATCTTCAACAGCGTCTTCTTCGTCGTGCTGGTGTCGGCGGCCATCCAGGGGCCCCTCCTGCAGCCGCTCGCCCGCCGGCTCGGCCTGGCGGGCGAGGCGCGCGCCGTCTACGAGCCGCCGCTCGAGATCGGCGCCGTCGGAGGAGCCGACATCCTCGAGTTCTCGGTCGGTGCCGACGACCTGCCCGCGGGCCGTCGCGTGCGCGAGCTCGGGTTGCCGCGCACCGCGCTGCTGGCCGTGGTGCTCCGCGCCGGCGAGGCGATACCGCCCCGTGGGAGCACGCAGCTGGAGGCGGGCGACCGCCTCTACATCCTCACCCGCGCCGACGACCTCGCCGAGGTGGAGCGGGTGATCGAGGGCTGGCGGGCCGCGCCCGCCTAGACGATGAGCGGGAGCCGCGCCTGGTCGATCTTCGGCAGCACGCGCGCGGCTTCCACGCCGAGCCACGACTCGAGGAGGGTGGCGTAGACGGTGCGGAACTCGGTCGTCACCCGCAGGTTGTCGTCCTCGTCGAGCTGGGCGAGGCCCGGGAACTCGCTGCGGATGCCGCCGTTGGCGCGGTCGCCCACGATCATCATCAGGCCCCCGGCGCCGTGGTCGGTGCCGTTGGAGGCGTTGTCCTCGGGGCGCCTGCCGAACTCGCTCCACACCATCGTGATCACCCGCGACGACAGGCCCCGGGCCGTGAGGTCGGACTGCCAGGCGAGCAGCGAGTCGCCGAGATCCTGGAGCAGCTCGGCGTGGTTGGAGGCCTGGGCGTCGTGCGTGTCGAAGCCGCTGGTCGAGAGGGCCGCGATGCGCGTGCCGAAGCCCGCCCCGAGCATCCGGGCGAGGTTCTGGAGGCCCTTGCCCAGATCGGTGTCGGGGTAGGGCACCGGCACCGGCGGCAGCGGGTTCTCGTCGGTGACGCGCAGGGGCGCCAGCTGGTCGCGCATCCGGAAGGCGTTGGCGTAGGTACGCCGGGCGGCCTTCAGGCCCTCCGAGGAGGTCTTCCCCGAGGCGGCGTCGCGGTAGGCGGCGATGAAGCCGTCGTTGTCCCACACGTCGCCGATGTAGAAGTCGAAGTTGTTCGGGTCGTAGACCGTCGCGGTCGCCGCGCGGTGCGAGGTCAGCACCGGATCGGGCGAGTAGCTGACGCTGATCCCCTGGAGCGGGTTGTCGAGCGTGCCCACGACATCGAGCGTGCGGCCGAGCCAGCCGGCCGTCTCGAACGAGGGCCCCACGATGCCCCGCCGCCAGTAGGCGGCGGAGTTGAAGTGCGACTGGTCGGGGTCGGCGAAGTCGACCGACGGCAGCACGGCGACCTTGCCCGAGTCGTAGAGCGCCTTCAGCCCCCCGAGCGACGGGTGCCACCCGAAGTCTGAGGTCCCGGGGATCGGCAGCGTGGTGCCGGGGGCGATCCCGACGCGGCTGCGCAGCTGCGGGTAGAGCGGGTCGGCCAGCGGGACGAGGGTGTTCAGCCCGTCGTTGCCCCCGTCCAGGTACAGCGACACGAGGATCGTCGCGTCGGGCGCGGCCTGGGCCTGCGCCGTGGCCGCCTCGAGGACGCTGCGCGTGGACATGCCGCCGAGGGCCGCGGCGCCGATCCACAGGCCCACGCCGCGCTCGAGCAGGTTGCGACGGGTGAGGCCGCCCGACTTCGCGAACGCCTCCAGGCCGTCCATCGCGTCGGCGGGCACCGGCACGGCGTCGGTGGCGCGTCCCAGGAACGAGCGCCGGGTGGAGTGCCAGTCGCGGCACCCGCGGTGGGGGGATCGGCTCATCGGTGGGTCCTCAGCAGACGTGGGCGTCGGGGCCGGCGAGAAGGAGGTGCCGTAGAACGCGCTGGCGCTCGGGGTAGTAGTGCTCGACCTCGTAGTCCTCCGTCTTGCCCGCCACCGACTGCACCGCGTAACGCCGCAGGGAGTTGGCGGTGCGGGCGCCGATACGGGGGAAGCCGGTCGCGGCCCGGGCGCTGGCGATGGCCTGCTGCGGCGTCTCCTTGGCCGAGATCGAGCCGTCCTTGATGGTGTCCCGGATCACGGCCGAGGCGGCGTCGAAGCGGGCGCGGATGGACGAGGTGGACATCCAGGCGACCCCGCCCTCCCATCCGCTGACGTTGGGCGGGTGGAAGGGGACCTGGCCCATCTGGTCGAGGCGCCAGACCCAGCCGTCGTCGTCGACCGGCGTGTTGGTGAGGCGCAGGAGACCGGCCGTGTAGACGAACGGCGACTTGACCATGTCGGGCTCGGCGAGGGCGGCGTAGAAGAGCTTGTGGTTGAGGATCTGACGCAGCACGGGCCGGACGTCCGTCTTGGCCTCGCGGTAGGTGCGGGCCAGCTGGCGCAGCAGCTTCGGCGGGCACGGCTGGGGGCTGAAGTAGCCCCACATCTTCGAGCAGATGAAGGCGGGGTGGGCCTTGTGCCCGATCGCGATGTCCACCACGTCGAGGGGTTTGAAGCGCCCGGTGCGGCCGAGGATGCGCTTGAGCCCGTCGTCGTGCCGGTCGGGGTCGTAGCCGAACGCCTTGGTGTCGTAGTCGTAGGTGAAGCCGGTGAGCGCCCGCGACGCCTCGCGCACGTCGCGCTCGGTGTAGCCGTTGTTGACGCCCAGGGTGAACAGCTCCAGCAGCTCGCGGGCGAAGTTCTCGTTGGGCTCGCCCTTCTCGGAGTTGGCGAGCGTCAGGAAGAGCTGCATCGCGCGGTCCTTGGTGATGGCCCGCGCCAGGTCGCTGAACCTGCCGAGCGCACCGCTGCGCAGCGTCCAGTACTGCTTGAGCATCAACCGGGTGTCGCCCACCCCCTCGTTGGAGGTCGCGAAGTGGTCGTGCCAGTTGAACGTCATGCGCTCCACCAGCGGGTGCTCGCCGCGGACCGCCCGGTCGAGCCACCAGAGGACGTCGTGGCCGTAGGTGTTGATCGGGTCGAGGGGTGCCCCGTCGATGCGGGGTGCCGGGCCCTTGAGCGCCCGGCCACGCGGGCGCAGGAGCATCTCGACGCTGGCGGGCACGCCCGCCTTGGTCATGGTGGCGATCTGCTTGGTCCGGCCGCCGAAGCCGGCGCGCCACATGAGGCGCTCGATCCTGGCGCGGTCCTGGTTGCGGGGCATCAGCGGACCGCCTTCCCGGCCGCCGTCTCGGCGGGCTTCTTCGTCGCGGGCTTCCTGCGCGTCACGGTGAACGAGCCCCTCATGCCCCGGGCGGCGTGGTCGGCCACGGTGCAGAGGTAGGTGTACCGGCCCCGGGCGAGGGTGGTGCGGATCTCGCCGAGCCGGCCGGGCTTCACGATGCCGGTCTCCGCGCGCGGCGTCCCGCGGGGCCCGATGATCCGGAAGTCGTGGTCGTCCTCGCCGATGTTCTTCAGCTGCAGACGCAGCCGGCCGGCGGGCAGCGCCCGGCGGCTGGCGTTGAAGAAGAACTCGTCGGCGAACACCAGGACGCGCGCCGGAGGGGGCGCGACCGCGTGCGG
>LNEQ01000119.1 GCA_001464995.1 Actinobacteria bacterium Ga0077541
GGCATGACCCGGGCGCCCAGGCCCGCGGGCATGACGGCGTCGTGCAGGCCGAAGAGTTCCGGCGAGTACGGCGTGAAGCCCACCGAGGCCGACGTCCCGCCGTCCACGGTCAGCGTGGCGCCGGTCATGTAGCTCGACGCGTCGGACGCGAGCAGCAGCAGCGGGCCGACCAGCTCGGCCGGATCGCCGGCGCGCCCCAGGGGCGCCTGGGTGGTGATCCGCTCGAGGAAGACCGGGGCGGCGAGGACGGCCTCGGTCATCTCGCTCGGGAACCAGCCGGGCGCGAGCGCGTTCACGCGCACGCCGCGATCGCCCCAGCTGGCGGCCAGGTTCTGCGTGATGTTGAAGAGTGCGGCCTTGGATGCCTGGTACGCCGGCGGGAAGTAGGGCACGCCCGCCAGGCCGGTGTAGGAGGCGACCACGATGATCGAGCCGGAGGCCTGCGAGAGCATCTGGCGACCGACGGACTGGCAGGTCGTCCACGTTCCGAGCAGGTTGACCCGGACCGACTGCTCGAAGAGCGCCGGCGGGACCTTCTCGGGCATCGCGAAGCCCTCGGGCACGGCGCCGGCGTTGGCGACGAGGACGTCGATGCGACCGAACTCCCCCACCGCCGCCGCGACGGCCGCCTCGACCTGCTCGGGCTCGGTGACGTCGCACGCGACCGGCAGGGCGCGGCGACCGGTGGCCCGGATCCTGTCGGCCAGTTCCTCGAGGCGGTCGAGGCGCCGGGCGGCCAGGACCACGTCGGCACCTGCGGCGGCGAGGCCCTCGGCGAATGTCACTCCGAGCCCGGAGGACGCCCCGGTGACGAGCGCCACGCGGCCGCTGAGGTCGAAGAGCGTTGAGGGTTCGGACATGGGGATCCTCCGGCGTCGACGGTTTACGCCGTAAGCCTAGAGGACGCCCGAGGTGCCGCGCCCCCTATCGGGCCTCGGTGCTCCGCAGCCGCCGGGTGTCCACCACTTCGAAGTCCCGGCCGCGGATGCGCCGGAGGCCGCGGAGGTCGTCGTCGTCCCAGCCCGCGCTGGGGGCGCCGGTGACGTACCACGGCGACCCGTTGTCGGCCAGGATCATCCCGTAGCGCTTGAGGGCGAGCGCCACCGCGCGCGCCTGCGGCCCGAGGCCCGTGAGGGGGACCGACGCCCTCAGGCGGACGCGCAGGCCCATCGGCGGCAGGGCGGGATCGGAGGAGTCGGAGGCCGCGTGGCGCGCGGGATGGATGTACGCCCGCCGCGTGCGGGGAGCCGTGAAGCGCAGCGCGTGGTCGATCCCGCCGCCCGCCACCTCGTCGACGCGCGCGAGGCCCGGCAGGATCGGCAGGCGCTCGTCCACCCCGCGGGGCGCAGCGCGTTCGAGCGCAGGTCGAAGACGGCCCCCGAGCCGGCGCTCCAGCGGCCGCTGGAGTCCCGCCGCGCGGCGAAGATCTCGTAGAGCCGGCACGCGTCGCGGTCGAGCATGAGGATGTGGCGGTCTGCGCCGCGTTCGATGCGCGGCCGGGCCGGGATCGGGTAGCCGACGCGGTCCGACTCGCCGGCGTATTCGAAGCGCACCCGCGTGCGCGGAGTCGCCGCGCCGACGATGTTGATGGGGATGCCGTAGCGGCCGCGGTCGCTGAAGTCGGGGTGCAGGTTCTCCCCGAGGCCGATCGACCGGATCAGACGGGCGGAGTCCGCCGCCCTCGGCAGGGTGTCCACCGGGGTGTTCCAGACGTTGCCGGGCGGCAGGATCGGGCACGCGGGGGCGCCGGGCAGGGGCGTCGCCGCGGCGGGAGCGCCCGCGAGCGCGGCGGCGGCCAGCGCGAGGAGGAGGGCGGGGAGGGCGCGCATCTCCCCAGTATCGGCCGCGGCGCCCCTGATGGGGAGCCCCGCCGATGCCGATGACAGGTGCGTGGAGCACTCATCGCCGTCCCTCGCGCTCTGGCGCGACGTCGCGGGGGCCCTCGCCTGCGCGCTGCTCGGCCTGGTG
>LNEQ01000120.1 GCA_001464995.1 Actinobacteria bacterium Ga0077541
GGCTTCTTCTCGATCCTGGTCTTCATGACCCAGCGCCTGCTGTGGCCCCTCACGCGGCTCGGAGAGACCTTCGACCTCTACCAGCGCGCCATGGCCAGCACGCGGAGGATCCTCGACCTGCTCGACGTGGAGCCCCAGATCACCGAGGGCTCAGGGCTCCTCCCGAAGCCCGTCGCCGGAGCCGTGACGTTCGACGACGTCCGCTTCTCCTACGCCAGCGGCCCCGAGGTGCTCCACGGCCTGAACATCGCGGTGCCGGCCGGTGAGACCCACGCCGTCGTCGGACTGACCGGGGCCGGCAAGAGCACCATCGTGAAGCTGCTGCTCCGGCTGTACGAGCCGAGCTCCGGCCAGGTGACCGTGGACGGAGTCGACGTCCGCGACCTCACCTTCGGCGACCTACGCGGAGCGATCGGCCTCGTCAGCCAGGACGTCTTCCTCTTCGACGGCACCGTCAGAGAGAACATCGCCTACGGAGACCCCGACGCCTCCGCCGAGGCGATCGAGCAGGCCGCCAAGCTGGCGGAGGCGCACGACTTCATCTCCGCGCTCAGCGACGGCTACGACACCCTGGTCGGGGAGCGCGGGCAGAAGCTCAGCGGTGGACAGCGGCAGCGGCTCTCGATCGCCCGGGCGATCCTCAGGAACCCGGCGATCCTGGTCCTCGACGAGGCCACGAGGCGGCTATCCAGAGGTCGCTGGAGCACGTGAGCGAGGGGCGTACGACGCTGGTCATCGCCCACCGGCTGAGCACGGTGCGCCACGCGGACCGGATCCACGTCCTCGAGGCGGGGCTCGTTCGCGAGACGGGGACCCACGACGAGCTGGTGCTGGCCGGCGGCCTCTACGCGGCCCTGTGGCGAGTGCAGACCGGAGAGGCCGCGACCGTAGGCTGAGCGACCCTGAGCCGCCGTCCCGCCGGAGCCAACTACGACGTTCTGCGCCCTCGAACTACGACGATATGCGGCCCCCGCGACCGGTTCCGCTACTGCTCAGTGCGTTGGCGCGCGCCCACCGACAGGCTCTACGGTGTCCCCATGAAGAGCGTCGACGTCGCGGCCCTCGCAAGAGACGCCTCCGCCCTGGTCGCCGAGGCGGCTTCCGGCGAGACGGTGATCGTCACCGTGGACGGAAGGCCTGCAGCGCAGATCGTCGCGCTTGGAGACGGTGCCCCGATTCGCCGGCGGCGCCACAGTGCCGCCGACTTACCCGCTCCGCTCCCGGCACGCGGGTCCCTCAGCGAGCAGGTCCGCCGCGGTCGCGACGACGAGCGGTACTGAGCCCTCCGTGATCGACCAGACCACCATCGAGAAGGCGGCCCGTCGGCTCACCGGCTCGTCATGCGGGGGGAGGGTCGTGGCCTGATGGCGACCGACCCGATCCGACTGCTCGACGATCTCGGCTCCACCCTCATCGGCCGCGAGGCGGGCGCGCTCCTGCGCGAGCGCATCGTCCAGGCCGCTCGGCACGGAGTGGTCGTCGTCGATCTCGAGGGCATCACGACGATCGCTCCCTCCTTCGCCGATGAGCTCTTCGCCAAGCTGCCCGCCGAGCTGGTGAAAGACCGACGCGTCCGCTTCACGAACGCGTCCGACGAGATCCGCGCGCAGGCCCGAGGGGTGCGCGGCCTGCGGAGTGAGACCGCGCGGTGGACGGAGCGAATCGAGACGGCGCTCGATGTCCTCGCGGATGCGCCCGACGACGCACGATCCGACGCGTGGCGGTGAGGTCTCCGCCGGTGCCGGTGTTGATCACTCCCACCCGATCGAACTCGTGCGCGAGAGGCTTCAGCGAAAGGCTGAGGTCTCTAAAGAACGAGCGCCATAGCTTTAGGGACGGAGCAGGACTCTTCAGTGGCCTTCATGATCGGCGGCGGGTGAGCGGACCCACCGCGTCACGGCCGACGCCCCTCCTCAAGGGCACTCAGCAGATCGAGCAGGCCACGCGCCTCCCATGCGCGATTGCGCCGGGCATCGCTCAGGGGGATCAGCACTCCGGCCTTCTCCAGGTCGGCCATCGCCTGGTTCACCGACGGCTTGCTGCGTCCGCTGGCCACGGTGGCGACCGGCACGGAGATGACGGGGTAGCCGGGGAGGATGTCGATGACCGACCAGACCGCCGACTGCGATCTCGGCATCCCGCGAGCAGCCGCAGCGGCGCGCCAGTCGTCCTGTAGCCGCGCCACCGCGTCGAGATAGGCGCTCGCCAGCAGTGCAGCCTCGGCCGCCGCGGCGCAGAACCGCTCCACCCACCCCGCCAGATCGCCCGCGCGAAAGACCGACAGGCCGTCGATGTAGCCCTGCCGGTCGCGCGCCAGGATGACGCTCACCGGGGGAACGTAGGCCGGAGCACGTGGACCAGCGCCCGCCCCGTGCGCCCGTTGCCGTCGACGAAGGGGTGGATCGTCTCGAACTGGGCGTGAGCCAGCGCTGCCTGGAGGAGCGGTGGCAGATCCTCGCCGTTGCAGAAGTCGATCAGGTCGTCGAGCAGCTTCGGCACCTCATCCGGGGGCGGAGGCACGAAGGCGGCCCCGCACGGGGTGTAGTCATTCCCGCCGATCCAGTTCTGGACATCCCGCACACGACCCGCCGCCACCGCCTCGGGCGCCCAGCTCATCAGCGCGGCATGGACGCTCAGCACGTGGCGAAGCTCCAGTTGCTCGTCAGCGGTCGCGTCCTCCACTGCCAGCTGCATCGCGTCCACGTTCGCCAGCACCTCGAGAGCGTCGGGCCCGACCTTCGACCCGGCATCACGCTTCGCTTCGGCACGGGCCAGCCCACGGGCATCCACCTGGAGGCCCTCGACCTTCGAGGACGCGATCGACTCGGTGCGGAGCAGCAGATGCGCGTGCGAGTTCAGCGCCGCGATCGCCCGCTCGGCCTCCGAGAGGACGCCCACCGGCTCAGCCGGCAGGGTGAGCGGATCCCCGCTCAGCAGCTCGGGCACGAACGCGTCGTACGAGCAGGCGCGCCGATGACGGGGAGGCGCGTACAACGCGGGGTCGTGCTGCCACGTCCGACGGACCAAACGCCCACGCATGTCTCGCCCCTGGTAAGAGATACGACGAAAACCATACTAACGGCTCGCCGTATGCAAGGTTTCTCGCAGGCGCTGAGCCTCGTCACCACGTGGCGTCCGATCCGGCCGAGGCCACAGACACCACCCGAACCGCGCCGCTCAGCGTGCTCCGGGTCGTCGTGTCCGACTCCCGCGCCAGGGGAGGCGGCGGCATCCCGCGCTGAAGTCGTCGCGATTCCTGTCGATGAACACCTGGTAAGCCAGGGGGGACGCCGGGATGGCGCAGGCACAGATTGCGGGGCAGGGGCCGGAGGGCATCGTGGCGGTCGCCGCGTGGCTCGGCGACGCCCCCGACCTGGCGGCGACCCTCCAGGGCATCGCGGCCACGGCGCGCAGCGCGCTCGGCGCCGATCGGGCGACCTGCTACGTGCACGACCCGGGCCGCCACGAGGTCTCGGCCGTGTACACCACCGAGGAGGACCCGGGCCTTCACGCCTACCTGATGCGGGCAGTCGGATCGGGCCCCGATCAGCTGCCGATCCTGATGCTGCAGCTCTGCCATCCGGATCCGCTCCTCGTGATCGAGGACACGGCCTCGACCCCGCTCCTGCCCCCGGCGCTCGCAGCGCGGCTCGGCGCCGGCGCCTTCATCGGGCTGCGCCTGGAGCACGCCTCGGTATCCGGTGGCGAGGCGCCCGGCCTGCTGGGCACCCTCTTCTTCAGCTACACGCAGTCGCGATCCTTCTCGGAGATCGAGTACCAGGCGGCCCGCGGTCTGGGGCACCTGGCCAGCCTCGCTCTCGCCAACGCGCGGCTCCAGGCCGAGACGGCCCGCGCCCTCGAGGACAACCGGGCGATGGCGGCCGAGCAGGCCTCGCTTCGCCGGGTGGCGACGCGCGTGGCCGGCGAGACCGCGCCCGAGGTGGTCTTCGGCCAGACGGCCGAGGAGGTCGCCCGGCTCCTCGGCATGGAGGAGGCCCTCGTGGCCCGGTTCTCCCCCGAGGGTGCGGCCGTCGTGGGCACCCACGGCGCGCACTCGGTCATCGGAGACCTGCTCCCGACCGAGGGACGTGGTGCTCTGGCAACGGTCGCCCGCACCTCGGCGCCCGCGGAGATCGCCGACTACTCGGCCCTGGATCCCTCATCGCCTCTTCGCGCCCATGCCCTCGAGCACGGCTACCGCGCGAGCGTCGCCGCCCCGGTGATGGTCGCGGGCTATCTCTGGGGTGCGCTGCTCGCCACCACCAAGCGCGAGGAGGGCCTGCCCCCCAACGCCGCCGAGCGCCTCGGCCGTTTCGCCGATCTGGTCGCCCTGGCGATCGCCAACGCCGAGGCCCGTCAGAGGCTCATCGACGAGGCCGCCACCGATCCGCTCACCGGGCTCGCGAACCACCGGACCTTCAACGAGCGGCTGCGCACGGCCTTCGACCATGCCCGGCGTCACCGCCACCCGCTCAGCCTGGTGATGCTCGATCTCGATCACTTCAAGCGCATCAACGACACGCATGGCCACCCGGCGGGAGACCGCGTGCTCGTGGAGGTGGCCGCCCGCCTCGGCACCCTGGCGCGCTCGGTCGACACCCTCGCCCGCGTCGGGGGCGAGGAGTTCGCCTGGCTGCTGCCCGAGACCCCCGCCGACGCCGCCCTCACCGCCGCCGAGCGCGCGCGCCTGGCGATCGCCGATGCGCCCTTCTCGGGGGTCGGCTGGATCACCGCGTCGGCCGGCGTGACCGAACTGCAGCGGGGCCTCGGCGTGGACGCCCTGGTCCGGCACGCCGACGAGGCGCTCTACATGGCCAAGGAGAACGGCAGGAACGCCTGCCGTCTCCACGTCCCGGAGCCGCCCGGCCTGGGCTGAGCCTCGATCCGTCGGGGAGAGGCCTCAGCCGCTCGGCAGGCCGAGGGCGCTGCGGATGCGGGCGGTGCGCTCCGGTGCCATGGATGCCTCGAACTCGTCCAGCAGCAGCAGGAGGTCCTCACGACGGGTGGGGTCGTCGGCGGCTTCGCGCGGGGTGAGGCCGCCGAGCGCGGGGAGCGTCATGTCCACCCAGCGGCGGTCGTGGTCGGCGAGGTACTCAGCGATGACCTCCTCGGAGCCGGGCGGTGGGGGCTCGGGCGGCGCGTCGTCGGCCGCCGCCGCCGCCATCGCGTCGTCGAGGCCGGTGCGGCGGACCTCCGTGGGCCGCGCGCCCGGCACGAGCGCGGCGATCCGCTCCTGCAGCTCCTCGAAGCGCTCCTCGCTGTTGGCCTCGATGCGCAACGCCCGGCCGTCGAGACGCATCTTGCCGCGCACCCAGCGCTCACCGTCGCGCTCGAGCATCTGGTGGAACAGCCGGCCGGGCCCGTCGTCGTCGGCCTCGTCGAAGGCGTCGCCGAGGGCGCGCGCGGCCGCCTCGGGGTCGGGGATCCGGTAGTCGGCCTCGCAGAACACCAGCGGCTGGCCCTCGGTGTTCGTCAGGGCCGCAGGCGCCGTGGCGACGGCCAGCCAGTCCAGCCAATCCCACCCGTCGGGCTCGGAGGAGATCAGCTCGAGCAGCGACGCTCGCAGCCGCAGCGGGATCGTGAGGGTCGCCCCCACGAACCGGTGCGTGTCGCCGGCGGCGCAGATCCGTGCCAGCAGTAGCTCACCGGGACGGACCGTCGTGCCGGCGGATCCGACCGCCACCTGCCACTGCTCGCCGTCGCGGGTGTCTCGCAGCTCGACCTCGCCATTCGGCGCGATGCCGGTGACCTCCAGCAGGGAGCGAGGTCGCTGCAGCCACGCGGCTGCGAGCGCCCGCTCGTCGTCGGGAAGCAGCACGCCCCGAGTCGCCAGATACCGCTCCAGCAGCCCCTCCTCGAACAGCGCGACGTCCGTGACCAGCGGCTCCGAGAGCGCCTCGTGGAGCTCGCGGTGTCCGGGACCGCCGGTCAGGACCTCGGCCAGGTCGATCAGCAGCTCGCGCTCGGCCGGGCGGTTGGCGAACGCGACGGCCTTGGTGAAGAGCCAGTCGACGCGATCGGCGAGCGGGGGCAGCTCGCGCCCCAGACAGCACACCTTGT
The DNA here is from genome assembly GCA_001464995.1 of Actinobacteria bacterium Ga0077541. Taxonomy (GTDB): domain Bacteria; phylum Actinomycetota; class Thermoleophilia; order Miltoncostaeales; family Miltoncostaeaceae; genus Miltoncostaea. The sequence continues at coordinate 6,061 of LNEQ01000120.1, forward strand.
ACTTGCGACCCGAGCCGCACGGGCACGGGGCGTTGCGCCCGGCTGCGGACCGCCCCCAGCGAACCGCATCCTGTAACCGTCGCAGTTGCGGGTCGTCGGAGGGCACCCCGAGGCGGCGAAGGTGCCCGACCGCCTCGGCGGCGCGGCCCCGCTCCTCCGCGATCGTCGCCAGCTCCGCCAGGGCCGGCGCGAAGTCCGGCTCGATGGCCAGGGCACGCG
>LNEQ01000121.1 GCA_001464995.1 Actinobacteria bacterium Ga0077541
ATGGCGGTGGCCGCGACAACCGGTATCGCGCGGCGGCGGGCGAACGTCCGCCGCATCGTCATCGCCACCCTCGTGATCGCCTGCCTGGCGATCTTCACAGGCTACTTCCGCGAGTCGACCGACGGCCCCTTGCACGGGGCCCAGTCGGCCGCCGCGAGCGTCGTGGCGCCGGTGCAGGAGGTGGCCACCCGCGCCATCGAGCCCTTCCGCGACGCCTGGGGCTGGGCCAGCAGCCTCCGCGACGCGCGCGACCGCGCGGCGGCGCTGGAGGCCGAGGTGGAGGAGCTGCGCGGCCTGGCGGCCGACAACGCCGTCCGCGACCAGCGACTCAACGAGCTCGAGTCGCTGCTCGGCGTCGAGACGCTGATCGACCCCTCCAGCGGCGCCGGCGGCTACCGCCCGGTCACCGGGCTCGTCGTCACGCGGTCGATCACCGACTGGTACCGCAACGCCCGCATCTCGGTGGGCTCGTCGGAGGGCGTGATCCGCAACTCGCCCGTGGTGGCCGGCACCGGCCCGGGGGCGGCGCTCGTCGGGGTGGTCACCGGCGTCTCCTCGGGCACCGCCGACGTCGCCTTCATCACCGACGGCCGCACCGAGGTGGGGGCCACGATCCCCGAGGCGGGCAACCCGCCCGGGCTCGTGCAGTCCACCACGCCCGGCCAGCTGAGGATGACCGGCGTGCCGCGGGCGGCCCCGGTGGAGCTCAACCAGGTCGTCGTGACCGCGGGCTTCTTTGTGGGGGGCCTGCCCTCGATCTACCCGCGCGGCATCCCGATCGGCCGCGTCTCCAGCGCGGGAGCGCAGGAGGTGGACGTCCAGCAGACGGTGCAGGTGACGCCCTATCTCGACCCCCGCAACCTCTCGTACCTGACGGTGCTCGTCCCCGAGAGCACCGAGGCCAAGCGCCGGGCGGCCGGCGGATGAGCAGCGACGTCACCACCCGGGTCGTGGGTCCGGCGACGGCCGTGCCGCGCATGGCGCCGCGGGGCACCGGCCTCGGCTGGGTCACGCTGATGGTGCTGATGGCCGTGCTGCTGCAGGTGACGGTGATGGCCAACGGCATCCCCGACATCCTCGCGCCCACGATCGTCGTGGTCGCCCTGCTGCGCGGCACCCTGGTGGGCGCGGTCGCCGGCTTCACCGGCGGCCTGCTGCTCGAGCTGACCGCGCCGGTCGGCACGCTCGGGGTGCTCGCCCTGCTCTACCTGGCCGTCGGTGCGTGGTGCGGCCAGTACTGCGAGCGCGAGGAGTCGTCGAGCCTGCTCGCGCCGCTCGCGCTCGCGGTGGTCGCGGCCCTGGCCGTGCAGCTCGGCTACATGGTGTTCCAGTTGCTGCTCGGCCACTTCATGCCGGCGTCCGAGTTCGTCGGCCGGGTGCTGCTGCCCACCGTCGCCCTCACGGCGCTGCTCAGCCCGCCCGTGCTGCTGGTCGCGCGCCGCCTGCTCGGGGCACCGCGCGTGGTCGAGCCCTACGGTGTGGCTGCATGAGCACCGGCCTTCCACCGCGCCGCGGCTCCAACCGCCCCGCCGGCGGCTGGGCGCCCACCCTCACGCCGAAGACGGCCGTCCGCATCGCCATCCTCGGAGGCATCGCCCTCGGCCTGCTGGGACTGCTGCTGATCCGGCTCTGGTTCCTGCAGGTGATCAACGCCGAGCAGTACGCCGAGCGCGCCGACGGCAACCGCCTGCGCACGGTCATCACCCAGCCGCCGCGCGGCAACATCCTCACCCGCGACGGCGTGCCGCTGGTCACCAACACCACCGGCGAGAACCTGGTCGCCCGCCCGCGCGAGCTCACCGGCGAGCGCCGCCGCCAGGTGCTGGCCAAGCTCGCGCCGAAGATCGGCGAGACCCTGCCCGCGCTGATGGCCAAGGTGAACGCCGGCGACAACCAGCCGCTGCAGTCGGTGGTGCTCGCGCGCAACATCGACCCCGTCCTCTACCGCTACCTCGCCGAGCGCCGGCGCGACTTCCCCGGGATCTCCCTCGAGGAGACCTACCTGCGCTCCTATCCCGAGGGGCAGCTCGCGGCGCACCTGCTCGGCTCCACCGGCCCGATCACCGCCGAGCAGATCAAGGATCTGCGCCGTCGCGGCTACGCCGGCGACGAGACGATCGGCGTGGACGGCATCGAGCAGCAGTACGAGTCGGTGCTGCGCGGCACGCCGGGCCGCTCGGTGGTGGAGGTCGACGCCGCAGGCGAGCCCCTGAGCCGCCAGTACGTCTCCTCGCGCAGCCCCGTGCCCGGCCGCGATGTGCGGCTGTCGATCGACAGCAAGACGCAGATCGCCCTCGAGGCTGCGCTCGCCGAGGCCGCCCGGGTCACCGGCGCGGTCGGCGCCGCGGGCGTCGCCCTCAATCCGAAGACCGGAGAGGTGCTCGCCCTCGGCTCCTTCCCGACCTTCTCGCCGCAGACGTTCGTGACCCGCAAGGAGAAGCCGGTCAGCGCGCTCTTCAACGACCCCGACCGGCCGCTCAACGACCGCGCGATCGCGGGCGTCTATCCGGCCGGGTCCACCTTCAAGGCGATCACGGCGGCCGCGGCCCTGCGGGCCGGCATCATCACGCCCGACACCCAGCTCGAGTCGCCCTCGTCGATCGTGCTGCACAAGCAGCGCTTCCGGAACTTCAGGGAGAACTCGCACGGGGTCATCGATCTGGCCTACGCCATGCGGGTCTCGAGCGACACCTACTTCTACCAGGTGGCCGACGACCTCTGGCGCGCCCAGAGCGAGAAGAACGACGTCTACCCGCTGCAGGCCGAGGCGCGGCTCTTCGGCCTGGGCGACGAGACCGGCATCGACCTCCCGGGCGAGGTGCCCGCGAACGTCCCCGACCCGCCGTGGAAGAAGCGCGCCTACGCCGGCCCGGACTACACCGACTTCCAGCGCAGCTGGCTCGCGGGCGACACCATCCAGCTCAGCGTGGGCCAGGGTTTCCTCCAGGTGACGCCGCTCCAGATGGCGGTCGCCTACGGCGCCATCGCCAACGGCGGCACGCTGCACACGCCGACCGTCGGCTTCGAGGTGCGCGATCCCAACGGCCGCGTGGTGCAGGAGCTCTCCAAGGGCCGTCCCACGCGGCCGCTCGGTGTCAGCCCGACGGCGCTCGAGTCGATCAAGCAGGGTCTCTACGACGCGGCCAACGCCGAGCTCGGCACCTCCACCAGCGTGTTCGGTGCCCTTCCCGAGGGCGTCAAGGTGGCCGGCAAGACCGGCACGGCCGAGCCGGGCGACGGCGGTGAGGACCACTCCTGGTTCGTCGGGTACGCGCCCTTCGACGACCCGAGCATCGTCGTGTCGATCGTGATCGAGCGCGGCGGCACCGGGGCCAACGCCGCCGCCCCGGCGGTCTGCTCGACCATGGCGGCCAACCTCGAATTCGACCCCGACCTCTGCGGCGACCCGGTGGCGAGCCGATGACCACGACCATGGCCCCGAGCCGGCAGCGCTCCGGCGCCGTCGACCGGATCCGCTCCGCGGTGGCCGGCATCGACTGGGTCCTGCTGCTGGCCGTCGTCGCCATCAGCGCCTTCAGCATCTTCATGGTGGGCCGCGCCACGGTCAACGACGCCGCCGGCCCGCGTTTCTATCTCGATCGGCAGATCCTGTTCACCCTCACGGGCGCCGTGCTGATGCTGGTGGCCATGCGCGTCAACCTCGACCGCATGGCGCGCTGGGGGTGGGGCCTCTGGGGAGGCCTGCTCGGTGCCCTCGCGGTGGTGTACCTGGTGGGGACCGCCACCCGGGGCGCGAACAGCTGGATCGACGTCGGCCCGTTCAACCTTCAGCCGTCGGAGATCGGCAAGGTCATGGTCGCCATCGTGCTCGCGGGGATCGCCGTCGAGCGCCTGGAGGACGTCGGCACCGCGCGCTTCACGCTGTTCCTGACGGTGGTGGCGGCCGTGCCCGCGGTCGTGGTGTTCCTGCAGCCCGACCTCGGCACCTCGCTGGTCTACGGCGCCGTGCTCGCCGCGATCCTCTTCCTGGTGGGCGTGCCCTGGTCGCACTTCGCGGTCGCCGGGTCGATCATGGCGATCATGATCCTGGCGGTGCTGTGGGTGCTGCCCAACGCCGGGGTGAAGGTGCTGCAGGACTACCAGGTGCAGCGCCTGACGGCGTTCATCGGGGCCGAGCGCGACTCCAGCGACGCCGGCTACCAGCTCGACCAGAGCAAGACCGCCATCGGCTCGGGGGGCGCGGTGGGCAAGGGACCCGACGGCGCCACCCAGTCGTCGGGCAACTTCATCCCCGAGCACCACACCGACTTCATCTTCGCCGTCACCGGCGAGATGTTCGGGTTCGTGGGGGGAGCTCTGTTGATCCTGCTCTACGCCCTCGTGCTCTGGAGGGGCCTCCGGACGATGGCCCGCGCCTCCAGCCAGGTCGACATGCTCGTGGCCGGGGCGATCGTCGCCATGATCGGCTTCCAGGTCTTCGTTAACATCGGCATGAACGTGGGAATCATGCCGATCACCGGGATCCCGCTGCCGATGATGAGCTATGGCGGCAGCCACACCCTCACGACGCTGATCGCGATCGGCCTGCTCCTGGGCATCAACCAGCGCCGTTCCGCGATCCGCGGGTAAGGGGCCGGTCATCGGAGCAATCGGCCTCGCCTCGCGCGGAGCGAAGGTGGTGCGTCCCTTCGCGGACGCGGTGCGCTCGATCGATGAGGCGGCCCAGGAGGGCGGCCACATCGCCCTGCTGCCGGGCGATCCGGCGGCCACCGCGCAGCTGCGCGAGATGCTGCAGATCCCTGCCCCCGCCCCGAGCGAGGACGCCCTCGCGCTGATGGCGCTGACGCCCAGCACGCCGCCCCACCCGGGGGTCGCGACGCTCGAGCGCCGCCGCCACTCCGGCGCCGGCGCCCTCGCCGTGCTGGTGGGCGACCCGGCCGAGCGCGCCGAGCTCGAGACCCGCGTGCTGTCGGGCAACCGGCTCGAGGTCTCCAACCTGGCCCACGTCGCCGCGCTCGACGAGCGCGGGCGCGACCTGGTGGCCGACGCCATCATCCGCGCCCTCGGCGACGCCGCCGTCGCCGCCGCGCGGCGCAACCCGGGCCTGCGCCCGGCGGTCGGCCGCCGTCTGATCGGCGACGCGACGCGCCAGTCGGCCGTCATCGGGGCGCTTCCCCTGCCGGGCGTCGACATGCCCGCGCTCGCGCTCATCCAGGTCCGCCTGGTCGCACAGCTCGCCGCACTCCACGACCGGCCCTTCGGGGCCGAGCGCGCCGTCGAGGCGCTCGCGATCGTGGGAGCGGGTTTCGGCTGGAGGGCGCTCGCTCGCAGCGCCACCGGCCTGGTTCCGGTGGCCGGATGGGCCGTGCGTGGCACGGTCGCCTACGGCGCCACCCGGGCCGTCGGCGAGGCCGCGCTCGCGCGCCTGTCGGCGGGCCATGACCTGATCGAGGGCGCGCCGATCGACAAGGCGCGCCCCGTGATCGATCGCGCCATCAGCCGCTTCCGCCGCTGATGGCTCATCCTGGAGGGAGATTCCTCTGAAAAAGCAGATCCTTGTGTCGGTCGACCGCGCCGAGACGCGCGTGGCCATCCTCGAGGACGGGCTCACGGCCGAGGCGTACATCGAACGCCGCGGCCACCGCTCCGTCGTGGGCCACGTGTGGAAGGGCCGCGTGGAGAACGTCCTCGCGGGAATGGAGGCCGCGTTCATCGAGATCGGCCTCGAGAAGAACGGTTTCCTCCACGTCGACGAGGTCGTCGCGATGGGGGTGCCCAAGCGCAAGCGCCAGATCGCCGAGCTGCTCAAGCGCGGCGACGAGGTGATGGTGCAGGCGACGAAGGACCCGATGGGCACCAAGGGCGTGCGCCTGACCATGCAGCTCTCGCTGGCCGGGCGCTTCGTGGTGTTCGTGCCCTACGGCGAGGGAGTGGGCGTCTCCAAGCGCCTCTCCGACGACGAGCGCACGCGCCTGCGCTCCATCTGCAACGCGCTGCCGCTCGAGACCGGCGGGCTGATCGTCCGCACCGCCGCCTCCGGGGCCTCCGCCCGCGAGATCGCCCGCGACCTCGCCTTCCTCAAGCGCCTCTGGCAGGCGCTGCAGGAGCGCGGCGAGCAGATCAAGGCGCCCTCGCTGCTCTACTCCGAGGC
>LNEQ01000122.1 GCA_001464995.1 Actinobacteria bacterium Ga0077541
GCGGGCGCGGTGGTGATCGGGTCGGTGGTGTCCGACCGCACGCCGCCGCGCGTGGCCGACGTCTCGCTGGCGCGGCCCGTGACCTCGCCGACCGCGCTCGCGGAGCTGCTCTTCCGCGGCGACGACAGCGCGGGGGTCGGCCTCAACGGGGCGCGGGCGAAGGTGGGGCCGGTGGGCAGCGGTGACGAGATCGACTGGGCGGTGCCCGGGGAGTCGGGGGGCGGGCGCGTGCTGGTTCGCCTGCCGGGGCCGGGGGTGTTCGTGGTGACGGTGAGGCTCGTGGACCGTGTGGGCAACCGCGGCGAGAGCGCGCCCGTGACGATCCGGGTGCCGACACCGGCGGAGGCCGCCGATGCGGCGGTGGGGCCGGCTCTGGGGGTGGACGTGCGCCGCGGGGCGGCGCCCGGCCGTCGGGTGGCGTGGGG
>LNEQ01000123.1 GCA_001464995.1 Actinobacteria bacterium Ga0077541
CCCGTCCGGGTGCGATGTCGCGGGCCGATCTCGACCGCGCCGTGCTGGGCCTGGCGGTGCTGATGCACGAGTCGATCCACGAGACCGGCCCGCGGGCGCGTGCCGACGTGCTGGGCACCCGATCGGGCCGCACGTTCGAGGAGGGGTTCGCCGAGGACGCCGCCGGGCAGTTGCTGCGCCGTTTCGTCGCGGAGCTCGACCTGCCGCCCGCCGCCCGGGCGCAGATGCTGGCCGCCGTGGGCCGGTACCGGCCGGCCTACGGCGCCGAGGTCGCCTGGGCGCGGCGGATGTCGGCCCTCGCCACCCGCTCCGGCGCAGGCTCGGCCCGGGCGCGGGCATGGCGGGTGCGCGTGGCCGACACGTGGGGCGCCGACCGCTGGGCCCGGCTCTCCGCCGCAACCGGACGTGACGCTGCCGCGCTGCGTGCGCAGGCAGCGGCGATCGGGGGGTCCGGCCGGCCGCGGTGAGGCTCGGCCGGGCACCGACGGGACCGTCGGCTACCCCACGCAGATGACCTCTCCGCCGGGCAGGAACGGCTCGGCGCCGATGCCGAACACCACCCGCCCCCCCGCGGCCGCCACCGCGCCCGCGCTGGGCCCGCCGAGCGGGATGCGGGCGACGGGGTGGCCGTCGCGGGC
>LNEQ01000124.1 GCA_001464995.1 Actinobacteria bacterium Ga0077541
CGGCGGTCCCACGCCCAGACGCCGTCCTTCGCCGTGACCGCGATGACGCGCGGCGTGAGGAGCGGGGCCGAGTTGACGTCGAAGCCCCGCGTGTCGGCCGGATGGACCTGGTCGCTCCACAGGAGGCGCCCGTCGCGCAGGGAGAGCTCGACGACCGAGCTGGTGCCCGGGTTGGCGCCTGCCTGCGGGATGTAGGGGGCGCCGGTGCCGGCGAAGAGCGTCCGCCGGGCGGGGTCGACGGAGACCGGGCTGAGCACACCGCCCCCATTGGCGCCCGCGGGGACCATCGGCGTGCTCCACACCTGCACGCCGTCGGCCAGGCGGTAGGCCGACACGCGGCCGCGGGTGGCGGTGGCCTCGGTGCCCGCCCCCGAGCCGGCCAGCACCAGGCCGCACGCGATGACCGGGGCGCCCCAGAAGTAGTCGAGGGGCTCGCCCTGCCACAGCACCGAGCCGTCGCTCAGGCGCAGGCAGTGCAGGCGGTCGGATGCCGCCACCACCCGGCCGCCCTCCACGGCGCAGCCGCCGAAGAACCCGAGCTCGACGGGGCCCTCGGCGCCCGGGTAGCTCGCCCGGCCGAGTTCGACCCGCCAGCGCTCGCGCCCGTCGGCCAGGTCGAACATCGCGATCTCGCCGCCGAGTGAGGCCGCCACGACATGGCGGCCGACGATCAGGGGCGGTCCGGTCAGGCCGCCCGCGATCGGCCGCCGCCAGCGGATGTCCAGCCCCTCCGGCCCCCGGGCTGAGACCCGGCTGGCCGACAGGTCGTGCGCCACCTGGCTCCACCGCGCCCCGCCGGACCAGCCGCCGCCGAGAGCCCGCGCGGGCACGGCGCCTCCCACGACGGCCGCCGCGGCCACCGCCGCCGCGCCGGCGAGGAAGTCGCGGCGGGGCAGCAGCGGGCCGCCCGCGTC
>LNEQ01000125.1 GCA_001464995.1 Actinobacteria bacterium Ga0077541
TCCGCCCGGATGGTGCCGGAGGCCAGCGCGTCGGTCGTGACCGCTCCGGCCGCGATCTTCCCCGCGGTCACGGCCCGGGCCCTGATCTTGGTGGTGGTCACGGCGCCGGTCGCCAGCTGCGGGGCGCGGATCACGCCGACCTTGAGCTTGGGCGTCGAGACGGAGCGGTCCTTCAGATCGGCTCCATCGATCTTCACCGCGGCGATGCCGACGCCGGTGGTCGACGCGACGAGCGCGAGCAGGGCGACGGCCATCGCCGGACTGGGCAGGCGGAATCCGGGCACGGGTCTCTCCTTGTCGGATGGGCGCACCCCCGACGGGCGCGGCCCGACCCTAGTGCCGCGGGCCCCCGCGGCACACCCCGGCCTCAGCCGGCGGCGAGCTCCCGGACGCGGGCGATGTCCTCGGTGACCTGGGCCATCAGCGCCTCGGTCGAGTCGAACCTGCGCTCGTCCCGCAGCCTCTCGATGAAGTCGATCCGCATCGTCTGGCCGTACAGGTCGCTGCCGTCGTGGTCGAGCAGGAAGGCCTCGAGGCGGAGCGTGTCGCGCTCGCCGCCGGTGAAGGTCGGCGCCAGGCCGATGTTGATCGCGGCGGCGCTGCGCCCGTGGGCGAGCACGGCGCGACCCGCGTACACGCCCCGGCTCGGCATCGCCGAGTCGGCCGGGACCTCCAGGTTGGCCGTGGGCAGGCCCATCCCCCGCCCGCGTCCGTCGCCGCTCACGGCCACGCCCTCCACCGAGTGCATCCGGCCGAGCAACGGGATCACGGCGGCGACCTGGTCGGTGGCGATCAGGCGCCGGATGCGGGTGGAGGAGATGGGCTTGCCGTCGGCGCTGGTGATCATCGGCGGGCACTCGACGTGCAGGGCGCGCGAGCGGCCGAACTGGGCGAGCATCTCGACGGTGCCGGTGCCCCCGTTGCCGAAGCGGAAGTTCTCGCCCACCACCACGGCGTCGGCGCCGACCGGCGGCGCCACCAGCATCTCGGCGAAACGCTCGGCGCGGATGCGCGAGAAGGCGCGGGTGAAGGGCAGGACCAGCAGCTCCGGAATGCCGAGGCTCTCGATCAGCTGGCTCTTGAGGCCGATGTGCGTCAGGACGGCGGGCTTCAGCTCGGGGCGCAGCACGGCGATCGGCTGCGGCTCGAAGGTGAGCGCCATCGCGCCGAGGCCGCGCTCCTGCGCGAGCGCGATCGCCCGCCGGATCACCGCCTGGTGGCCGACGTGGACGCCGTCGAAGGTGCCGATCGCGAGCACGCGCCGCGGCCCCCCGAGGGGCAGGTCGCCGAGCGAGTGGTAGCGCCTCATCGTGGGTCCTCGAGCACGACCGAGGGGCGCAGCGACCCCGCGCCGTCGTCGGAGCCGATCGCCACCACCCGGCCCTGCCACGTCAGGGCGACGGCCTCCGCCGCGACTCCGCCGGTGCCCGGTACGCGGCCGCCGTGCAGCACCCGCGCGGCCTCGTCGTCGTCGAGCGCGCGCGCGGGCAGGTGGCCCAGCCCGCGCAGGGGGGGAAGGCCGCCCTCCGGGCCGACCCGCTCCGGAGGGAGGGCGTCGTCCACCGAGAGCGCGCCGACGGCGGTCCGCCGCAGGGCCGCGCAGTAGGCGCCGCACCCGAGGCGCTCGCCGATGTCGGCGACCAGCTGCCGGATGTAGGTGCCCTTGCCGCAGTGCACCTCGATCAGCGCGTCTCCGTCGCCGAGATCCTTCACCAGGCGCAGCGCGTGGATGTCGATGTCGCGCACCGGCAGATCGTCGACCTCCTCGCCGCGGCGGACCTTCGCGTAGAGGCGCTCGCCGCCGACCTTGACGGCCGACAGGGCCGGGACCCTCTGCGCCTGGGCGCCGACGAAGCCGGGCAGCACCTCCCCCACCCGCGCGGCGGGCACGGGATCGCCCGACGCCTGGATCGGCCCCTCGGGGTCGAGCGTCTCCGAGGTGAAGCCCGTCCGCACCGTCGCCAGATAGGTCTTGTCGAGACCTGTCAGATAGGGGGCGAGCCGGGTCGCGCGGCCCACGAGCACCACGAGCAGCCCCGTCGCGAACGGGTCGAGCGTGCCGCAGTGGCCGACCTTCACCCTCCGGCCGACCTGCCGCCGCGCGATCGCGACGACGTCGTGCGAGGTCGGTCCCGCCGGCTTGTCCACCAGCCAGAGGGCCGGGGCCGGCGCGACCGCGGCGTCAGCCATCGGCCCCGTTGGTGGCGTCGAGGCGTGCGCCCATCTGCGCGTCGAGCCACCCCAGCAGGTCGTCGGGCGTGCGGGAGGTGCTGAAGCCGGCGGCGGCGCGGTGGCCGCCGCCGCCCTCCTCGCGGGCGATCGCCGAGACGTCGACGGCCGGGTCGGCCGTACGGAGGGAGACGCGGTACATGCCCTCGGGCCCGGCCTCGCTCACGAGGGCGGCGGCCCGCATGCCGCGGACTCCGCGCATCACCTCCACGATGCCCTCGGTGTCGCGGCCGCCCGCGGCCTCGAAGTCCTCGCGGGTCAGGACCGCCGCCAGCATGCGGCCGCCGGCGAGCGGACGCGCGCTCTCGAGGGCGCGGCCCATGAGCAGCAGCCGGTCGAGCGGCTGCTCCTCGTAGAGGCGGCGCGACATCGCGGCGGGGTCGACGCCGGCCTCGATCATGGCGGCCGCGATCCGGTGCGTGCGCGGCCGGGTGTTGCCGTACCCGAACCGCCCCGTGTCGGTGATCATGCCGACGTAGAGCGGCTCGGCGATGTCCCGGGTGACCGGCCAGCCGGCCTGCTCGAGGACGTTCCAGACGACCTCGGCCGTGCTCGAGGCGAGGGGCTCGATCAGGTTGAGGTCGCCGAAGCGGGTGTTGTCCTGGTGGTGGTCGATGTCGATCACCACGCGGGCGCCCTCGTGGACCGGCGTGTGCCACATCCGCAGCTCGCTGGCGCAGTCGACCGCGATCAGCACGCGCTCGCCGAGGTCGGCGGGCAGGTCGTGCACGATCTCCTCGCCGGGGGCCATCAGGAACGCCAGGTCGCCCGGCACGGGCGGATCGTCGGCGTGGGCCATCACCACGTCCCGCCCTGCGGCCCGCAGGGCGCGGGTGAGCCCGAGCATCGAGCCGATCGCGTCGCCGTCGGGGTTGTGGTGGGAGGTCACCACGAACCGCTCGCCGGAGCGGGCGAGCACCTCGGCGATCTCGGCCGGGGTCGCGTCGCGTCGCGGTCGGTCGGTCATGCGTGCTCCTCGGTGATGTCGGTCTGCTCGTCGTCGTCGCCGGGCGCGGGGGCGGGGGCGGTGTCGGCGGTCACCTCGTCGATGAAGCGCGTCAGCGCGACGGCGTCCTGCTGGGTGCTGTCGTAGATGAAGGTGAGCTGCGGCGTGCTGCGCGAGCGCAGCTCGGTGGCCAGGCGCGACTGCAGCAGCCCGCGGGCCGACTCGAGCGCCTCCTGGCTGCCCTTGCGCTCGCGGGTGCGCAGCGTCGTGAAGTAGACCTTCGCCTCGCGCACGTCCTGGGTGGCCTCGACGTGCGTGATCGTGACGAAGCCGAGGCGCGGGTCCGACAGGTCGCGCGCGATCGCCTCGGCCAGCACGTGGCGCAGCGCGGTATCGACGCGGCGCATGCGGGTGTTGCGGGGTCTGCGCGCCATCAGGGCGCGATCCAGGCGGACTCGCCCTCGACCGGGACGACCTCGCGGGCCTCCCCCACCACCTGGAAGACCTCGTCCGCGTGGAGGAAGCGCGAGATCTCCGACAGGCGGTCGTCACTCTCGCCTGCGGTCCGGCTGACGAGCGCCAGCGTCAGGCGCGAGCGCTGCCAGAGGTCGTGGTGGTCGACCTCGGCCACCGCGCAGGCGAAGCGGCGCCCGAGGGCGCTCTTCACCCGCAGCAGTTCCTTGCGCTTGGCCTTCAGCGAGGATCCGACCGGCAGATGGAGGTCAACGGTGAGGATGCCCACGTGCCCGCACTCCATGCCGGCCGCCGGCCTACTCGTCCTCGGGCGCCGGCTCGGAGGCCTCCTCCGCCGCCGGCTCCTCCGCTGCCGGCGGGGCGGGCTCCGGCGCGGCGATCTGCGCCGTGCGCGCCACCTCGCGCAGCTCGAAGACCTCGAGCTGGTCCTCGTCCTTCACGTCGTTGAAGTTCTCGATCAGGACGCCGCACTCGAAGCCCGAGGCGACCTCGCGCGTGTCCTCGTTGAAGCGCTTGAGCGAGGCGATCTTGCCCTCGTGCACCACGATGCCCTCGCGCAGCAGCCGGACGCTGGCGTTGCGCCGGATGACGCCGTCGGTGACGTAGCAACCGGCGATCGTGCCGATGCGGCTGGCACGGAACGTGGCGCGGACCTCGAGGTGGCCGATGACGTCCTCGACGATGTCGGGCTCCAGCAGCCCGACGAGGGCGTCGCGCACGTCCTCGATGGCGCGGTAGATGACCCGGTAGGTCCGGATGTCCACCTTCTCGCGGTCGGCGAGGATGCTCGCCTCCGGCCGGGGGCGGACGTTGAAGCCGATGATGATGGCCTCGGACGCCGACGCCAGCATCACGTCCGACTCGTTGATGGCGCCGACGCCGGTGTGGATCACCCGCAGGCGCACCTCGGTCTGCTCCACCTTGTTGAGCGCGTCGGCCAGGGCGCCGACCGATCCCTGCACGTCGCCCTTGATGATGATGTTGAGCTCCTTGAGCCCACCCTCCTTGATGCGCGCGAACAGGTCGTCGAGCGACACCGGGCGGCGGTTGGCCAGCTCCTCGGCGCGCAGGCGCTGGTTGCGCTCGGACGCACGCTGGCGGGCCTCGCGCTCGTTCTCCACCACGCGGAAGCGCTCGCCGGCGTCCACGACGCCACCGAGGCCGAGCACCTCGACCGGCACCGAGGGGCCCGCCGTGGTGAGGTTCGCGCCGAGGTAGTCGCCCATGGCGCGCACGCGCCCGTAGACGTCGCCGGCGACGATCACGTCGCCGATGCGCAGGGTTCCGCGCTGCACCAGCAGCGAGGCGACCGGGCCGCGGCCCGGGTCGAGGCGCGACTCGATGACCGTCCCCGAGGCCTCGGGGGTCGGGTTGGCCTTGGGCTCGGCGTCGGCGTCGGCCACCAGCAGGACCGTCTCCAGCAGGGTGTCGATACCGGTGCCCTCGAGCGCGGAGACCGGCACGAACTCGGTGGCGCCGCCCCAGTCGGAGGGGATGACCTCGCGCTGGGAGAGCTCCTGCTTGACGCGGTCGAGGTTGGCGCCCTGCTTGTCGATCTTGTTGATCGCCACCATGAACGGCACCTCGGCCGCCTTGAGGTGGTCGATCGCCTCGATCGTCTGCGGCATGACGCCGTCGTCGGCCGCCACGACGATGACCGCGACGTCGGTGATCTTGGCGCCGCGTGCGCGCATGGCGGTGAACGCCTCGTGGCCCGGGGTGTCGAGGAAGGTGATCTCCCGGCCGGCGTGGTGCACCTGGTACGCGCCGATGTGCTGGGTGATGCCGCCGGCCTCGCCCGAGGCGACCTCGGTGGAGCGGATGGCGTCGAGCAGCGACGTCTTGCCGTGGTCGACGTGACCCATCACCGCGACCACGGGGGCGCGGGCGATCAGGTCCTCCTCGGCGTCGTCGAACTCCTCGGGCCGCTCCGCCTCCTCCTCGGCGTGGATGACGGTCACCTTGCGCTCCATCTCCGCGGCGATCAGCTCGATCGCGTCGTCGGAGAGGGACTGCGTGATGGTGGCCAGCTCGCCGAGCCCCATGAGCAGCTTGATGATCTGCGCCGTCGAGACGTCGAGGATCTCGGCGAAGTCCTTGACCGTGGAGCCCGAGGGCACCTCGACCATCGGCATGTCCGCGGGCTCGATGGTGACGACCGGCTTGTCCTCGGCGCGCGGGCCGGGACGGCCGGAGCGGCGGTCGCGCCCCTGGGGCGTCGGGCCGCGGCGGCCGGCCTGCGGGTCGATGACCACGCGGCGGCGCTTGCCGCGGGGGCCGCCGCCGGTGGCGCCGGGCACCCCGCCGCCACCCGGGCGGGCGTTGGGGCCGGTGGGGCCGGTGGGGCCGGTGGGGCGCGCGTTCGGGCCGGTGGGCCCGGTGGGCCGGGCGTTCGGGCCGGTGGGCCCGGTGGGCCGGGCGTTCGGCCCCGTGGGGCCGGTGGGGCGTGCGTTCGGGCCGGTCGGGCCCGTGGGGCGCGGGCGGTCGCCCTGCGCCGGACCGCGCGCGTTCGGGCCGGTGGGACCGGTCGGGCGCGGACGGGTGCCGGGGAGCTGGCCCTTGGCGTTCGGGCCGGTGGGCCCGGTGGGACGCGGGCGCGGGGCCGGCGGGGCGGCGTCGGCCGCGGGGGCCGTCGGCGCGGGGGCCGGCGGCGCGGCGGGCGCCGCAGGGGTCTCGGTGGCGGCCGGCGTGGGCGCGGCTTCGGCCACGGGGGCCTCCGGCGGCGGGGACGCCGCGGGCGCCTCGGCCTTCGCGGCGGGGGCAGGGGCCTCCGCGGGGGTCTCGGGGCTCACCGCGGGCGCGGGGGCCTCGGCGACGGGAGCCACGGGGGTCTCGGGCGCGGCGGCGGGCGCGGGCGCCTCGGCCGGCGCCTCGGCGACGGGGGCCGCTGCAGCGGCGGGGGCCTCGGCGGCCTTCGCCTTCGGCTTCGCGGCCTTCGGCTCGTCGGCCTCCGGCGCGGGAGCGGCCTTCGGCTCCTTCGGCTTGGCGGCCTTCGGGGGAGCGGCGGGCTTCGGCGGCTCGGGCTTGGGCTCGGGCTTCGGATAGCGGTTCGGGTTGAGCACGTGGAGCGCCTCGGCGACGTCGACGGTGGACGACGCGGTCTTCACGTCGACACCGGCGCGCTGCAGGCGCTGCAGGAGCAGGGAGCTGGGAAGCCCCTCCTCCTTTGCGATCTCGTAGATCCTCTTCTTATCCATCGCGTCCCCCATTGGCACCACTCTCCAACTGCTCGCCCGACTCCGGATCGATCACCAGCTCACCGCGCACCCTCGCCCCCCGACCGAATGCGCGTCGCGCGACCGCACGTCCGAAGCACTCCTGGCGCCGACAAACGTAGAGCCCCCGCCCGCCGTGGCGCGAGCCATCGTCGCGGACGAGCACGGCGGTCCCGTCGCGCGGAAGCGCAACGAAGCGCGCAAGCTCTGACTTCGCCCGACGTTCCCCGCAGCCCAGGCACCGCCTCTCGGGGACGTGTCGTGCGCGTTGCGTCGTGACTGCTACCCCTCCGCTCCCTCCTCGTGCCCTTCGCCCGTGCCCACCGCCGCGACCGGAGCCGCCGTCCCGGGCTCCCAGCCCTCCGTGGCGCTGGCCTCCTCGGCCTCCTCCGCGGTGAGCGGGCGGCCGAGAGATGCCTCGACCGCGACGAAGCGCGAGTGGGCGGGGAGGGCACAGTAGCGCGTACCCGGCACCGCGGCGTTCGGGCAGCGCTTGCCGGTGCGCAGCATCGCGGCGCACCGGGACACTCCCGAGTCGGTCTCGTCACCGAACTCGTCGCTCTCCTCCTCGCGGGCGAAGGTCGACTCGCTCTTGATGTCGATGTGCCAGCCGGTGAGGCGCGCGGCGAGGCGCGCGTTCATCCCCTCGCGACCGATCGACAGCGACAGCTGGTCGTCGGGCACGATCACCGTGGCCTGACGGTTGTCGTCGTCCACGAGCACCTCGCGCACGCGGGCGGGCGACAGGGCCTTGGCCACGTAGCGCGCCGGCTCCTCGTTGAACGGGATGATGTCGATCTTCTCGCCGCGCAGCTCACTGACCACCATGCGCACGCGCGAGCCGCGCGGGCCGACGCAGGCGCCGACCGGATCCACGCCCTGGACGTGCGAGATCACGGCGATCTTCGACCGCCAGCCGGGCTCGCGGGCGACGCCCTTGATCTCCACCAGGCCGTCGGCCATCTCGGGGACCTCGAGCTTGAACAGCTCGCGCACGAGCTGGTCGGAGCGACGGCTGACGATGACCTGCGGACCCTTGGTCGAGCTGCGCACCTCGACGATGACGGCCTTGATGCGCGCGCCGTGGTCGTAGCGCTCGTTGTGGACCTGCTCGCTCTCGGGCAGCAGCGCCTCGACGCGGCCGAGGTCGACCAGCGTGTAGCGCGAGTCGGACTGCTGGATGATGCCGGTCACGACCTCGCCGACGCGGTCGACGTACTCGTCGTACATCATCTCGCGCTCGGCCTCGCGGATCCGCTGCAGGATGACCTGCTTGGCGGTCTGCGCGGCGATGCGGCCGAAGTTGTCCGGGGTGACGTCGACGGCGTCGATCTCGTCGTCCGCGTAGGCGGCCCAGTCGATGTCGGGCGGCGGCGGCTCGTACTCCTCGGGGTCGACGCCCTCGGGGATGACGGGCTCCTCGCGCGGCAGCGTGCGGAGCTCCTCGCCCTCGGGGAGGATGACCTGGAAGACCCGCATCTCACCGGTCTCGCGGTCGATGTCGACGCGGGCGAACTCGGCCGGGTCGGGCGTCTTCTTGTACGCGGCGAGCAGAGCGTCCTCGAGCGCCACGATCAGGGTCTCGGAGTCGATCCCCTTCTCGCGCTCGATCTGCTTGATGGCCTCGATGATCTCTCGGTTCATCTGCTGCTCCCCCCAACGAACTGAACGACCGGGGCCGGGAGGGCCCCCGTCGCGTTGACGATCGCGGACGCGCTCATGCCTGCGCCTCCACTTCCTCGAATGCGTGCGCCCGGCGCACGTCGGCGAACCGGATGTCCACGACCCCGTCCCCGGAGGAGAGGCTCATGGAGTCGTCCCCGGCGCTCAGCACCGTGCCGGTGCACGAGCGCGCCCCGGCGGCGGTCTCCACCCGCACGCGGACCCTGCGGCCCACGGCGCGGCGGAAGTGCTCGGGCGTGCGGAGCGGCGGCTCGGGGCCGGGCGACCAGACCTCGGCGCCGTACTCCTCGAGCAGCCCCGCGTCCTCCAGCACCTTCGTCACCCCGGCGCAGACGCCGTGGTCGACGCCGGCGGGATGGTCCACGACCAGCCGCAGCATCCCGCCCTGCGCGG
The DNA here is from genome assembly GCA_001464995.1 of Actinobacteria bacterium Ga0077541. GTDB lineage: Bacteria > Actinomycetota > Thermoleophilia > Miltoncostaeales > Miltoncostaeaceae > Miltoncostaea. Next base: position 8,941 of record LNEQ01000125.1, read on the forward strand.
GGAGGACCGTGAGCTCCAGCAGGTCGACGTCGGGCATCCCTGCGGAGAGGGCCGTCTCGACGCGCCGCTCCAACTCATCCTGACCGACCATCGAGACCCCCTTCCCGTCATCTTGTGAGCCCACAAAAAAGGTGGGTTCATCACCCACCTCCCGTAACGCCACCGTCATCGTCCCTCGCGGAACGCCCAAGATAGCACTCCTCCCGGGCGGCCGTCCCGGCGCGAGGGCCTCACGGGGGCTACGCTGGACGCGTGTCCGGCACCCCGCCCATGCTCGTCGAGTTCCCCGCCGACGACCCCGAGCGGGCCCTGCGGTTCTGGGAGGGAGTGCTCGGAACCGGGCTCGCGCCGCGCGGCCCCGGACAGGGCGAGGGCTGGCAGAGCGACGGCGACGGCGCCGCCCTCGGAGTGCACGCCCGGGCGAGCGGACCGGGCGACCGTGTCTCTCTCCCCTACTTCTCGGTTCCCGACGTGCCGGCCGCGCTGGAGCAGGTCACCGCCCTCGGCGGGGCGGTCATCCACGCCGGCGAGCGCTGGGCGATCTGCCGCGACTCCGAGGGCAGCCCCTTCGGCCTGGGACCCGTCTCCTAGCGTCGCGACCGGCTGAGCAGGGTCATCCCCAGCCCGGCGAGAGCTGCACCTCGAGGGTCACCGTCGTGATCGTGCCGTCGGCCGCCGTGATGAACAGGTCGACCGGCGCGCTCACCGGGGGGTCGCCGATCCAGCGACCTCCGGAGGTGCCGGCCTCCGGGATCCTCAGCGCCCCGTCCTCGAGACCGGCGGGGCTCAGGAACCCGGCGAAGATGGTTCGCAGCCCTCGCTCCGCGGGTCCGCTCCAGTCGGGATCGTCCAGGCGCAGGCGACGTCCGTCGATAACGGCCTCAACGCCCCGGGCCCCATCACGGAGCGTCACGGACAGGCCGACGCGGTCGCACGTCGGATCGTTCGCGCGCGGGCACGACACCCCGAGATAGGCGCGCTCGACAAGGTCGTCCGGCGGAGCCATCGCCGGTACCTCCGTCAGGTTGACCGGAAGGGGCCCGCTGGACAGACTGGCCGCGACGACCGCGGGGTCGAGATCCTCGGGGACCGGGATCTGCGCTCCATTGCTCCCGTCGATTCCAGCCGGATAGAGCTCGTGGTCCACGACGGGGTTGGTGATGAGGCGCCCGTCGAGCAGGATCGCGAGTGCTTCGAGACGGCCGCTCGCCTTGCCGTACTGGGAGACGCGCCGTGTGAGGGCGGTGAAGTCGCGCGCGCCCTTCTCGGTGAACTGCAGGGTGACGACCGGACCGGCCGGGGACGGCTCGAGCCGAGCCGAGGCGACATCGGTACCGGAGACGGGACTGACCCTCCGCAGCACCAGGTACTCCGACCGCGCGGACGTCTGGGGGAGGACCTCCCGTGCGACGATGAACCCCCGCGGCACGGCGGCCTCGTCGCCGCCGGTGACCGGGACGCCGGCCGCCCTCTGAGCCACCCTCACCGCTTCGTCGAAGGAGGGTGCGGACGTGCCCTCCACGCGCCGCTCCGGGACCATGAGGAGGCGGCCGGGTGCGCTGATCTGCGACAGCAGACCCTCCGGAGCCTCGTCCGGGAGGCCGATGTCGATCACGTCCGTGCTCCGGGGCGTCGCCGTGACTCCCTCCACTCCGAGCAGGCCGGCGCGCTCGACGAGGAGTGAGGCCGCGGCGCGGAGCGACTCCGGCGTCAGCGGTGCCCCACCAGGGACGGGTGTCGCCACAAACGCGGCCGAGCGACCGGCGACCGGCGACTCGTCGTGACCCGTGAAGACGAGCAGGGCGGCCATGAGGCCGGCGATCGCGATCGCCGTCGCCGTCGCAGCCGTGACTCCGAGAACGCGGCGCGCTCGTCGGCGCCCGCGACCGGTCCCGCCGGATGGAATGGTCGCCTGCAGCGCGCGGCCCCAGTCGGTGTCGGCGACCCGCTCGCGGCGGTCCGCCGGCGAGGGGTCGATGGTGCGGAGCCGCCATTCCGTCTGCGAATCGTCGGTCATGGTGCCTCCCGTGTCGCAGGCGGTCCCGCGGGCGCGTGCTCGTCGCTCGCCAGGCGCTCCGCGAGCCGCGTGCGGGCGCGATGGAGCCGGGTGGTGAAGGTCCCCGCCGAGCAGCCGCAGACGACCGCGGCCTCTGCGGGCGACAGTCCGTCCCACGCGACGAGGGCGAGCGTCTCCCGATCCCGTCGCCCGAGTGCGCGGAACGCTTCACGCACCTGTGCCGCGTCGGCGCTCCGCTCGGCGGTGTCCGGCTGCGCGACGGGCGCCAGGCCGGCGAGACGTGCCAGCAGATCACGGCGGCGTCCGTCACCGCGGCGCTGGTTGGCGAGGACCTTGCGGCAGACCCCGAGCAGCCATGGGAGGGGCTCGGCCGGCACGTCCTCGAGCCGCCGCCAGGCGATCGTGAAGGTCTCGGCAAGAGCGTCGCGCGCGCCCTGCTCGTCGGCGCGCCGCCGGGCGAACCCGAAGACCGCGTCGGAGTAGGCGCCCCAGAGGGCGTCGAAGGTGAGGCGGCGTTCGTCGATGACGGTCATCACCGCAGAAGTGTCCGGCCGGCGCCGTTCATGACAGCCCGCGCCCCGGCGCGATCAGGTGGTGCTGTCGAGCACGATCGTGACGGGCCCGTCGTTCTCCAGGCTGACGGACATGTGGGCGCCGAAGCGGCCGCGGGCGACGGGCACCCCGTGGGAGGCCACCGCCTCGGCGTAGGCCTCGACCAGGGGCGCCGCGACCTCGGGGCGGGCGGCGCCGCTCCAGCCGGGGCGGTTGCCGCGGCGCAGGTCGGCCAGCAGCGTGAACTGGCTGACGCAGAGCAGGGCGGCGCCGGGCACGTCGGCGAGCGCCCGGTCGAAGGGCCGCTCGTCGCCGGCGAAGATCCTCATCCGCACGGTCTTGTCCGCAAGCCGGCGGGCCTCGGCCTCCGTGTCGCCCTCGGCGACGCCGACCAGCGCGAGCAGGCCGGGGCCGACGGCGCCCACCTCCTCGCCCTCCACCTCGACGCGCGCCCAGGCGACGCGCTGCAGAACGATCCGCACCCGGGGATCGTATGCGCCGGGGCGGGTACCATCGCCCGCAGATGGACGCCGCCTCCGCCCCCTCCCTGATCGCCCACTTCCTCGAGGAGATCGGCGCCGAGTCGGACCGCCGCGGCGAGAGGGCGTGGACCGTGGGCGTGCCGTGCCAGAAGCGCGGCAGCATCGGCGTGCAGGTGCTGGCGCGCGAGCGGACCCTCGGGCTGCGGGCCTTCGTCATGCGCGGCCCCGACCGCGACCACGTGAAGGTCTATGAGCGCCTGCTCGGCAAGAACCTCACCACGCGCGACTGGCGTTTCGCCATCGACGCCGACGGCGACGTCTACGCGGTGGCCGACGCCCCGCTGGCGTGCCTCGACGCCGATGTGCTCGACGGGCTGCTCGGCTCCCTGAGCGCCCTGATCGACGAGACCTACGAGAGCATCGTGCGCATGGGGTTCGACGTCCCCGAGGGAACCGACTTCCGCCCCCCTCCCCGCTGAGGGGGGCTCCCTACTCCAGGCCCGTCCCGAAGCACTTGGCGAGCCGGTAGTGACGCCGGGCGAGCGGATCGCCCAGGCGCGAGAGCGAGCGGGCCAGACCGTAGTGGGCGTAGCCGTCGGTGGGCGCCAGATCGACGGCGGCGCCGAACTCGTCGGCCGCCCTGCGGTACGAGCGGGAGGCGAGGTACGCACGCCCGAGCGCCTCCCGGATCGACGCCTTGTCCGGCTCCAGGGCCTTCGCCCGCTCGAGCGCGATGACGGCCTGGCGGTACTCGCGCGCCTCCAGCAGCCACTGCCCGTTGCAGTAGGCCTCGTATGCGTCGACGGGCTCGGGCATCACCCCACGGTATCGCGCGCCGGCACGCCCAGGCCGAGCGCGCTCAGCACCCGCACGCGCCACGGTGCGCTGCGGCGGATCTCCCGGCGCACCCCCGACAGCTCCCGCCACGCCGCGTCCGCCTCCCCGGAGGCGGGCGGATCGGGCGCGAACCGGGCCCGCGCGGCGCGCCGGTAGAGCGCCGACGGATCGACCCCGGTGCGCGCGCGGATCGCCTCGGCGCGCTCGGTCGGCGAGGCCGCGGCCGGCGGGGCCAGGCCGAGCGGCGCCAGCGACGCCTCGAGCTCCCGGGTCGCGGCCACCACGCGGCTGCGCTCGTCGCCGTGCCGGCGGCCGCGGAAGCGGCGCACCGCCCGGCGGGCCGGGGCGATGCCGAGCGGCAGGACGAGGGCCGCGAGCGCCCAGCGCCATCCGATGCCGCCGCCCCCTCCACCCCCGCCGGCGGCCGGTGCCGCGGCCTGCGGGTCGGTGGTGTCGGGAGTCGCGGCGGGATCATCGCCGGCCTCGCCGGGAGGATCGACGGCCGCGTCGGCGAGCCCCCCGAGGTCGATGTCGATGGGAGTCGGGTCGTAATCGGGCGAGGAGACCGAGGCGGGGTTGGGGGCCGAGCGCCCCGGCGTGGGGTCGAACGGCAGCCAGCCGTACCCGTCGAACCAGACCTCGACCCACGAGTGCGCGTCGCGGTCGAGCACGCGGTAGCGGTCGGTGTCGGAGTCGAAGGTCCCACCGGTGTAGCCCACGGCCACCCGCGCCGGGATGCCGACCGTACGGAGCATCACGGCCATCGAGCCGGCGAAGTGCTGGCAGAAGCCGCGGCGGCTGTTGAGCACGAAGTCGACCAGCGGCGGCGACCCCGCGGGGCGCCCGGCCGGCCAGTCGTCGGGCAGGCTGGTCGGGAAGGGCGGCTGCTCGTCGTAGACGAAGCCGCCGCGCAGATGGGCCTCGATGCGGTTGACGGCCGCGTAGGGCGTGGCGGCGTCGCCCACCACCCGCCGGGCGAGGGCCCTCACCTCGGCGTAGGGGCCGAGCAGGGCGTCGGCGGGCTGCTCGTCGCCGCTGCCCCAGAGGGGGACGTCGACCGGGGCGCCCCAGTAGGAGGGGCGCAGGCGCGTGCTGTCCTCGGGCACCTCGAACGGCTCGTAGGTGCGCGCCGCCACCAGGTCGGCCGGCCGGGGCTGCGGGATCCGGGTGCGGACGCGGTAGCTGTCGCCGGGCTCGAGCGGCGTGGCGACCCGGATCGCGTCACCCACCAGGTCGGCCGCGCCGGAGAACCCGCCGATGATGCGCTCGGGACGGCCGGAGGCGACGATGACCGGCGAGCTCGCGCCCACCAGCGTGACGTCCTGCGTGGCGGCGGTGCCGGCGAGCCCGGCGTCGGGCACGACGATCGTGCCGTCCTCCACCGGGAGCGCCTCCGATCCGCCGGCCTCCCCGAGCGTGAAGGCGACGCCGTCGAACTCCGAGAGGCTGACGGCGCGCAGCGGCCGGGCCCGGTCGCTGGCGACGCTGAACGCGACGCGCGGCTCGGCCGGCCAGTCGAGGCTGCCGTAGCTCTGGCGGAGGTCGAGCCCGCCCCCCGCCTGGTCGGTCGCGGGCGCGCCGATGTCCCACTCCTTCCAGGCCCACCACGGGTCCCCCGCCTTCGCCGGGCCGGTGCCGAGCCCGGCGGCGACGGCGACCGCCAGGCCCCCGAGCACGACGGCGCCGCCCAGGTGCCGCAACGGACGCGCGGCCGATCCCGGGGCGCCGGTGGAGAGGGCGAGGACGGCCGTCAGGGCCGCGAGCGCCAGTGCGCCCGCCATCACCCCGGACGCCGGCGGCTCGACGGTCCAGCGATAGGCGAGCCCGACGCCGACGATCACCAGCCCCAGCACGGGACGCCGGCGCACGACGATCTGCCACGCGGCGGCGGCGGCCATCGCCACGAGCGCGGCGTCGAGCAGCGCGACCAGCGCGGGCGCGTCGGCGGGGCTCACCGGCAGGCTCGCGTCCGATCCGGCCGCGAGGCCGTCGGGCACGACCGAGGCGACGGCCGACCACGCCGCGCCGTCGAGGCTCACGAGGCTCCACACCGACCCGCGTGTCGCGAAGGCCAGCGCCGTCGGCAGCGCCACCAGCACGGCGCCCGCGATCGCGGCCGGGCGGGCCCGCGGTACGAGCGCGGCGAGCGTGGGCAGGGCTCCCAGCAGGCAGAGCAGCAGCAGGCGCCCGGCGGAGACGCCCTCGTAGAGCCCGGCCCACGCCACCGCGAGCACTCCGAGGGCGAGCGCCGCGCCGGCCACGGCGCCGCCGTCACGACGCACTCGCGCGCTCCCTCCGCTCGCCGAGGGCCGCGGCCACGCGGTCCGGCCCCGGGACGACCACCACGTCCACGCCGGCCGCGGCGAGCTCGGCGCCCGCCGCGGCCGCCGGCCCGGCCAGCACCGCCGCGACGCCCACGCCCAGGCTGCGCGCCTGCGCGGCGGAGGCCGCCAGGCCGGCGTCGGCCCCGCTCGTCAGCACCACGATCAGGTCGGGGGCGTCCGGCGAGGTCGCCTCCGCGCGCATCGCCAGGGCGAGCGAGCGCTCGCCCCCGGCGCGCACCCGCGTCAGGGCGATCTCGGCGACGGGCCACGGGGCCCGCCCGACGGGGAGGCGCGCGGGCTCGCGTCCGGTGTGGACCAGGCCGACGGGCTCGCGGGCCTCGGCCAGGTGGCGGGCGAGCGCGGCCGTCGCCGTCACGGTGGTCTCGAACGCCTCTCCCGGTGGCACGGCTCCGTCGAGCAGCAGCAGCACGGTGCGCCCGGAGCCCTCGGGGGCCCGCATCTCCTTGGTCTGCAGGCGGCCGCGCTTGGCGGTCTGGCCCCAGTGCACGCGCGAGAGGGCATCCCCAGCCTGGTAGTCGCGGACGCGGTCGAGCTCGCCGAAACCGCTGCCGGCCGCGCGCCGGCGCGCGCCGTGGCCGCGGGCGCGGGCGCCCAGGGGGACGCCCGACAGCGCCGGGGCGGCCGGCGCCGCCATCAGGTGATCGTCGCCGTCGCCCGTACGGGTGCGCCGGGCCAGGCCGAAGGGGTCGGAGACCTCGACCCGGGCGGGGGCGAGCCGGTGGTCGCCGCGCACCGCCTCGAAGGTCCACCTGCCTCCGGCGTGACGTGCGTCCGGCGCGACGGCCGCGAGGCCGGTGTCGACGTGCATGACGAGCAGCCGGTCGAGCCCGAGGCGGGTCGCCCATCCCCTCACCGTCACCGTGAGCCGCACCGGAGCGCCCGCGACGCACCGCGCGGGCTCGATCCTCCGCTCGACCCGTACGCCCGCCGCCACCACCCACACCACCACGTTGACCAGGACGGGCAGCGCGACCATCCCGGCGCCGAGCACGGCGAGCGCCGGCGTGCCGAACCCGCGGCTCGCGAGCAGGGCCGCCAGCCCGGCGCCGGCCAGGCCGAGGGCGCGGGCCGAGGGGCCGCCCGCCGCCGTCACAGCGGGACGGGCACCGCGCCGAGCGCGTCGGCGATCACCTCGCCGGAGACGGCGCCGCGCGCGCGGGCGTCGGGACTCAGGATCATGCGGTGCCCGAGCACCGGATGCGCGAGGGCGCGGATGTCCTCCGGCTCGACGTAGCGCCGTCCGTGCACCACGGCCCGGGCCTTGGCGGCACGCAGCAACGCGAGCCCGGCGCGGGGGCTCGCCCCGAGCTCGGCGCGGGGGTCGCGCCGGGTGGCCCCCACCAGGCCCACGACGTAGTGGGCGAGCGAGGGGTCGGCGTGGACGCGCTCCACCACGCGCCGGGCGGCCATCACCCCCGCCTCGTCGGTGACCGCGACCACGCCCTCCAGGGCGTCGTGGCCGGCGAGGTCGAGGAGCATCCCCGCCTCGTCCTCGGGGGCGGGGTAGCCGATCGCCACGCGCACGGCGAAGCGATCGAGCTGGGCCTCAGGGAGCGGGAAGGTCCCCTCGTACTCCACGGGGTTCTGGGTCGCGATGATCATGAAGGGCCGCGGCAGCACCCGCGTCTCCCCGTCCACCGTGACCTGCCCCTCCTCCATGCACTCCAGGAGCGCCGACTGGGTCTTGGGCGAGGCGCGGTTGATCTCGTCGACGAGGATCACGTTGGCGAAGACCGGGCCGGGGCGGAAGAGGAAGGCGGCGGCGTTCTGATCCCAGACCGTGACCCCGGTGACGTCGGCCGGCAGCAGGTCGGCCGTGCACTGCAGTCGCGAGAAGGCACA
>LNEQ01000126.1 GCA_001464995.1 Actinobacteria bacterium Ga0077541
CCGGGGGTCAGATCGACGGACCCCCCGGGGGTCACCTCGCGCCCGGCCCGGAACGGGTTGCCACTGTCGACGAACCGGTCGCCGACGGCGGCGAACCACCGCTGCCACGCGTCCTTCATCTCGTCGGTGTACTCCCACGCGCCCTGGTACAGGTACATGAACTTCCTCATCACTCCGTCTCCTCGTCCGTCGGTCCGGCGAGGCGCTCCAGGTGGGCCCCGTAGTTGTCCAGGCTCTCGTCGGCGGATCCCCAGTAGGCGTGGTATCCGTCGAGCCACTCCTGGAGGGTGGCGATCGCCGGCCGGCCGATGGTGAGCACGTTCGTGCGGCCCACCTTGCGCCGCTGCACCAGCCCGGCGTCCTCGAGGATCCGCACATGGCGGTGGATCGCCGGGAGCGTCAGGTCGCGCACCCGGGCGAGCTCGCTGATCGCGTGGGGGCGCAGGCCCACCAGGTAGACGATCTCCCGCCGGTGCGGGTTCGCGAGTGCTTCGAAGATCCGATCGAGCTCATCCGGGATCCGCTCCATGACATCCTCACCCAGAACACTTCACATCGGTGTGAACCATAGCGGCCCGGCAGGCCCGATGAGTTTGCGGGCCACGGCCGGTCGGTGATCACGTGGGACGACACAGGAGGAGGACCGATGGGAATCGTCAAGTGCCACCAGTCGATATCGCTCGACGGCTACTCCGCCGGGCCGGACCAGAGCCTGGAGAACCCGCTCGGGGTGGACGGCGAGGGCCTCCACGAGTGGGCGTTCGAACTCGACAGCTGGCGGCGGGAGCACGGGATGGACGGTGGGGTGACCAACGCGTCCTCGGCCGTCGTGGAGGAGACCACCGCGAACGTCGGCGCCGGGGTGATGGGGCGCAACATGTTCGGCGGCGGGCGCGGCCCGTGGGCCGCCGCGCCGTCGTGGGAGGGGTGGTGGGGCGCGAACCCGCCGTTCCACGTCCCCGTGTTCGTCCTCACCCACCACGGGCGCGCGCCTCTCGAGATGGAGGGCGGGACCACCTTCCACTTCGTGACGGACGGCCTCGTACCGGCGGTCGCGCGGGCGCGCGAGGCCGCGGGCGACCGGGACGTCGTGATCCACGGCGGCGCCGACACGGTCCGGCAGACGCTCCGCGCCGGGTTGCTCGACGAGATCTGGATCCACGTGGCGCCGCGGATCCTGGGCTGCGGAGAGCGGCTGCTCGACGACGTCGGCGGCGCGCGTTTCGAACTCATTCGCGCGGTCGACGCGCCCGGCGTCACACACATGAAGTACCGCGTGCTGAGGTAGGCCCCGCTGAGCGCGCCCGGCAGGATTCGAACCTGCGACCGGCGCATCGGAGGATCACCCCCAGCCATCTCGACTGGCCTCGGTGCGTCCGGAGAGCGTCTGTCAGTCGCCCTATTCGGCACGCGACGCCCGGCGATGATCTCGGTACGTCTTGGTGGCCGGCGACTCACCGTCCGCGACGCCAGACCGTCCAGCGCGGCCGGCCACTCATCTGCTTCTGGGCGCTGGAATCCCGTCCGCCGACGCTACCCGGCCCGAATCACTCTTGAGCGCGACGCCGATCCCCCGCCCGACGAAGAAGATCACGACGGCGGCGACGCCGAGCGCAGCCACCTGCAGCAGCCGGCCTGCACCTGCCAGAAACCGGTTTCAGCGTGGCGAGCGTGATCGGATGGTCGGCGTGGGGGGTCGCGACTCGGTCCACCTGACCCCATCGGCATGGAGCAGGATCCGAAGCCGGTAGTTGGCGAAGGAGCGAAAGCCGTGGCCGGCGCGCTTGACCTTCTTCACGAGCAGGTTCAGCCCCTCGGTGGGGCCGTTGGAGGCGCCGGTGCGGTGGCGGTTGACGATCTCGGCCCTCCACCTGGCGAGGGTCCGCCCGAGCGAGCGAACCTCCGCCACGGAGTCCTCGGCGCAGCCGGTGATCGCCTTGTCGATGAGCAGTTCAGCCTCATCGGTGTCGGCGGCCAGGTAGACGTCGCGCACCGACTCCTTGGCGAGCCACGCCCCGAGCACCTCATCCTCGGGATCGCCCAGGCGAATGCCCAGGAGCATCCGATCAAGGCCCGGGGCCTCAAGGCGCTCGGTACCCGACACCAAGAGCTTGCGGATGCGGTAGAGGGGATCGGCGCGACGGCCGCGGTGGCCGAGGGTCTGGTTCTGGACCCGGCGGCGCACCTGATCCAGGCAGCGGTTGGCCAGGCGCACCACGTGGAACGGATCGGCGACCCGGATCGCGTGATCCAGGCGACCATCCAGCGCCGAGCGATAGGACTCGGCCAGATCAGTGGCCACGACTCGTACTCCTGAGATCCAGCTCGGCGCCTGGCGATCGAGCCAGGCGCCCAGGCTCTGGGCGTTGTTGCCGGCGATGACGTCGATCACGATCCGTCGCTCCAGGTCCACGATCCCGGTCGCGAAGAGCGTCGCGTGGTCCTTGGTGGCCGCGAGGAAGCTCGTCTCGTCGATGCCGAGCTGGCGAACCTCGCCGACCCTGCCCGGGTCGTTCACGAGTGGTTCGCCGTGCTCGCGCACCGCGTCCATGACGGTGTCCCAGCAGACCCCGAGCTCGCGCGTCATCTGTGCCACCGGCCGGGCGTTCAGGCCGACCTGGCGGCAGCACTCGCGCCCTGCCCGATGGGTGAG
>LNEQ01000127.1 GCA_001464995.1 Actinobacteria bacterium Ga0077541
AGGAGGCCCGTGCTGCCCGGGAGGCGCTGCGGCCGGCCCATGCCCGCGACACCGTGGACGAGGACCTCGCCACCTTCCTGCAGCACTCCCCGGACGGGCGCGTGCGGTTCCGGTTCTCGCGGCCGGCCGTCGTCGCGGCCTGGGGCGAGATGGCACGGGTCGCGCCCTCGCTCGCCGGGTACCCTGGCCCGGTGACCCTCGTCGCCGCGAACCGTGCCGACTTCGTCTCGGCGGAGCTCCGCGAGGGGCTGCGCCGCGACCTCGGCGCGCGCCTGACCGAGACGGGCCTCGATGCCGGGCACATGCTCTTCTGGGACGCTCCCGCCGAGGTCGGGGCGATCATCCGCGGAGCCCTCGCCTGAATGTCGGGCGCACGCGCCACCCGCCGGCTGGCCTGGGCGTCGTACGGCACCGCGATCGGCCTCGCGCTCGGCACCGTCGCCAGCCTCGCCACCGGCGCCGAGATCGCCGCCGCGGCCGGGGCGGCCCTCGGGGCGGTCGCGGGGGTCGTGCTCGGCCGGCGCCGGGAGCGCCGCGCGTGAGGGCGATCCACGTCACGCGCCCCGGGGGGCCCGAGGTGCTCGAGCTCGGCGAGGCCCCCGACCCCCGGCCCGGCGAGGACGAGGTGGTGCTCGAGGTGGCGGCGACCGCCGTCAACCGGGCCGACATCATGCAGCGCGAGGGCCGCTACCCTCCTCCGCCCGGCGCGAGCGGCATCCTCGGCTTGGAGGCGGCCGGGACGGTCGCCGAGGTGGGCCCGGACGTCCGCGGGTGGGCGCCGGGCGACCGGGCGATGGCCCTCCTCGCGGGCGGGGGCTACGCCGAGCGCGTGGCCGTCCCGGCGGGGCAGCTGATGCCGGTCCCCGAGGGCATGGACCTCGCGGACGCCGCCGCGGTGCCGGAGGTCTTCCTCACCGCGTGGCTCTCGCTGCGCCGGCTCACCGCCCTCTCCGCCGGTGAGACCCTGCTGGTGCACGCGGCCGCCAGCGGCGTCGGCACCGCCGCGATCCAGGTGGCCGGAGAGCTCGGCGCACGGTCGATCGGGACCGTGAGACGACCCGGCAAGGCGCCCGCCGTGGACGCGCTCGGGGCGACGTGCATCGTGGCGGCCGACGGTCGTTTCGCCGACGCCGTGCGCGAGGCCACCGGCGGCCGCGGCGCCGACGTGATCCTCGACCTCGTGGGCGCCGCCTACTGGGCCGAGAACGTGCGGTGCCTCGCCCGGCTCGGGAGGATCTCCCTGGTCGGCCTGGTGGGCGGCGCGCGGGTGGAGGTCGACCTCGCCGCGCTTCTGCCGCTGCAGGCCACGGTGCGTGCGTCGACGCTGCGCGCGCGCACGCGCGAGGAGAAGGCCGACCTCGCCGCCGAGTTCGCCGCCTGGGGCGTGCCCCGCCTCGCCGACGGGCGCCTGCGCCCGGTCGTCGACCGGGTCCTGCCGCTCGAGCACGCGGCCGAGGCCCACCGCGTGGTGGGCGCCGACGAGACCGTCGGGAAGGTCGTCCTCCGGGTCGCCGGAGGAGGGTGAGCGATGCGCTACGGTTCGGCCCTCGATTTCCCCGGAAGGGAGAGCACATGAAGAAGCTCCTGATGCTGCTGGTTCTGGGTGGACTGGCCTACTGGCTCGTCAAGGACCGCCTCGGCGGGGAGCCCGACGAGTTCGTGTTCACCGAGGCGCCCCCCGCGGGCGAGGCGCAGCCCACGCCGCCCCCGGCGGTCTGACCCCGCTCCGTGGGGCTCCGTCTCTCCGATGACCACTCGGAGCTCGTCCGGTCGGTCGAGCCCGGGCTCCGAGTGGCGGCGGAGGCGATCGGGATGGGCCTGCGCGAGCAGTTGGTGCGTCTCGCCCCCGGGCTGACCCGGGCCGGCGACGACGGCTCCGACCCCTCGGCCCTCCTGATCTCGCTCGACCTCGACCACGAGGGGGCGCCCGACGCCCTGTCGCTCGCCGCCTGCGTCGCCGCCCACCGGGCCTACGTCACGGCCCGCGGACGGCCCGAGGGCGTGAGCGCCGGGGCGCTGGCGATCGCCCGCCTGCTGGTGTGGGCGCAGCGCGCCGCCCTACTGGGCGCCGCCCCCCGGATCGGCTGGATCGGGCCGGCCGCCCGTCGTCCCGACGGCGACGCCGACAGCCTCGCGCTGACGGCCCGCTGCGCCCTGGAGGTGGACGGCACCACCCGGCGCGCCGAGGCGCTCGCCCTCGTCGCCCGGCCCTAGGCCACCGCAGAGCCACCCACCGAGGGCGACGAGCCACAGCACCACCGGGTAGGCGATCCAGCGCTCGATCCCGCCCTCTCCCAGGCCCGCGACCGGACCCCACTCCAGCAGGGTCAGCGCGAGCGCCAGGCTGACCAGGGTGGTCGTGCCGAGGGCACGCGAGATCCACCCCATCGCGCCACCGACGACCCTCCCGGAGAGCACGGCGGCGATGCCGCCGCCGATGAAGGCCATCTGGGCGAAGAGCGGGTGGGGCGCCGTGTTCCCCGGGAAGAGGCCCACGCCGAGGATCCCCGTCCCGAGGATCGCGAGGGGGATGCCGAGGCGCCGCCGGCCGGTCGCGCGGTACGCGAGGACGGCCGCGGCCACCACGAGGGCGCCCGTCACGGCCATCGTGACGTCGAATATCGCGGCCGACGGCTGCAGGATCACGCTGTCGGGGGGCTCGGTGGCCCCCAGGTCGCTGATCATGCTCTCACCGGTGGAGTACGCCGCCGGGTACAGGGCCTCGGCCGTGATGATGCCCATCAGGATGCCCGTCCCGGCGACCACGAGCAGCGTCCCCGCCGCGCCGCGGGCGGTGTGCCGTGGGATCGCGATGCGCATGGTCCGCCTCCTGGTGGGGTCGGATCCATGCTCGCCGCCGCCCCGGGCCGGGGCATCCGGTGGCGCGCGGCGCGAGGATGCGGATTACCCGCGCCCTCGCAGCGGGTTCAGTCGAGGAACTCCCGGAGCCGCTCGGTGTCGCGGTAGGCCTGGAGCTTGGTGAGCGTCTTCGCCTCGATCTGGCGGATCCGCTCGCGCGTCACCCCGAAGCGCTGGCCCACCTCCTCGAGGGTGCGCGGCTCCTCGCCGCGGAGCCCGAAGCGCAGTTCCAGGACCTTGCGCTCGCGGTGCGTGAGCTGGGACAGGATCCCCTCGAGTTCCTCGGAGCGGAGCAGGATCGCCACGGCGTCCGAGGGGCTCTGGATGCCCGCGTCCTCGATCAGGTCGCCGAGCTCGGAGTCCTCGTCCTCGCCCACCGGCGTCTCCAGCGAGACGGGCTCCTGCGCCACCTTCTGGATCTCCCGCACGCGCTCGGGCGTGACCTCGAGCTCGTGGGCGATCTCGGCGATGGTGGGTTCCCGGCCGAGGTCCTGCAGCAGCTGGCGCTGGACCCGCGAGAGCCGGTTGATCGTCTCGACCATGTGCACCGGCACCCGGATGGTGCGGGCCTGGTCGGCGATCGCGCGGGTGATCGCCTGCCGGATCCACCACGTCGCGTAGGTCGAGAACTTGTAGCCCTTGCGGTAGTCGAACTTCTCGACCGCGCGGATCAGGCCGAGGTTGCCCTCCTGGATCAGGTCGAGGAAGGCCAGCCCGCGGCCCACGTACCGCTTGGCGACCGAGACGACCAGGCGCAGGTTGGCCTCGATCAGGGTGGCCTTCGCGTTCATGTCCCGCCGCTCGATGCGCTTGGCGAGCGACACCTCCTGCGCGGCGGTCAGCAGCGGGACCCGGCCGATCTCGCGCAGGTACATGCGCACCGGGTCGTTGGAGTTCGCCTTGACCGAGAGGTCGAGCCGCGGGCCCCCGCCCCCGGTCGTGCCCGGCATCTCCACGCCCTCGCCGAGCACCTCGATGTTCATCTCGGCGAGCACCTGCAGCAGGCGCTCCTGCTGCTCCTCGCTGAGGTCGGCGGCCTCCACGACGTCGGCGATGCGCGTGAGCGACAGGCCCCCGAGCTCGCGGCCCTCCTGGATGAGCTCGCGTACCTCCTCGAGGCCGGTGACCGAGACGTCGGTGCTCACGCGTCGGCCCTCAGGGCGGCCCGCACCCGGCGCGCCAGGTCGAGCGCCTCCAGACGTCCCTTCTCGTCACCCGTCCTGCGCATCTCGGCGGCCCTTCGCTCGAGCATCGGGAGCTCCACACGGTACGCGGCCTCGCGCACCTCGGCGGCCGTGGGGGCCGATCCCGACAGCTCGATCCGCAATGCGAGACCGACCTGCGCGAGGTCGTCCGGCCAGGCGTCGAGGTCGCGCTGCCCGTCGCGGATCAGCGCGAAGGCGCGGCGATGGCCCTCGTTCTGGAACGCGGCCGGCGGCAGGCCCTCGAGGTACGGGCGCGCGGGCGCCGGGGCCGCGATGGCCATGGCGAGGAAGCGCAACTCGCGCACCTCCTCGGGCGAGGAGGCCTGCGGCGCCACCATCGGCACCACCGGCGCGTCGCTGCGCGAGGCCTGGCGTAGGCGCTCCTCCATTCCGGGCGAGAGCTGAAGGCTGCTAGCGGTCAAGCGAACCCAATCGTCCTTCTCCACCGAGTCGGGGAAGCGCCGGAGCAATTCGGCGATGACCGTGAGGGCCGCCTCCCTCTCACGCGGAGACGACCCCGCCCTCGCCACTCGCGATTCGATGAGGGAAGTTACCAGAGGTTGTGACGTGTGTATCGCACTCGCCAGAGCGGCCCGCCCGGCCTCGTCGGCGGCCATTTCCCCTGGATCCTGGCCGCTCGGCAGTTGCACGGCCGACCATTCGAGGTTGACGTCCGCTCCGGCCTCGACGCTCCGCCAGGCGGCCTGCTCTCCGGCGGTGTCCGCGTCGAAGCAGAGCTTGACCTCCGGCGCCCACCGACGGAGCAGGCGGATCTGGTCGGTCGTCAGCGACGTGCCCATGCAGGCCACCGCCGAATCGATGCCGGCGGCCAGCAGCCCCATGACGTCGGTGTAGCCCTCCACCACCACGAAGTACCTGCTCTTGGTGGCGGCGACGCGGGCCTCCGCCAGGCCGAAGAGCAGCTTGCGCTTGGTGAACTGCGGGCCCTCGGGCGAGTTGACGTACTTGGCCCGCTCGTTCGGATCGAGCGTGCGCCCGCCGAATCCCTGGACCCGTCCCTGGCTGTCGCCGATCGGGAACATGATGCGGGAGGTGAAGAAGTCGCCCACCTGGCCGCCGCGCCGGCGCGCGAGCCCGGCGTCGATCAGCTCCTCGCGCCGGAAGCCCTCCTTCAGCGCCCGCCCCGACAGCACGGCCCCGCCGCCGGGCGCGTAGCCCACCCGCAACCGGCGCACCAGCTCCTCCTCGAAGCCGCGGCCGAGCAGGTACTCGCGCGCCGGGGCGGCCTCGTCGGCCCGCCAGAGGTACTCCGCATAGAAGGCGGCGGCCCGGTCGAGCAGCCGGCGGCGGCGCTCGGCGGCCTCGCGGCGGGCCTGGTCCTGCGGGGTCTCCTCCTCGAAGGAGACGGGGATGCTGAACCGCTCGGCGAGCGACTCGATCGCCTCGGCGAAGGTCGCCGCCCCCTCCTGCTCGCGCATCCAGGTGATCGCGTCGCCGCTCACCCCGCAGCCGTGGCAGTAGTAGCGGCGGAAGTCGGGCGGCAGCAGGCTGAAGCTCGGGGTCCGCTCGGGGCCGTGGAAGGGACAGCGGCCCCACCAGCGGCCGCCGCGCCGGACGAGCTCCACGCGGCCGCGCACGAGCTCCACCAGGTCGGCCCCCTGGCGGACCGACTCGATGCTGTCCGGCGAGATCAACGGCACGGCGTAAGGCTCCTGTCACTCAACGCGCACAGGATAGGGGGCGCCGGAGGGACGCCCGGCCTACGATTGTCGATGACCGCGCGCAAAGGAGGATGGACCGTGGGGCTCTTCTCGCGAATGAAGGCCGAGATCCCGTCGCCGCAGGACGCGCTGCCCGGCCGTCAGCAGGAGATGCCGGTCGCCGGGCGCCACTTCGTGCTCGGAACGCCGATCGCGCCGCCCTTTCCGGAGAACATGGAGCTGGCCCTCGTCGGCCTGGGCTGCTTCTGGGGCGCCGAGCGCATCTTCTGGACGGCCGGGGGCGTCTTCACGACCGCGGTCGGCTACGCCGGGGGGCACACGCCCAACCCGACCTACGAGGAGGTGTGCTCGGGCATGACCGGGCACAACGAGGTCGTGCGCGTGGTCTTCGACCCCGAGGTCACCAGCTACGAGAACATCCTGCGCCTCTTCTTCGAGGGCCACGACCCCACCCAGGGGATGCGCCAGGGCAACGACCGCGGCACCCAGTACCGCTCGGGGATCTACACCTGCTCCGACGCCCAGCGCGAGGTCGCCGAGGCGACCCGCGACGCCTACCAGCCCCTGCTCGCCGAGCGCGGCTACGGCCCGATAACCACCGAGATCGTCCCGGCCGGGCCCTTCTACTACGCCGAGGACTATCACCAGCAGTACCTCGCCAAGGTGCCGAACGGCTACTGCGGCCTCGGCGGGACCGGCGTCACCTGCCCGGTGGGGGTCGTCTCGGCCGACTGACCCGCTCCGCCCGCGCCCACCGGGGCGCGGGCGGCCGGTTCCTCACTGGGGGTCGGGGGCCCCGGGCTTCTTGACCGCGTCGAGGGCGGCCTTGGCCTTGTCCCCGATCGAGCCCTCGCCCTTGGCGATCCCGGTGACCTCCTTGGCGTCCTCGGCGAGCTTGCCCGCGACGTCCTTGCCCTTCTCGGTGAGGTCGCCCGCGGCGTCCTTGCCCTTCTCGGTGAGGTCGCCGGCGACGTCCTTGCCCTTCTCCGCCAGCTCCTTGCCCTTCTCGGTGAGGTCTCCCGCGACCTCCTTGCCCTTCTCGGTGAGGTCGCCGGCCACGTCCTTGGCCTTCTCCGTCAGATCGCCGGCGACGTCCTTCGCCTTCTTGACCAGATCATCGAGCCCCATGTGCTCCACCCCTCGCGTCGATTCCGTTCGTGCTCCGCTCGGAGCGGCCCACGCTGACCCCATTCTCGGACCGCGTGTGTCACCCGGCAAGGGCGCGCCGCCGGCCGAGCGGGAGCGCGACCTACAGCGGCCCCTCGCTGGGCATGAAGGTGTCGCGGTAGAGGCGCAGGGCGTAGCGGTCGGTCATTCCGGCGACGAAGTCGGTGACCCGGCGCACGAGGTCGGGCTCGGGTGCGGGCGGGAGCATCTCGGGGTGCTCGAGGAACCAGGAGAACAGCGCCTGCACCACCCCCCTCGCGCGGTGGGCCTCGTCGGCCGCGGGCGGCGCGAGGTAGACGTTCTGGAACATGAACCTCCGCAGGCGCAGGAAGGCGCCGCCGATCTCGGGCGACTGGCGGATGCGGTCGCCCTCGGCGCTGTGCGCGACGACGTCGGCCACGAGGGTGGTGAGACGCTCCGAGGTGGTCGCGCCGAGCACGGCGGTCTCGGCGGCGGGCAGGTCGGCCTCGGTGATCACCCCGGCGCGCAGCGCGTCCTCGATGTCGTGGTTCACGTAGGCGATCCGGTCCATCAGGCGGACGATCTGCCCCTCGAGGGTGGCGGGCAGCCCGGGCCCGGTGTGGTGGAGGATGCCGTCGCGCACGGCCTCGGTCAGGTTGAGGCCCCCTCCCCCGCGCTCCAGCACGTCCACCACGCGCAGGCTCTGGACGTTGTGCTCGAAGCGGCGGCCGTGGCGCTCGCGCAGGATCGCGTCGAGGGCCGCCTCGCCGGCGTGGCCGAAGGGGGCGTGGCCGAGGTCGTGCCCCATGGCGATCGCCTCGACCAGGTCCTCGTTGAGCTGGAGCGCCCGCGCCACGGTGCGCGAGACGGCCGAGACCTCGAGCGTGTGCGTCAGCCGGGTGCGGTAGTGGTCGCCGGCCGGGGCGACGAACACCTGGGTCTTGTGCTTGAGCCGCCGGAACGAGGTGGTGTGGAGGATCCGGTCGCGGTCGCGCTGGAAGGCCGTGCGGAAGGGGTGCGGCTCCTCGGCGCGCGCGCGCACGGCGTCGGCCGCCCGCGCCGCCCGCGGCCCGAGCGGGGGCTCGCGCGGCAGCCCCGCGGGGTCGCTCACTCCCGCGGCGCGAGCGGGATCGGGAAGACCCACGGACCCGAGGTCTGGCGCCCTTCGGAGGCGTCGAGCACGGTCCCGACGGTCACGGTCAGCCGCCGGACGTCGGCCGGGATGGGCGGAGCGATCACGAGCGTCCCGTCGAGGCGGTTGCCCACCGGCGCCGAGGGGGCGCACGCGACGCGGTACATCCGGCCGGCGTCGTCGACGGCGATCACGTCGAGCATCACCATCTCGGCGCGGGTGCGCTGGTCGGAGGCGTGGCACATGTACTGCAGCCGCGCGCCCGAGTCGTGGCGCTCGAGCGCCACCAGGGCGATGTCGAGACCCGCGATCGACTGCACCTGCGCCACCCGGACCACGCCGCGCAGGGTCGACGGCCCGAAGGCCATGCCGTCGGGGAAGCGATCGGGGACGCTCCCCCACTCCTCGGCGGGCACGGTCCCCTCGGCGCCGGGCGCCGCGATCGTGTCGGGGGAGCGGTGCTTCCAGATCGCCGGGTGCTCGCGGAAGAGCCCGACCAGGGAGCGGTGTGAGAGCGCCCGGCCGTCGTCGGGGATGAAGACGCCCCGCCACTCGTCGGGGCCGCGGGTCAGCCCGAAGTAGGCCGCCGGGGGCCCCGAGGGCCCGGAGCGGTCGGCGTAGTGCATCCGCGAGATCGTCCAGCCCTCGACGATCAGCTCGACCAGGTCGCCGAGGCTCGCGAGCTCGTATGCGGCGCCGTCGGTGCCCACGGCCTCAGGCCCCCAGCGCGGCCCGGGCGGCGGCGATGCGCGCGGTCTGGACGCGGAAGGGCGAGCACGAGACGTAGTCGAGCCCGGCCCGGTGGAAGAACATCACCGAGGCGGGGTCGCCGCCGTGCTCGCCGCAGACGCCCATCTTGATGCCGGGCTTGTCGGCACGGGCCTCGGTGACCGCCATCGACACCAGGCGGCCGACCCCATCGACGTCGATCGTCTCGAAGGGGTTGAACGTGATCACGTTGTTCTGCAGGTAGTGCGTGAGGAACTTGTTCTCGGCGTCGTCTCGGCTGAAGCCCAGCGTGGTCTGCGTCAGGTCGTTGGTGCCGAACGAGAAGAAGTCGGCGTGGCGGGCGATCTGGGCGGCCATCAGCGCCGCGCGCGGCAGCTCGATCATCGTGCCGACGGCGTACTCGACCTCGGTCCTCTGCTCGATCTGGGCGATCTCGGCGACCTCGATCACCTCGGCGCGCATGATCCGCAGTTCCTCCTCGAAGCCGACGAGCGGGATCATGATCTCGACGATCGGCGCCGCGCCGGTCTCGTTCTTCACCCGGCAGGCGGCCGTCACGATCGCCGCGACCTGCATGCGGTAGACGTCGGGCCACTCGATTCCGAGGCGGCAGCCGCGGGTGCCGAGCATCGGGTTGACCTCGTGCAGCTGGCGCACCACGGCGAGGTGGGCGTCGGCCTCGGGATCGGGCCGCCCGGTGGCCTTCGCCACGGCCACCCGCTCCGAGAGCTCGATCAGGTCGGGCAGGAACTCGTGCAGCGGCGGGTCGAGCAGGCGGATCGTCACCGGGAGGCCGGCCATCGCCCGGAAGATCCCGACGAAGTCCTCCTCCTGGAACTCGCGCAGCTTGGCGAGGTGGCTGACCCGGTCGGCGGCGTCCTCGGCCATGATCATCTGCTGCGCCCTGGAACATGTGCTCGGTGCGGCAGAGGCCGATGCCCTGGGCACCGAACTCGCGGGCGCGCGCCGCGTCCTCGGGGGTGTCGGCGTTGGCGCGTACCGCCAGCGTGCGGGCGCGGTCGGCCCACTCGAGCAACCGGGCCAGGTACGGGTTGGCCGGATCGGGCGGCACGAGCGGCGCATCGCCGGCGAAGACCGTGCCGGTGGTGCCGTCGATCGTCATGCGGTCGCCCTCGCGGAAGGTGGCGCCGCCGATCGTGATGGATCCGTCGTCGTGGAACCGGATCGCCGTCACGCCGCAGACCGCCGGCTTGCCCATGCCCACCGCGACGATCGCGGCGTGGCTGGTCTTGCCGCCGCGGGCCGTGAGGATGCCCTGGGCCTCGATCATGCCGTGGAAGTCGTCGGGCGTCGTCTCGTCGCGCACCAGGATCACGTGCTCGCCGGCCTTGCCGAGGCGCTCCGCCTCGTCGGCCGTGAAGCAGACCGCGCCGACGGCCGCGCCGGGCGAGGCGTTGACGCCCTTGCCCAGGGGCTCCGGCGCCTTCTCCAGGTCGAGCTGGGGCAGCAGGAGCTGGCGCACCTGGTCGGGCTCGACCAGTGACACCAGCGCCTCCTGCTCGCTGAGGACCCCCTCGTCCACCAGGTCGACCGCGATGCGCACCATCGCCTGGGCGCTGCGCTTGCCGTTGCGGGTCTGCAGCATGAAGAGCGCACCGTCCTCGATGGTGAACTCCACGTCCTGCATGTTGCGGTAGGTGTGCTCGAGCTGGTCCATCGTGCGGATCAGCTGCTCGTAGGCCTCGGGGATCTCGTCCTTCAGCTCCGCCAGGGGGCGCGGCGTGCGGATGCCCGCCACCACGTCCTCGCCCTGTGCGTTGATGAGGAAGTCACCGAAGGGCTCGGCCTTCTCGCCGGTGACGTTGTTGCGGGTGAACGCCACCCCGGTGCCGGAGTTCGGGCCCGTGTTGCCGAACACCATCTGCTGCACGTTGACCGCGGTGCCGAGGTCGTGGTCGATCCGGTTGAGGCGGCGGTAGTCGCGGGCGCGGCGGTTGTCCCACGACTCGAACACCGCCCGGATCGACGCGTCGAGCTGCTCGCGCGGGTCCTGGGGGAAGGGCTCGCCGCGGTGCTCGCGGTAGATGTCCTTGAAGACCTCTGCGAGATGGCGCAGGTCGTCGGCCGACAGGTCGACGTCCTGCTCCACGCGGCGCCGGGCCTTCATCGCCGAAAGGGCCTTCTCGAAGTGCTCCTTCGACACCTCGGCGACCACGTCGCCGAACATCTGGATGAAGCGCCGGTAGGAGTCGTAGGCGAAGCGCGGGTTGCCGGTGCGCGCGGCCAGGCCCTCGACGCTGCGGTCGTTGAGGCCGAGGTTGAGGACGGTGTCCATCATCCCGGGCATGGAGAACCTGGCGCCGCTGCGCACCGACACCAGCAGCGGGTTCTCGGAGTCGCCGAGCTGCTTGCCGGCCGCCTCCTCGAGCCGCGCGAGGTGGGCGGTCACCTCGCGCGTGAGGCCCACCGGGAAGGCGTGGCCGCCGCGCAGGTACTCGATGCAGGTCTCGGTGGTGATGGTGAAGCCCTTGGGCACCGGCAGTCCGAGGCGGGTCATCTCGGCGACGTTCGCGCCCTTGCCCCCGAGCAGGTCGCGCATCTCGCGCCCGCCCTCGGAGAAGTCGTACACCCGCTTGGTGATCACGCCGGTGCTCACCGCCCGCCCCCCACCTCGGTGACGCGCTCGAAGTCGGCGACGCGCGAGAGCACGGCGGCCGCCTCGCGGATCAGCGCGTAGCGCCGCGCGCGCACGCCCGGGTCGTCCGCGTTCACGAGGACGTCGACGAAGAAGCGGTCCACGGCCCCGGCGAGCGGCAGGCCCGCGGCGAGCGCGGCCGCGAAGCCCCCCGCCCCGCGCGCCGCGTCGATCGGACCGCGGGCGGTGGCGATCGCGTCGCGAAGGGCGGTCTCGCCGGGATCGTCGCCCTCGGCCAGCGGCGTGTCCTCGGGCGGGCCCTTGCGGGCGAGCCGGCCGAGCCGGGTGCTCGCGGTCCAGACGGAGGCGAAATCGTCGCCCTCGCGCGCGCCCTGGATGGCCCGCGCCCACGAGGCCGTCGCGCTGATGCCCCCCAGGCCGGCGCCGATCGCCGCCGCCGACGCCTCGGCGCCGACGCCCTCGGTGCCGAGCAGGTAGACGAGGCGGTCGGCCAGGAACGCCCCGACCCGCTCGATCACCTCGTCCACCGGCACCGAGAGCTCGGCGCCCTGGGCGGTCAGCGTCGCGTAGGAGGCCGCGACCGACGGCGCGATGTCGAGGTCCCAGCCGCGGTCGAGCGCGATCCGCACCAGGCCGAGGGCCGCGCGGCGCAGGCCGTAGGGGTCCTTCGAACCGGTCGGCGCCTCGTCGACGGCGAAGGCGCCGACCAGGTTGTCGATCTTCTCGGCGGCCGCGAGCAGGGCGCCCGGCGCGGTCCCGGGCAGCGGGGAATCGGCGCCCTCGGGCAGGTACTGCTCCTCGACCGCCGTCGCCACCAGCGGGTCGACGCCCTCGCGCCGGGCGTACTCGGCGGCGACGTAGCCCTCGAGCTCGGAGAACTCGGCCACGAGCACCGCGCCCTGGTCGGCCTTCGCGAGGCGGGCGGCGTGCTCGGCCGCCTCGCGCTCCGGCCCGCCGGCGCCGAGGCGCACGCACAGGTCGGAGACGCCTGCGACCAGGCGGTCGCGCTTGTTCGCCATCGTGCCGAGCTTCTTGTGGAACACGATCGTGTCGAGGCGCCCGTCGAGCGCGGCCAGGCCCGCCTCGAGGTCCTTGTCGAAGCTGAACTCCGCGTCCTGCAGGCGCGCATCGAGGACGCCCTCGTTTCCGCGGGTGATGGTCGCGGCGTGGGCGGGGTCGCCGTTGGACACCGCCAGGAAGGCCGGCAGCAGGTCGCCTGCGGCGTCGCGCAGCGGGAAGTAGCGCTGGTGGCCCTGCATCGCGGTGACCAGCACGCGCGCCGGCAGGCGCAGGTGACGCTCGTCGAAACGGCCGGTGATGACGCTCGGCCACTCCACCAGGAACAGGACCTCCTCGAGCTTGCCCCCGGGATCGCTCCAGGTCCCGCCCGCCGCGGCCGCGGCGGCGTCGAGGCCGGCGAGGATCGTGGCCCGCCGCTCGTCGTGGCTCGCGATCACGGCCACGCCGCGGAGCGTCTCGGCGTAGGCCCCGGCCGAGGCGATCACGGCGGGGGCGCCGAGGAAGCGGTGCCCCTGGCTGAGGTCCCCGGCGCCCAGGTCGTGCAGGTCGAAGG
The DNA here is from genome assembly GCA_001464995.1 of Actinobacteria bacterium Ga0077541. GTDB lineage: Bacteria > Actinomycetota > Thermoleophilia > Miltoncostaeales > Miltoncostaeaceae > Miltoncostaea. The sequence continues at coordinate 12,926 of LNEQ01000127.1, forward strand.
CGACGGTGCGCTCGTCGAGCTTGGCGACGATCCAACGCACCGGGCGCGAGAAGCGCAGGCCGGTACCGGCGCCCCAGCGCATGGTCTTGGAGAAGCGCAGGCCATTGACGATCCGCGCGGCGATCTCCGGCACGAGCTCGTCGAGGGGCCGGCCCTCCTGGCGGATCTCGGCGAAGACGAAGTCGCGGCCGCCGTCGTCGCGGACGACGAGGTCGGACACCGCGACGCCCTGGCCGCGGGCGAAGCCCTCGGCGGCCTTCGTGGGCGCGCCGTCGGGCCCGAAGGCCGCGGCCGCGGCCGGCCCGCGCACCGTCCGTGACGATGCTGCCAGCTCCACCGGCAGCCCCGCGCCGTGGATCGCGAACCGCCGGGGCGCCACCGACACGCTCACCGCCCCGCCCTCCAGCCCCAGCGCCTCGAGCGCGGCGGCGTACAGCCCGGGCGCCTGCTCCACGATCTCGCGGCAGGCGCTGGAGGGGAGCTCCTCGCAGCCCACCTCGAGGAGCAGGTCAGGCACCGGCGGGCTCCTCGGAGGGGTGGATCGTCTCCAGATAGGCCCGCGCGCACTTCGCGGCAAGGGCCCGTACCCGCCAGATGTAGGCGCCGCGCTCGGTGACGCTGATCACGCCGCGGGCGTCGAGCAGGTTGAACGAGTGGCTGCACTTGAGCACCTGGTCGTAGGCCGGCAGCACCAGGTCCTCCTCGAGGCAGCGCAGGCACTCGGCCTCGTGGCGCCCGAACGCGGCGAAGAGCGCGCCGGTGTCGGCGACCTCGAAGTTGTAGCGACTCCACTGCGCCTCGTTGCGCTGATAGATGTCGCCGTAGGTGACCCCGTGCCCCCACTCGAGGTCGTACACCGAGCGGACGTCCTGGAGGTACATCGCGATCCGCTCCAGGCCGTAGGTGAGCTCCACCGAGACCGGGGTCAGGTCGATGCCGCCGGCCTGCTGGAAGTAGGTGAACTGGGTGATCTCCATCCCGTCCATCCACACCTCCCAGCCGAGGCCCCACGCGCCGAGCGTCGGGCCCTCCCAGTCGTCCTCGACGAAGCGGATGTCGTGCTCCTCGGGCCGGATGCCGAGGGCGCGCAGCGAGCCCAGGTACAGGTCCTGCACGTCATCCGGCGACGGCTTCATCAGCACCTGGTACTGGAAGTAGTGCTGCAGGCGGAAGGGGTTCTCGCCGTAGCGGCCGTCGGTCGGGCGGATCGACGGCTCGACGTAGGCGACCCGCCACGGATCCGGGCCGAGGCTGCGCAGCAGGGTGGCGGGGTTGAACGTGCCCGCCCCGACCTCGGTGTGGTACGGCGTCGTGACCAGGCAGCCCTGGTCGGCCCAGTACCCGGACAGTCGTGAGATCACATCCTGGAAGCTCGCCCCCGCCACGACGGCGGAGTGTACCCACCGGCGCGGGGCGCGACGCGGACGTGCTTGACCGTGCGCCCCCCACGCGCCTCAATAGCCTCTCATGGCGACCCTCGTGCCCCCACCCCTGCTCGAGACCAAGCTCCGCGCGCCGGGCCGCCGGCCCGGACTGGTCGCGCGGCCCGCCCTCTCCGAGCGCCTGGAGCGGTCGGTGGACGACCATCGGCTGACCCTGGTCAGCGCCGCCGCCGGCTGGGGCAAGAGCACGCTGGTCGGCGAGTGGCTCGCCACCGCCGGGCGGCCCGGGGCCTGGCTCGCGCTGGACGGCGCCGACAACGACCCGGCGCGGTTCTGGCGCTACCTCTCCGAGGCGCTGCACCGCGCCGGGGTCCCGCTCGACGACCAGGCCGTCGGAGCGCTGGCGGGAGGCCCCGAGATGCGCGAGACGGGTCTGTCGCTGCTGCTCGGCGCGGTCCCCGCCGACGGCGCCCGCACGATCGTCGCCCTCGACGACTTCCACGCGATCACCGAGCCCGCGATCCTCGACGCCGTCGCCTTCCTGGTGGAGCACCTGCCCGAGTCGCTGCGGATCGTGATGACCAGCCGCAACGATCCGCCGATCGGCCTCGCGCGCCTGCGGGCGCGCGGCGACCTCGGCGAGATCCGCTCGGACGCGCTGCGCTTCGGCGACGACGATGCGGCCGAGCTCCTGCGCGCCGCGGTGGGGCTCGACCTGCCCTCCGGCCAGGTGTCGGCGCTGCGGGCCCGCACCGAGGGATGGGCGGCCGGCCTCTACCTCGCGGGCCTGTCGCTGCGCGGGCGCGACGACGCCGGGGCCTTCATCGCCGACTTCGCCGGGGACGACCGCCTCGTTGTCGACTACCTGGCCGCCGAGGTCCTGGAGGGCCAGGCGCCCGAGCGGCGCGAGTTCCTCCTGCGCACCGCGATCCTCGGGCGGCTCTCGGGGCCCCTGTGCGACGCCGTGGCCGGGACCACCGGCTCGGCCCGGGTGCTGGCCGAGCTGGAGCGCTCGAACCTGTTCCTCGTCCCGCTCGACAACCGGCGCGAGTGGTACCGCTACCACCACCTCTTCGGAGAGCTGCTGCGGCACGAGCTGGCGCTCACGGCCCCCGAGGCCGTCGCCGGGCTGCACCGCCGGGCGGCAGCCTGGCACCTGTCGGCCGGCGCGATCGACGAGGCGGTGCGGCACTCGGCGGCCGGCGGCGACCTGGAGGGCGCCGCCGACCTGATCGCCGAGAACTGGATGGGCTACGAACGCAGCGGATGGACCGTGACCACCGAGGGCTGGCTCGCGCTGCTGCCCCCCGAGCGCGTGCGCGCCGATCCCCGGCTCTGCATGGCCGAGGCGCTGATCCGCCTGAACCTCGGACGACCCGACGAGGCGACCCCCTGGCTCGACGACGCCGAGGCCGCGATGGCGGTCCCCGGCGCGCCGGGGGACCCGGAGGCGCTGGCGGGCGGCCTCGCGTCGGCCCGGTCGCTGGTGCGACTGCTGGCCGGCGACGCCCACGGCGGCGTCGCCGAGGGCCGCCGGGCGATGGAGATCACCCCGGAGCGGCAGACGTGGTGGAGGACCCTCGCCTGCATGGCGCTCGGCATCTCACTGCACGCCGCCGGAGAGGGCGAGGAGGCCTATCCCATCCTGGAGGAGGCGGCCGACTGCGGGGCCGCGTGCGGGGCCTCGGCGCTGGTGGTGGTCTCGCTCAGCCATCTCGCCGACACCGACTTCCGCCGCGGCGACGCCGACCTCGCCGAGGAGCGCTCGCGGCGGGCGATCGCCCTCGCCGAGGACGAGCGGCACTCCGAGTACCCGCACGCCGCCGGCGCCCACGTGAACCTGGCGCGCGTGCTGGCCGCGCGGGGGGAGTCCGAGGAGGCGCGTGCGCAGGCCGACCGCGGGGTGCAGCTGGCCCTTCGGGGGCGCGCGCCGACCGAGCTCGCGCACGCCGTCACGGTGCGGGGCGAGGTCTACCTCGCGGCCGGCGACGAGGACGAGGCGCGGGCGTGCGCCCGGGAGGCGCGGCAGCTGACCGCGCCGGCGCGCGGCGTGGGTCACATCCGCTCGTTGCTCGACGACCTGGAGGCCCGCCTCGGGCCGGACGGCGCCCCGGCGCAGCCGAGCCCGCCCACCGGCGCGGGCGGGCTCACCGACCGCGAGCTCGCGGTGCTCCACCGCCTCACCGGCGAGGGATCGGCGCGCGAGATCGCCGCCGACCTCTACGTCTCCCACAACACGGTGAAGACGCAGATGCGCTCCATCTACCGCAAGCTCGGCGTCGCCACCCGCGA
>LNEQ01000128.1 GCA_001464995.1 Actinobacteria bacterium Ga0077541
AGGCCGCGCTGGATCGCCTGGCGGATCCACCAGGTGGCGTAGGTCGAGAACTTGAAGCCGCGGCGCCAGTCGAACTTCTCGACCGCGCGCACCAGGCCGAGGGTGCCCTCCTGGATCAGGTCGAGGAACGGCAGCCCGCGGTTGCGGTAGTTCTTCGCGATCGAGACGACCAGCCGCAGGTTGGCGGCGATCATGTGCTCGCGCGCCGCGGCGTCGCCCTTCTCGACGCGCTTGGCGAGACGCATCTCGTCGGCGGCGGTCAGGAGCGGCACCTTGCCGATCTCGCGCAGGTACAGCGCCAGGCTGTCGCCGAGCGCCGGCATCTGGGCGGTCATGCGCAGCGGGGGAGGCGCCTGGGCGGCCAGGCGCGCACGCGCCTCGGCCTCGTCGATCAACTCGACCCCCGCCTCCTCGAGCTCCGAGATGGCGGCCTCCACGGCGGCCGGGCCGCGACCCGCCTCCTCCAGGACCTCGGCGACCTCCTCGAGGGAGAGGAAGCCGAGCACCTCGCCTCGCGCCAGAAGCTCCGGCGGAACGATCTCTGACCCAACGCTGCTGCCGACTGGAATGACTGCCTCCTCGCTGGTGACCGACCGACAAGAGTAGGGACTTTGCATCGCGGGTACGAGGACTTTTCGTCAAGAGTTCCGCGTCAACCGTCCCCGCGGAGCCCTCGACGAGGGCGCCTAAGCGCCGCCGGGATCGACGAGCTCGACCCGCTCGAGAGGCATCTGGAGGAAGCGCCCGGCGAGCCGGCGGAAGGCCTCCGGGTCGCCGCTGCACGCGAAGCGGCGGACGCCCTCGGGGCCCGGGGGGCGCCGGAGCCCCTTGCGCTCGAGGGTCTCGACGACCTCCCGCGCGATCTCCATCCGCCCGTCGATCAGCGTCACGCCCGGTAGTCCGCGCCGCAGGAGGCGCGCGACCATCGGGAAGTGGGTGCACCCGAGGATCACGGTGTCGACGCCGGCGGCGCCGAGCGGGGCGGTGTAGGCGGCCACCATCGCGACGACCGCGTCGTCGATCGCCCCGCCCTCCTGGATCACCGGCGCCAGGCCGGGGCACGCGACCGTCGTGAGCTCCACGCCGGCGTCCTGGGCCCGGATCATCCGACGGTAGGTGCCCGAGCGGGCGGTGGCCTCGGTGGCCAGCAGTCCCACGCGCCGGTTGCGGGTGGCGTGCACGGCGGCCCGCACCTCGGGATGGATGAC
>LNEQ01000129.1 GCA_001464995.1 Actinobacteria bacterium Ga0077541
GTGGCGCTCGTGGGCGAGTCGGGCTGCGGCAAGAGCACGCTGGCGCGCCTCATCATGGGCCTGGAGCTCCCGGCGGCGGGCGACGTGCTCCTCGACGGGACCGTCGTCGTCGATGGGCGACGGGTCGATCGTCCACGGCTCGCGCGGGCCATTCAGATCGTCTTCCAGGACCCGTACCTCACGCTCAACCCGAGGATGAGTGTAGGGCGGTCGGTCGCCGAGCCGCTGCTCGCCCAGGGCGGTCCGGAACTCCGGGGCCCGCGACGGGGCCCCGCGCGGCGCCGGCGGGTGGGCGAGCTGCTCGAGGCCGTCGGGTTGCCCGCCTCAGACGCGGACCGGCGTCCGGACGAGCTGTCGGGCGGCGCCCGCCAGCGCGTCGCGATCGCCCGGGCCCTCGCGCTGCGGCCACGCCTGCTCGTGCTCGACGAGCCGGTCGCGTCCCTGGACGTCTCGATCGCGTCACAGGTTCCGCGCCCGCGACGGCCTCGCCTACCTGCTGATCTCCCATGATCTGGCCACCGTGGGCGAGGCGGCCGGCCGCATCGCGGTCATGGACGGGGGGCGCATCGTGGAGGACGGGCCCGCGGCCCGCGTGCTCTCGGCACCGGCGAGCGCCCGCGGGCAGGCGCTGCTCGCCTCGGCTCAGGCGCTCTCGCTGGCTCCGTGGGCCTGGCCCGGCTCGACCGTCCAGGCGTAGGCCTCCGCCAGGCGCAGGAGCGTGGTGGCGTTGGGGGCGCCCTGGATCTGCAGCTCGATCGCCGCGAGCAGGGCGGCGCGGGTGGTCTCGGCGGACGCGGGGGGGTGTTCGGTGCTCATGACGCTCGGGCCATCCTCGTCGAGGGTGTCGGAGGGGCCAGTCTAGTCAGGGTCCTCGCGCCCGCCGCGGCGGGCCGAGTGCCCCTCTCGTGCGCGCGGCCCTTCCCGGCGACCGCGGCGCCGGGTAGGGTTCGCGGCGTGAATACAGCCGTCAAGTGGGTGGGCGCCGCGATCGCGGTCCCCGTCATCGCCATCGCCCTGTACCTCGGTGCCGTGGTCCAGCTCTACGTGCTGGCCTACGTCGTCCAGATCCTGGGCAACATCTTCGGCTGATCGGCCGTGGGTGCCGCGCCGCCGCCCCCGGGCGCCGGTGCCGCCCGCGACGTGAACGGCCGCCTGCCCGCCCCGGCGGCCGGCAGGACCCGTCCTCCCCCCGCCGAAGGCTGACGGCGACCCCCCTCACCCCGAGGCGCCGTCGCGCCGATGAGGACGGTATGAGACACGCGCACCGGTTCGTGCTGGGCCTGATCGTCTGCTGGCGGCGGTCCTGCTGGCGCTGAGCCCGCGTACCGCCGATCCGCGATGCGCCCGCTCAGGGAGGAAACGACGAGGGCCCCGCCGGAGCGGGGCCCTCGTGACATGCGCCCGAGAGGACTTGAACCTCCACGACCCATATGGGTCACAAGGCCCTCAACCTTGCGCGTCTACCAATTCCGCCACAGGCGCGAGCGTCGGGGCAGTATAGACGAGCGCGTGCGCGACTCCGCATGTGGATTTCGCCACGACCTCTGGTAGCGTTGAGAACACCTGTTCGCGTCCCGGAGGCATTCCCGGCATGGACGACCTGACCGAGCGTCAGACCGCGATTCTCACCTTCATCTCGCGCCACTGCCGCGACAGCGGCTACCCGCCGACCGTGAGGGAGATCGGCCTCGCGGTCGGGCTCGCCTCGCCCTCCACCGTCCATGCGCACCTGGCCAAGCTCGAGTCGGCGGGCCACATCCGCCGCGACCCGACCAAGCCCCGCGCCATGTTCGTCTGCCGCACCGAGGCCGCGGACGAGGCGCCTGCTCCGGCCCCCGCCCCGCCGGCCAACACCCTCCCGCTCGTCGGATCGGTGGCCGCCGGCGTCCCGAGGCTCGCCGAGCAGGACGTCGAGGACTGGATCGCGTCGCCCTTCGAGGGCGACTTCATGCTCCGCGTCACGGGTGACTCGATGATCGACGCGGGCATCCTCGACGGCGACCTGGTGGTCGTCGCGCAGCGGCCGACCGCCGACGACGGCGAGATCGTGGTCGCCCAGATCGAGGACGAGGCCACGGTGAAGCGCCTCAAGCGGGTCGACGGCCGGGTCTGGCTGATGCCGGAGAACGACGCCTTCGCCCCGATCGTGCCCGACGAGGTCGTGCTGCTCGGCGTCGTGGTGGGGGTGCTGCGCAAGCTCTGAGAGGGCGTCAGGGGCGGATCAGCCGCGCCGCGTCCGCGGACGGGGCGGCCGCCCGGCCCGGGTGCAGGATGCCTGCGAGGGCCTCGACGCCGTCCACCAGCCGCGGCCCCGGCCGCGCGTACGAGGCGTTGGCGTCGACCGCCCACACCTCCACATCGCCGGGCAGGACACCGGCGGCGAGGGCGTCCTCGGCGGCGGTTGAGGATTCCGTCAGGCCGAGCCCGCACGGCGCGCAGACCACGATCTCCGGCCGCGCGTGCGCGACGTCGTCCCAGGTCACCCGCTCCGAGCGCCTCCCGGCCGCGCCCAGCACGTTCAGGCCGCCCGCGGCCGCGACCATCTCCGGGACCCAGTGCCCCGGGGCGAACGGCGGGTCGGTCCACTCCAGGAGCAGCACCCGACGGGCGGGCGCGCCGTGCAGGCGGTGCGCCACCGCGGCCAGGCGCGCGCGCAGCCCGGCCACGAGTGCGTCGGCCTCCGCATGCGCTCCCACCGCCGCCCCGAGCTGGTGGACGGACGCGAGCACCCCCTCCAGATCGGTCGGGGCCAGCGTCAGTACGCGCCCGTCGCAGCCGAGGTGGTCGAGCGCCGCCGCGACGTCCCCTGCGTCGAGCGCGCAGACGGCGCAGAGGTCCTGGGTGACGACCAGGTCGGCGTCGAGATCGGAGAGGGCGCCCGCGTCGAGGTGGTAGAGGTCCTCGCCCGCGGCGATGCGGGACGAGACGGCGGAGTCGATCTCGGCGAGGCTCAGCCCGCCGGCGAGGGCGCTCGTCGAGACGATCCGCCTGCGGCGGGCCTCGGGCGGGTGGTCGCACTCGAAGGTGACTCCGACGACGCTCTCGCCGGCCCCGAGCGCGAAGAGGATCTCGGTGGCCGACGGCAGCAGCGAGACGATGCGCATGGCGCTACTCTCACACGGCAGGCCAGGCAGCCGCGGGTCGCCTCGGCGGCTCGAGGAAAGTCCGGACACCGCAGAGCAGGGTGCTGGCTAACGGCCAGCGGGGGAAACCCCAGGGAAAGTGCCACAGAAATACACAGCCTCCGGCGCTCGCGTCGGCGGTAACGGTGAAAAGGTGCGGTAAGAGCGCACCAGCGGTCTGGTGACAGGCCGGCTCGGTAAACCCCACTCGGTGCAAGGCCAAACCGGGGCGCCACGGGTTGCTCGCCCAGCTCCAGGTAGGCCGCATGAGGCGTCTGGCGACAGACGTCCCAGATGGATGGCTGCCCACGACAGAATCCGGCTTACGGCCTGCTACGGAAGAGCCCCGCTCCGCGGGGCTCTTCTATGCCTCGATCCGGGGCCCCGCGCCCGTGGGCCCCCGTGCGAAGGCCGGAAGCTGCAGCGTGCGTCGGTACGCGCCCGGGCTGACCCCGGTGATCCGCTTGAAGAGCCGGCGGAAGGAGGCCGGGTCCTCGTAGCCGACCGCGTAGCTGATCGTCTCGATCGGCTCGGCGGTGCGCTCGAGCCGGCGCTTGGCCTCCTCGACGCGGGTCCGCTGCACGTAGGAGATCGGTGAGTGCCCGGTCGCCGCGGTGAAACGGCGTTTGAACGTCCGCTCGGCGAGCCC
>LNEQ01000130.1 GCA_001464995.1 Actinobacteria bacterium Ga0077541
AACACACCGCCCCAGAAGGTCGCCGACTGGGTCAGGCCGCCGGGCAGGGCGCTGACGACCGCGATGCGGCCCTTCGAGGAATCGATCACCGAGCCCACGGGGACGGGGGAGGCGGCGTCCAGCGTGACGAAGGAAGACGACCCGGGACGGCGCACGCGGATGACGCCCGAGAGGGTCTCTGCGACCACCCGGCGACCGACGGTCGGAGTGGGCTCGGGGGCGGATGCGGCGGGGGTGGCCGGCACGTCGATGGTGCGGTCGGGCCCGTAGGTGGTTCCCGAGGCGTTGGTGGCGACGGTCCGGTAGTGGGTCGTCGCGCCCGGCGCGAGTCCCGACAGCGCAGCCGACACCGTCACGGGGCTGAGGGACGCCGCCGCGGCGACCGGGGTGGTCGTGCTGCCGTAGGACGTCGTCGGCCCGTACTCGACGCGGAACTCGGCGGCCTGGGAGTTCGGGGTGATCGCCGCCGTGACGCTCGCGGTGGTGTCACCGCTCAGCGTCGCGACGCCGGAGGTCACGGCGGGGTAGGTCGTGATGCGCCCGATCCGGTCGCCGTCGCTCTCGGTGAACCACATGTTGCCGTCCGGCCCCGCGGCGATACCGAGAGGCGCGGCGTCGGCCGTGATGCCGGCGGTGAACTCGGTGGCGACACCCTCGGTGGTGATCCGCCCGATCCGCCCCGGGTCGGCGCTCGCCGTGAACCAGAGGGCGCCGTCGGGGCCTGCGGCGATGCCGGCCGGGCGGCTGCCCGGCGTGATTCCCGCCGTGAACTCGGTGATCACCCCCTCCGGCGTGATGCGCCCGATGCCGTCTCTCATGGTGAACCAGAGGTTGCCGTCCGGGCCGGTGGAGATGTCCTGGGGCGCGCCGCCGTTCGTGAGGCCGGTGTGGAACTCCGTGATCACGCCGTCCGGCGTGATGCGCCCGATCCGGGCCGGCGTGCTCATCTCGGTGAACCAGACGTTGCCGTCGGGGCCCGCCGTGATCCCCGTAGGGGCGTTGTTGTTCTGAAGTCCCGCCGTGAACTCGGTGATCGTCCCTGCGGGCGTCATGCGCACGATGCGGCCCGGATTCGCGCTCCATGTCGCCCAGAGGTTCCCATCCGGGCCCTCGACGATGTCGCGCAGCTCGCCACCCGTCGTCAGTCCGCTCGTGAAGAGCGTGACCGCGCCGAGTGTCGTCGCCCGGCCCACGGCTCCCAGCATTCCGTTCTCGGTGAACCAGAGGTGCCCGCCCGGTCCCGCGGTGATGCCCCACGGCCCGCCCCCGGACGTGAGGCCCGCCGAGAACTCGGTGACCACCCCTTCGGGAGTGATGCGGCCGAGCCGAGCGGGGGTGCCGTTGCCGGTGAACCAGAGGTTTCCGTCTCCGGCGGCGACGATGCCGTGCGGCGCGCTACCGGCGGTGATCCCGGCGGAGTACTCGGTGATCGTCGGCGCGGCGCCGGCGAGTGCGGGCGCGGTCAGCGCGAAGGCGGCGGCGATCGTCGTGAGCAGTAGGCGCACTCATGGTTCATCGACCGCGACGACTCGGGTTTGAAGGCGCGTACACGCGGGCCGCGTGACGGCGGCCGCGGTGGATCGGCGCAGGCGGCGGGCCTCAGGCGGCCCTGCGGCGGCCCTCCCGCGCGACGGCTGCCTCGAAGTAGGCCAGGACGTCCGCGGGCACGGGGCCCGAGGGGGGGTCGAGGTCCATCTCCGCCAGGCGGCGCGGCATGGTGTCGGACGGGGCCGGACGCGACACCTGCTGGGTGTCGTCGTCGGAGTGGAGGGCGAGCGTCTGAGTCGTCATGCGACGACGCTTCGCCGCCGACCGCGGCTTTCCTCCCGCGTGGCGTCGGGGAACTAGTGCCGTGTCAGGCAACGTTCGCCCGGTTCTGCCTCGCTGCAAATCAACGCGGATCCAGCGTCATCGCTCGACCACATAGCCTCAGCTATGGGGATCTCCCTCTTCCTTGGCCCGCGGGATTTTCGCGGCCAGAACACGGCCAACGTCACCTGACACGGCACTAGTGGTCCTCGAGATGGATCAGCACCTCGGCGTTCGGCAGCGCCTCGCGCACGGCGCCCTTCACGCGGCCGCTCATCAGGTGGCCGTTGCGGACGGTGGTGTCGGGCGGGACGACCATGTGCATGTCGACGTGGCGCTTGCTGCCGGCGCGCCGCCCGCGCAGCGCGTGGAAGCTCACCTGCTCGTCGGCGGCGAAGCCGGCGAGGACCGCCTCGATGGCGGCGAGCTCCTCCGGGGGGAGGCTGCTGTCGAGCAGCACCTGCACCGCCCTCCAGGTGAGGCGCGCGCCGACCGCCATCACGTAGAGCGAGATCGTGATGCCGACGAGCGCGTCGACCGGCGTCCAGCCCGTGATCGCGACGAGGATGAGTCCCGCGGCAGCGCCTGCGGAGGTCCAGACGTCGGAGGCGAGGTGGGCTGCGTCGCCCTCGATCGCCGGAGACCCGGTGCGCCGGGCGACACGGCGCAGCCGCTGGGAGACCGCGAGGTTGACGAGCGCCGACGCCACCATCACGCCGACCGCCAGGTCGAGGCCGACGAGAGGCGCCGAGCCGTCGATCAGGCGGCGCGTGGCCTCGAACGCCACCACCGCGCCGGCGGCGAGCACGAGCATGCCCTCGACCAGCGCCGCGAGGTTCTCGGTCTTCTCGTGTCCGTAGGGGTGGTTCTCGTCGGCCGGCCGCGCGGCCGCGCGCACCCCTGCGTAGGCGATGCCCGAGGCCACCAGGTCGCCACCGGAGTTCGCGGCGTCGGAGAGTACCGCGACCGATCCGGTCACGAGCCCGACGACGAGCTTGGCCAGCATCAGGACCGTGTTGGAGGCGATCGACAGCATCGCCGCCGCGCGGTTCGACCGGGAATGGGAGCGGGCGTCCATCGCCGGGAACGGTAGTCATTTAGCCTCTTGCTAAGTCAAACGCCCCTCCGGGGGAGCATCGCCGGGCTAGTCGCGGCTAGCCGGGCGCCGGACCGAGGATGCGCCACGCCACTTCTCAGCCGTACACCGATCGCCCGTGCCGAGGTCGCGCTGCACGGCCCGCGCCGCGCCGCCGTGATGCTCCACCCGGCCCCGGGGCGCTGGCCGGCTCACGAGACCGCCGACCGGCTCGCCCTCGCGCTCGGCCTGGCCGCGCACGCGATCGGCGGTAGTTCGTCGGGGCGCTGGGAGGCGTTCCGCACCGCGCTGGTCGGCCTCGCGTCGCGCATCGCGCCGGCCGAGGGGGCGCTGCCGGGCGACCTGGTCCCGCTGGAGGGCCTCGGGGTGCCGGGGGCCCTCGCGGTCGTGCCGTGGGAGGGGCCCGGGCGCGCGCGCGTGGAGATCCAACTCCTGGAGACCCGGGCGGGACTGGTGCCGCGCCTGGCGGACCGCCCCGACGAGGCCGGCCCCCACGCCGAGATCGCGGCGCTGGCGCTTCTGGTCGCTCTGGCCGCCGACGCCGACCCCGACCGCCTCACCATCGCCCTCGGCATCGAGGGGCTCCTCGCCTGGTACCGGGAGTCCGACCGGCGCGCGGCACCCCGCAACGCCCTGGCCTTCGCCCTGGCGCACGTCCGCGACCGGCTCGCGGCGGCGGGCCGTCCGTCGCCGCCCGGAGTCTGAGGGGACCGCCGCGGGAAGTCTTCACGGCATCTCAACGTGCGCCGGGGGCGACCCGCGCTACCGTGATCCCCGCCGTCCACCACGAGGATCATCGGAGACACATGGACGACCGCAAGCGCATCGCGCTCATCGCGCACGACAACCGCAAGCTCGACCTCCTCGACTGGGCCCGCTTCAACCGCGGCACCCTGGAGGACCACGAGCTGTTCGCCACCGGGACCACGGGGGGGCTCGTGGAGGACGCCCTCGGACTCCCCGTCCAGCGCTTCCTGAGCGGCCCGCTCGGAGGCGACCAGCAGGTCGGCGCCGGGATCGCCGAGGGCCGCCTGGACATCGTGATCTTCTTCTGGGACCCGCTGCAGCCGCAGCCGCACGACGTCGATGTGAAGGCGCTGCTGCGGATCGCGGTGGTGCACGACTGCCCGATCGCCTGCAACCGCGCGACCGCCGACTTCCTGCTCTCCAGCCCGTTGCTGCGCGAGCCCTACCAGCGAATGACGGACGCGCTCCAGCCGCTCGAGACCGCCGTCGCGTGACCGCGGGGCGCTCCGGGGGCCGTCCGGCCCCCGGAGCGGACCGATCACGTCTTCGATCCGTCTCCCCGCTCGGTGGCGGCGAGGCCGGCGATCTCCGAGACGACGTCCTCGTTGGCGAGCGTCGTCACGTCCCCGAGCTGGCGGTTCTCGGAGATGTCGCGCAGCAGGCGGCGCATGATCTTGCCCGAGCGGGTCTTCGGCAGGTCGTCGGTCAGCACGATCGACTTCGGGCGCGCGATGGCGCCGATCTTGGTCGCGACGTGCTGGCGGAGCTCGGCGATGATCGACTCGTCGCCCACCACGTCGGCCTTGAGCGTCACGAAGGCCGCGATCGCCTGTCCGGTCGTCTCGTCGGCGCGGCCGACCACCGCCGCCTCGGCCACCTTCGGGTGGTCGACCAGGGCGCTCTCGATCTCGATCGTCGAGAGTCGGTGGCCGGACACGTTCATGACGTCGTCGATGCGGCCGAGCAGCCAGTAGTCGCCGTCGGTGTCGCGCCGGACGCCGTCACCGGCCAGGTACATGCCCGGGTACTGGCTCCAGTAGGTCTCGACGAAGCGGTCGTCGTCGCCATAGAGCGTGCGGAGCATGGCCGGCCAGGGCTCGGAGAGCACGAGGTAGCCGCCCTCGCCGAGCGGCACGCTCCTCCCGTCGGCATCGACGACGTCGGCCGTGATGCCCGGCAGGGGCCGGGTGGCCGAGCCGGGCTTCAGGGTGGTGACGCCCGGCAGCGGCGAGATCATGATGTTGCCGGTCTCGGTCTGCCACCAGGTGTCGACCACCGGGCACGTCCCGCCGCCGATGGTGTTGCGATACCAGATCCAGGCCTCGGGGTTGATCGGCTCGCCCACCGAGCCGAGCAGGCGCAACGAGGTCAGGTCGTGGCGCTCCGGGTACTCCGTGCCCCACTTCATGAAGGTGCGGATCGCAGTCGGCGCGCAGTAGAGGATCGTCACCCCGTACCGGGCGACGATCTCCCACCAGCGGTCCTTGTCGGGGGTGCCGGGCGCGCCCTCGTAGAGCACGCTGGTCGCCCCGTTGGCCAGCGGCCCGTAGACGATGTAGCTGTGGCCGGTGACCCAGCCGGCGTCGGCCGCGCACCAGTAGACGTCGTCCTCCTTGAGGTCGAAGACCCAGCGGTGCGTGGCCGCGACGCCGGTGAGGTAGCCGCCGGTGGTGTGCAGGATGCCCTTCGGCTTCCCCGTGGATCCCGAGGTGTAGAGGATGTAGAGCGGGTGCTCGGCGCCCACCATCTCCGGCGGGCAGTCGGCCGGCTGGGAGGCGACCAGCTCGTGGTACCAGGCGTCGCGGCCCTCGACCCAGCCGATCTCGTTCTCCGTCCGCCGCACGACGATGCAGGTGTGGACGTCGGGGGCGCCCTCGAGGGCGGCGTCGACGTTGGCCTTCAGCGGCACGAGCTTGCCCCCGCGCCATGCGCCGTCGCCGGTGATCATCGCCGTCACGCCGCAGTCGAGGACGCGGTCGCGGACCGAGTCGGGGGAGAAGCCGCCGAAGATCACCGTGTGCGGCGCGCCGATGCGCGCGCACGCCAGCATGGCGACGACGATCTCGGGCACCATGCCGAGGTAGATCGCGACGCGGTCGCCCGCCCCGACACCGCGCGAGCGCAGGCCGTTGGCGAGACGGCAGACCCGCTCGTGCAGGTCGCGGTAGGTGATGTCCACCCGCTCGCCGGGCTCACCCTCCCAGTGGAAGGCGACCCGGTCGCCCCGCGTCGGGAGGTGTCGGTCGAGGCAGTTGACGCTCGCGTTCAGGGTGCCGTCGGCGAACCACGTGAAGAAGGGCGGGTTCGACCGGTCGACTCCCCGGGTGGGCGCGGTCTCCCATGTCAGCAG
>LNEQ01000131.1 GCA_001464995.1 Actinobacteria bacterium Ga0077541
GCCGTGATCGACCGCAGCTTCGCGCTCCACTACCAGGCCGACGGCCGCCAGGTGGGGCTGCTCGGATGGCCGACCGGGTCGGCGGGATGGTGGGACATCGACCGCTCCTCGCCCGAGGCCGTGCGCGCCCCCGGCCTCGATGCCTTCCGCGCCGCCTTCGCCCGGCTGCTGCCGCCGGCCGCGCCGGCGCTCGCGGCCCTGACCTCGGTGGACCAGCTGGTCTATCGCGAGATCACCGAGGTCCGCGCCGACCGGTGGTGGGTGCCGGGTCTCGTGGTGATCGGCGACGCGGCGCACGCCGTGGGCCCGGAGGCGGGCCTCGGCGCCGGCCTCGGCCTCGGCGACGCCCACGCGCTGGCGATCGCCGTCGCGGGCTCCGGAGGCGACCCCGACCGCGCCTGCGCCGACTACGAGACCTGGCGCCGCCCGGCGGTCGATCCCTACCTGGCCATCGGGGCGGCGGGGTCGCGGATCGTCCGCGGCGGCCCGCGGCCGCCGGAGGAGGCGTGGCCGCCACCTGCTTGACGTGTGACTGAATGGTCACCTATGGTCCCGGCATGGACGCGGTGTTCAAGGCTCTCGCCGACCCGACCCGCAGGGCTCTCCTGGACGCCCTCTTCGTGGAGGACGGCCAGAGCCTGAGCTCCCTGGAGGGGCGCTTCGACATCACCCGCTTCGGCGTGATGAAGCACCTCAGGCTGCTCGAGGACGCGGGCCTCGTGGTCACGCGCAGGCGGGGCCGCGAGAAGCTCCACTTCCTGAACCCGGTCCCCATCCGGCTCGTCCACGACCGGTGGGTGAGCAAGTACGCCGAGCCCTGGGTCGCGGGGCTCAGCGGGCTCAAGAGCAGACTGGAGAGTTCGATGGAGAAGGTCTTCGAGATCTACATCCGCACCACGCCGGAGCGCCTCTGGGAGGCGATCACGGATCCCGAGATCCGCGCGAAGTACAACTTCGGCGCGCGGCAGCGCACGGACTGGGCCCCCGGCTCGCGGTACGAGCTGTGGGCGCCGGCGGCCGACATGGTGCTGGGCGAGGGCGAGAACCTGGAGGTCGACCCACCGCGCCGCCTGGTGCAGACGATGGTCGCGCTCTGGAGCGACGAGGTGCGCAGCGAGGG
>LNEQ01000132.1 GCA_001464995.1 Actinobacteria bacterium Ga0077541
GCTGGTGTTCTGGCCGCGAAGATCCCGCGGGGCAAGGACGCAGGGAGATCGCATAGCTGAGGCTATGCGTTCGACCGAGGACGCAGCATCCGCGATGACTTGCAGGGGGCCGGAACCCGGCGAAGGTTGGTTGACGCTCCACTAGCCTGGACGGGTGGAGTACCTCCTGGTGGCGGCGATCCTCGCCGGGATGACCGTCACCCCGGTGCCGCTCCCCCCGTCCTGGCTGGTGCTCGCCTATCTGTCGGTCGAGCTCGACGCGCACCCCGCCGGGGTGGTGGTGGTGGGCGCCGCGGGCGCGGCGGCCGGCCGGACCCTGCTGGCGGCCTGGACACGGGCGCTCGGCCCGCGCCTGATGGGTCGCGCCACGCGCGAGAACGTCGACTACCTGGCCGCCCGCCTGCACGGAAGGCGCACCACGGCCGGGGTCGCGGCGGTGCTCGCCCTCTCCCCGCCCCCGGCCGGCGCCCTCTACACGGCCGCGGGCCTGCTGCGGGTGAGTCTGCCCCTCGTCGGGGCGTCGTGCTTCGTGGGGCGCCTGGTCACCTACGGGCTCGGAGTCGGGCTCGCCGGAGCGTTCGCCGGGGACGCCGGCGACCGCCTGCGCGACGCGACGGGCCCCTGGCAGGCGGCCCTCGGCCTGGCCGGCGTGGTCATCGTCCTCTGGCTGCTGGGCCGGATCGACTGGCGGGCGGCCGTCGAGCGGCGGCGCCTACGGCTGCGCGAGCAGCATCCCGAGCAGGAGCCCGACGCCCCAGAGCGAGAGTGAGACGATGCCGAGCACGAGGCCCGCGACCGCCGGGCCCCGCCCGCCGACGCGTCCGTCGCCCGCGCGCACGTCGTCCATCGCGAACAGCGCCAGGCCGATCGCCGGGGCCGCCAGGAAGGGCAGCAGGACGCCCACGATCCCGACCACGAGGGCGGCCACCCCCTTGCCCTCTCCGGGCGCGGCCGAGGGGTCCGGTCCGGCGGCCGGGACCCTCAGGAACACCAGCGAGACGACGGTGCCCGCGAACAGGAGCACCACTCCGATGACCATCAGCCATCCGGCCGCACCCAGGCTCACGCCGACCCCCGGGATGAAGTCGTCGGAGGTGCGGAAGCCGATGACCGCGA
>LNEQ01000133.1 GCA_001464995.1 Actinobacteria bacterium Ga0077541
CATCGCGATGATCGCGCTGGCGCCCACGTCGAGGAAGCGCTCGAGCTGGTTGACGTCGTCGTTGAGCACGCTCATCAGCCCGCCGGTGGTCTGGTCCTCGAAGTAGCCGAGCTCCAGGCGCTGGATGTGCGAATAGGCGTCGATGCGCGCCTCGTGCTCGATGGTCTGGCTGAGGTTCCTCCAGACGACCGCCGCGCCCCACTCGGTGATGCTCTCGCCCACCCAGACGGCGATGTTGACCGCCGCCAGCACGACGAGCTGTCCCCAGCGGCCGTCGATGCCCGTGAGATCGGCGACGAACGAGTTGTCCTCGCGCACCACGACGTCGATCGCGAAGCCGATCAGGATCTCCGGGAAGACGTCGAAGATCTTGTTGGCGATCGTGAGGACCGTGGCCCAGATGACCCGCCCGCGATGGCGGTCGGCGTAGCGCCAGAGACGACGCAGAGGGTGGGCTTCCTTCACGGCTCCACCCTGCCACACAAGGTCGGGTATCCGTCGCCGGTATGCGGATTTCCCGCAGACCCACTTCGGCTTTGTACCGAACCTGGTCAGAAACGGCTCAGGACGGTTGCTGTACCCACCGACGACCCCTAGAAAACCCACATGAATCCAACAGCCCTCACCATCCTCATCGCCTACTCGGCGGTCAGCGTCCTCGCCCTGATCGTCCTCCTCTGGGTGTGGAAGTCGACGCACTCGTTCGACGCCGATCGCGAGGACACGGCCGACACCGAGAAGCTCGCTCATGGTGAGAAGCCCTGGTTCATGTTCGCGGTCGTCTGCCTGGCCATCCTCGGGCTGGCGACCCTCGCCTTCATCCCCTATGGCGACAACGCCGCCGCCGAAGGGCAGCAGCAGGTGTCGGTCGACGGCCGCCAGTTCGCGTGGGTGATCAACCCCGGGACGATCAAGCCCGACATCCCGGTGCGCTTCGAGGTCACCGCGGCCGACGTGAACCACGGATTCGCCGTCTACAACGACGACAACATCCTGCTCTTCCAGATCCAGGCCGTCCCGAAGAGCACCAGCCACATCGTCTACACGTTCAAAGAGCCGGGGAGATACCAGGTGGTCTGTCTCGAGTTCTGCGGCGTCGACCATCACAACATGATCGGCGCACTGCAGGTGAGCGAATGAGCTCCAACGCCTTCGCGGGCCACCCCCAGATGGACTTCCCGAAGGTCTCCGAGGAGAGCCGGGGAGTCGCCAAGAAGCTGACCCTGTACTACGTCATCGCCTCGACGGCGATCTTCCTGGTCGCCGGACTGCTCGGCATGGTGCTGCGCCAGAGCCAGGCCGACATCGTCCGCCTGGACGACAACTACTGGTACGCGATCATGACCGCCCACGGCCTCGGCGCCTTCGTCGGCTGGGCCGCGTTCGCCGTGATGGGCTTCGGCTTCTGGGTGCTCTCAGAGGTCGGCTACACGATCAAGAGGCCCGCCCGCATGGTGGCGATGGTGGCCTGGTGGACGATGGTGCTCGGCGTCGCCGGCGTGGTGGTCACCACCTTGCTGTTCAACTTCGCGGGCTCGTGGGTGTTCCTCTACCCGCTGCCGCTCGAGTCGGCCGGCCAGTGGGGCAACCACGTCACCGCCGCCTTCTCGTTCTCGGTGCTGCTCGCCGGCGTCTCGATCATCGCCTGGTGCGTCTCGATCATCATGATCGTCACGGGCCCCGGCCTGCAGTCGGACAAGAGCGGCCCCAACCGCCTCGGCGCGGCCATGGGCCTCGGCATCCTGGCCCCCAAGAAGTTCCCCACCGCGCGCCCGGTGCCCTACCCCGTGATCCCGCTCACGGTCATCGCGATCGACATGATCATCGCGACCCTCCCGCTCGCGGTGCTGCTGGTGGAGATGATCCTCGAGGCGTACATCGACATCTCGGTCGATCCGCTGCTGGCCAAGAACGTGCTGTGGTTCTTCGGCCACCCGGTGGTCTACCTGCTGCTCTTCCCGGCGGTGTCGATCTACTACCTGCTGGTGCCGCGCTTCGCGAAGCGCCCGCTGGTGGCCGGCAACATCATCGCCGTCGGCTGGTCGATCGCGGTCATCGCGAACGTCACCGTCTGGGCGCACCACCTGTACATGGACTACCCGACCGACTCCATCCAGGCCGCGATCAACACCGGCATGGAGCCGATCACCTTCGCCCTGACGCTCGTCTCGGCGCTGTCGCTCTACAGCCTCATGTTCACGATCTACAAGTCGCGCTGGACATGGACCGCGGGCAGCACCGCGCTGTTCCTCGGCCTGGTCAGCTGGCTGCTGGCCGGCCTGTCGGGCGTGGTGAACGCCACCATCGCGTGGAACGCGTTCGTGCACAACACGCTCTGGGTGGTGGGCCACTTCCACCACATGGCGCTGCTCAACATCGGCATCGTCATCTTCGGCGCCATCTACGCCCTGCTGCCCGACCTGATCGGCAAGAAGCTCTACAGCGATCGCCTGGGCATGTGGCACGTGTGGCTGACGTTCTTCGCCGGCACCGCCTTCAGCGTCATCTGGATCTGGCAGGGCCTCGACGGCGCCCCGCGCCGGTTCGCGGTGCTGCCGAGCCAGTACGACGCCTTGACGGCGGCGTCGATCCCGATCCTGGTCGTGCTCGCGGCGTCCCAGCTGATCTTCGTGTTCAACATGGTCCAGACGTTCCGTGGCAAGACGAGCGCCTACACCCAGCGGATCTCCCTCGGGGTGTCGCGGCCGAAGCTCACGAGCCCGGCGCTGCAGGGCCTGGTCATGACGCTCACCATCGTCGCGATCGCCGGCCTCGCCGCGGGCGGTTGGGCGATCGGCAACGCCAACCAGGACAAGGCGACGGCGGCCTTCCTGCCGCCGCTCGAGGAGCCCGCGCCCGGGGGCGACGACAACCTGGCCGCGGGTCAGCAGGTGTTCGTGGCGACCGGCTGTGGCGGCTGCCACATCCTGGAGGCCGCCGGCGGCGCCGGCGAGATCGGGCCGAACCTCGATGAGACCGCGCTCGACAAGGACGGGATCGTCGATGTGATCACGAACGGCAAGAACGCCATGCCGGCGTTCGCCGACCAGCTCGCACCCGAGCAGATCGAGGCCGTCGCCGACCTGATCCTCGACGGGAAGTGACCGGGTAGCGCCGATGATCGCCCCCCTCCTGCCGCTGCAGTCCGGCGGCCACGCCCACGCGGCAGGAGGGGCCGATCCCTGGAGCGTCTGGGCCTTCGAGCCCGTGGTGCTGCTGGTGCTCGGCGCGCTCGCCGTGCTCTACGCGCGTGGCTGGTGGCGCCTGCGCAGCAGGGGGCGCGGCGACCTGGCCACCATCTGGCGGGCGTTCGCGTTCTACGCCGGGCTCAACATCCTGGTGATCGCCCTGCTGTCGCCGCTGCACAACATCGCCTACAACTACCTGCTGTCGGCGCACATGGTCCAGCACATGATGCTCGGCGACGTGGCCACCATCCTGATGGTGCTCGGCCTGTCGGGGCCGCTTGCGCTGTTCGTGGTGCCCCGTCCGGTGCTGCGGTTCGTCGCGCGCCCGCGCATGCGGCCGGTGCTGCGCTTTGTCGGCCGCCCCGCCACGGCTTTCGTGGCCTGGTTCCTCGTGACATCGATCTGGTACTTCCCGGCCCTCTACGACGCCGCGCTGGCCAGCACGTTCCTGCACTGGACGATGCAGATCAGCATCATCCTCACCGGGTTCATGGTCTGGTCGCACATCATCGGCATCGTCCCGCACCTGACGATGAGCCACGCCAAGCGCTCGGGCTACGCGATGGGGCTGCTGCTGGTGTCGATGATCGTCGGCAAGTTCCTCTTCCTGCGCGACCCGATGTACGACATCTACATCAACCAGCCCGAGCGGATCTTCGGGCTGTCGCCCGAGGCCGACCAGATCAGGGCCTCGATGCTCATGATGTCGGTGCACATGATCACCCTGCTCACGGCGGCGACCCTGTTGATCTGGAGCCACATGGACCGGGTGGTGGCCGAGCGCGACTCGGTCCCCGAGCTGGTCTCATGACCCGCCGGCCCGCGGTGGGCCGATGGGCGACCACCTCGGGCGAGGACGCGGCGGTGCTCGTCACCCCGCGGGAGACGACCGCGGTCTCGTAGGGTTCGCCGGATGCTCCTCTACGACGCCCGTCGGTCGGGCAATTGCTACAAGGTGCGCCTGATGCTCGCGCGCACCGGCATCCGCTACGACCGGCGCGAGATCAGCGTCACCGACCGCTCCGACCGCGAGCACCTGATCGGCCGCACCGCCAACCCGGCGCTGCGCGTGCCCACGCTGCACCTCGACGACGGCCGCTTCCTCGCCGAGTCGTGCGCGATCATCTGGTTCCTGGCCGAGGGCACCCCGCTGCTGCCCGCCGACGCCTTCGAGCGCGCCCAGGTGCTGCAGTGGATGTTCTTCGAGCAGTACGAGCACGAGCCCAACATCGCGGTGGCCCGCTACTGGCTGCACATCGCGGGGCTGGAGGACATCGACCCCAAGGCCCTGGCGGCCAAGCAGGAGGGCGGCCGCCGCGCGCTGCAGGCGATGGAGCACCACCTGACCACGCGCGCCTTCTTCGTGGCCGAGCGCTTCACGATCGCAGACATCGCCCTCTACGCCTACACCCACGTGGCCGAGGAGGCGGGCATCGACATGCGCCCCTACCCGGCCATCGCGGCCTGGCTGGAGCGCGTCGCCGCCCAGCCGGGGCACATCACGATCGACGACTGACCCCGCCCGGAGGGCGGATCCGGGCGACCTGATGTTGGGCCCGATGTCGGTAAACGGCGCGCCCGCCGTGCTCCAACCTGACCCCACTGAGCGAGCGAGGGACCAGGAGGAGCCATGACCGACCAGGAGACACCCCGGGACGGGTACGCCACCGGCCTGGTGCCCCTCACCGGAGGGGTGCCGTTGCTGGCGCTCGTCATGACCGGCGCTCTGCGCCTCCGTGAGCACGACACGGAGGAGCGGGGGGATTGAGAAGGCCCTCAGAATGAGACCGTCCCCATCTGCTCGCTGCACATCATCGCGAGGCGGCGTCCTCGGTCGGGGCGATGCTTCCAGGCATCGCACCCTCCCTGCGTCCTTGCCTCGCGGGATTTTCGCGGCAGATGGACCCGGTTCATCCTGAGGACCTTCTCGTAGCGCCTGGGGGGCGGCCGACCGGGACGGCCGC
The DNA here is from genome assembly GCA_001464995.1 of Actinobacteria bacterium Ga0077541. Taxonomy (GTDB): domain Bacteria; phylum Actinomycetota; class Thermoleophilia; order Miltoncostaeales; family Miltoncostaeaceae; genus Miltoncostaea. The sequence continues at coordinate 5,153 of LNEQ01000133.1, forward strand.
CCCCTTTCCCCCTTCTCAGGCCTTCTCTGCGGCCTCGGCCGGCGCCGGCGGCGGGGGGTCGGCGTGCGACAGGCGCGAGGGCCACCACACGCGCCGGTCGAGCTCCATCACCGTCGCGGGCAGCAGGATCGAGCGCACGATGAAGGTGTCGAGCAGCACCCCGAAGGCCACCAGGAACCCGATCTGGGTCAGCGACACCAGCGGCAGCACCGCCAGCACGCTGAAGGTGCCCGCCAGCACGATGCCCGCCGAGGTGATGACGGCGCCGGTGACGGCGAGGCCGCGGATCATGCCCTCGCGGGTGCCGTGGCGCTCGGATTCCTCGCGCACGCGGGCCATCAGGAAGATGTTGTAGTCCACCCCGAGGGCCACCAGGAAGATGAACCCGAACAGCGGTAGCGACGGGTCCTGGCCCGGGAAGTCGAAGACGTAGTTGAAGATCACCACGCTCGCGCCGAGCGAGGCGAGGAAGGAGACGATCACCGTCCCCACCAGCAGCAGCGGCGCGATGATGGCGCGCAGCAGCAGGCCGATGATCACCAGGATCACCAGCAGCACGATCGGGGGCAGCAGCCACAGGTCGCGGGTGGCGGCCTCGTTGAGGTCGAAGGCCACCGCGCTCGGGCCGCCCACGAGCGTCTCCTCACCGCCCGCCGCGCGGGCCGCGTCGCGCATCGGCTGCACCAGGTCGAGGGCCTCGGGGCTGTAGGGGTCGGGCTCGAGGGTCACCGCCAGGCGGGTGCCGGGCGGGCCCGTCTCCACCGGGCGCACCGACGAGACGCCGTCGATGTCGGTGAGGGCGGCCCCCACGGCCTCGGCACGCTCGGGCCGGGGCACGATCACGTCGGTCGGGGCGCTCGATCCGGCCGGGAACGAGGCGGCCAGCAGCTCCTGACCGCGCACCGACTCGACCTCGCCGCGGAAGTCCTCCTGCTGGCTGATGCCCTGGTCGAAGGCGCCGATGCCCACGGCCATGACCAGCAGGCCGGCGAGCGTCGCGATCCACACCGGCCGCGGCCGCCCGGCGATGCCGTCGCCCAAGCGCCGCCAGAGCCCCCGCTCCTCGGGGATCCCGGCGCCGGCGGAGAAGTGCGGGATGAAGGGCCAGAAGGCGCGGCGGCCGCCGATGGTGAGCAGGGCCGGCAGCAGGGTCAGCATCGAGACCATCGCCACGGCGACGCCCATGGCGCCCACGGGGCCGAGGCCGGCGGTGCCGTTGACCGCCGCCAGCGCCAGCACCAGCAGGGCGCAGATGTTGGTGACGCCCGAGGCGAGGATCGCGGGTCCGCCGCGGCGCAGGGCGATGGCCATCGCCTCGTGCTTGTCCTCGTGGCGGCGTAGCTCCTCGCGATAGCGGGCGACGAGCAGCAGCGCGTAGTCGGTGCCCGCGCCGAACACCAGCACCAGCAGGATGCCCGCGGTCTGGCCGTTCACCACCACGCCGGCGCTCGCCAGGCCGTAGCCGATCGCCCGCACCGTCACCTCGGCGAAGCCCACCGCCAGCAGCGGCAGGATCCAGAAGATCGGGCTGCGGTAGATCAGGATCAGCAGCACGAACACCAGGCTCGCGGTGGCCAGCAGCAGGGTGGAGTTGATGCCCTCGAACACCTTGATCGCGTCGGCCGAGAAGCCGGCCGGGCCGGTGAGCGCGGCCTCGAGACCCTCGGGCCGCTCGGCGATGCGCTCGCGGATGTCCTCGGCGGCGTCGAGCAGCAGGTCCGACTCGCCCTCGGGCACCTCGACGGGCGCGATCACGATCGCCGCGTCGCCGTTCTCGGAGAAGACCGTCTCGGCCGGTGGGCCGGTGGCCACCGGCGGGTCGCTCTGCAGGCTCTGGCGGAAGTCGCCGATCACCTGGCGGTCGCCGGCGGTCAGCCCGCCGGAGCGGGCGAAGACGACCACCGCCTCGGCGACGTCGTCGGATCCGAACTCCTCGAGGACGGCGAGCACCTTGGTCGACTCGGCGTCGCCCGGCAGGAAGCTGGTCGACTCGTTCTTCTGGGCCTCCTCGAACTTGGCCGCCGACGACGACAGCGCGACGATGGCGATGATCCAGATCGCCAGCACGGCGAACTTGCCGACGCGGGTGGAGGAGAACGTCGCGATTCGATCCAGCATCCGCGCGATGCTAACCAGGCGGCGCGGCGCTCGCCCGGGATCCGGCGTTCAGGTCGCCGCCTGCTCGATGCGCGCCCGAGAGCGCTCGAGGTGCTCGTCCACCCGGCGGGCGGCCTGCTCGGCGTCGCCGGCCTCGATGGCGGCGAGGATGGCGCGGTGCTCCTGCAGGAAGCGGCGCGGCAGCTCGGGGTCGCGGGCGACGGTCGCCGCCACCATCCGCCGCTGACGGTCGCGCAGCGAGTCGGAGATGCGGGTGAGGATGGCGTTGCCGGCGGCGGCGACGATGGCGTGGTGGAAGGCGCGGTCGGCGGCGACGAAGCCGGCGAGGTCGCCCTCGTCGAGCAGCCGCTCCTGGCGCGCGACCAGCTCGCGCAGCTCGCCGATGACGGCGGCGGCCTCCGGGCCGCCGTGCGCCAGGCGCTCGGCGGTGTGGCGCTCCACCAGCAGGCGCGTCTCCATCACGTCGCGCACCTCGGCCGGCGACACCGGCACCACCAGCGCCCCGCGCTTGGGGTAGAGGCGCATCAGCCCCTCTGCCTCCAGCAGCAGGAAGGCCTCGCGCACCGGCGTGCGCGAGACGTCGAGGGCCTCGGCCACCTCGCCCTCGCTGAGCAGCTCGCCGCCGGGGTAGCCGCCGCCCAGGATCCGCTCCTTCACGAAGGCGTACACGCGGTCCTTGGCCGGCAGCGGTCGGGGAGTCGTCGCCATGTCGCATCTCTAGCGGTGCGGGTGGCCGCCGACAACCACGTCTGCTAGAAACACGACATGCATCTAAGACGTACGGGAGAGCGGGCAGGGGGGGCGCAGCGGGGCGCCTGGCTGGTCTGGGGCCTGGCGGCGGGCTTCTACCTGGTCGCGCTCTTCCACCGCATGAGCCTCGGCGTCGCCTCGCTCGACGCGCAGCGCCGCTTCGACCTGGCGCCCGGAACGATCGCCACGCTGTCGGCCCTGCAGCTCGGCCTGTATCTCGTGATGACCATCCCGGCGGGCCTGGCGGCCGACCGCATCGGCCCGCGCCGGGCGCTGGCCATCGGGCTGGTGGCGATGGCGATCGGCGAGACGGCCTTCGGCCTGGCCACCTCGGCGCCCCTGGCGCTCGGCGGCCGGGCGCTGGTCGGCGCCGGCGACGCCTTCATGTTCCTGTCGGTGCTGCGGATCGCCCAGAGCTGGTTCCCGGCCCACCGCTACGCCCTGCTCGCCTCGCTCACGGGTCTGGCCGGCGCCCTCGGGCAGATCGGAACCACCGTCCCGCTCGGCCTGTCGCTGGACGGCGCCGGCTGGACGGCCACCTTCGTCACCAGCGGCCTGGTCACCGGGGCGCTCGCGATCGTCTGCCTGCGCTTCGTGCGCGACCGGCCCGCAGGCGCCCCCGCGCCCGGCTCGGCCGGCGCTCTGGCCCACGACCCGATCCTCCCCACCCTGCGCGCGGCCTGGGCGCGTCCGGCCACACGGCACGCCTTCTGGGCCCACTTCGGCCTGATGGGGCCGTTCGTCGCGATCACCGCCCTCTGGGGCTATCCCTATCTGGTCCGGGCCCAGGACGTCTCCCCCGGCGTCGCCCGCACCTGGCTGATGATCTGCGTCATCGCCTTCGCCGTCGCGGCCCCGCTGCTCGGTGCGGTCGTCGCGCGGGCGCCCGGCACGCGCACGGGCCTGCTGCTCGGCACCACGCTGGCGGTCGCCGCCGGCTGGTCGGCCGCGCTGCTGTGGCCGGGCGGCCACCCTCCGGCAGGCGTCCTGCTGGCCACCCTCGTCATCACGGGCGCGGGGGGCGCGTGCGCGATGCTCGCCTTCGACGTCGCGCGCGCGGGCAACCCGGCTCACAGCGCGGGCGGGGCGACGGGGCTCGCCAACACCGGCGGCTTCAGCGCCGCGGTCGCCGTGCAGCTCGCGGCGGCCGCCCTGCTGCACCTCGGCGCAGCGAGCATCCAGGTCGCCCTGCTGCCGATGCTCGCCCTGCTGGCCCTGGCCTGCGTCCAGGGCGTCCGTTTCGCCCTGGCAGGCCCGGCCGCGGCAGGGTCGCCGCCGCCCGTGCCGAATCGCATGGCGACGGCCACTCCAGGGAGCACGGCGACATGAGCGAACTCGCACCGGTGCATGTCGGCCCCGAGGGCGGGGACACCGTCGTCCTCGTCGGCGACACCTACACCACCCTCCTCACGGGGGCGCAGACCGGCGGCGCCTTCACGCTGCTCGAGGCCCTCGTGCCGCCCGACACGGGGCCGCCGCCCCACCGCCATCACGCCGAGGACGAGACCTTCATCCTGCTGGAGGGCCGGCTGACGTTCCGCCTCGACGACGACGTGTTCGAGGCGAGCGCCGGCACCACCATCTTCGTGCCGCGCGAGCGCGTCCACAGCTTCCGCACCGCCGGCGACTCACC
>LNEQ01000134.1 GCA_001464995.1 Actinobacteria bacterium Ga0077541
ACCCCGATGACCTGGCGGCGCACCAGGCGCTCGCGGAAGAACACGAACGCACCGACCGCCGCGAGGGCGGCGAACTGCGTCGCCACCACCGAGGTGATCGCGATGCCCTCCCGGGCGCCCCAGGCGAACGAGAGGATGCCGGCCACCTCGAACACGCCCGCGACGATCGCGATCCGCCCGAGGCGCGGCGCCACCAATGGGCGGGCGCCCGCGACGAGGGCGCCGACCAGGATGGTCACGCCCACCACGCGCGCGGGCAGCGCCACCCAGCCGATCGGCACCGAGGCGCTGGCCTGGCCCGCCGCGAACAGGCTGACGCCGAAGCAGAGGGCGGCCCCGACGGCGAACGCGATCGCCCCACCGCGGGCGGGCGCGGCCCTGCGCAGCTCGGCCCGGGGGCCGAGCGCCACCATCACCACGCCGGCCACGAGGGGCAGGAAGCCGATCATGGTCAGCGCCGCCGGCCGCTCGCCGTCGGCGATCGCGAACAGGGCCGCGATCGCGCCCTCGGTGGAGGCGATGCTCGCGATCACGCCGACCTCGCCGGTGCGCATTCCGGCGTAGAGCAGTGCGAGACCCGCCACGTTGCCGGCGCCCGCGACTCCGAGCCAGGCGGCGGCGGGGCCGTCGAGCCCCGAGGGCCACCCGCTGGCGGCGGCGATCGGCACCGACACGATCAGCCCGCTGAGCATCACCCAGGCCAGGGTGGAGACGCCCCCGATGCGGCGGCTGGACGACGCGGCCAGGAGGGTGGCGCTGGCCCAGGCGAGCGCGGCTCCGATCCCTCCGAGGAGCGGGGTCACGCGGCGCCGGCCACCGGGAGGAGGGCGCTGTCTGTCATCCGCGCTGGAGTATGGCGGCGGGGGCGCGGTAGATTTGCGCCATGGCACCCCCGACCCTCGACGAGCAGGACCGCCAGCGCACCACGCGCCTGATCATCGCCGGCGTCATCGCGCTGGTGGTGATCCTCTTCGCGCTCTTCAACCGCGACCGCGTCTCGGTGAACTGGATCCTGTTCGAGCGCGAGTCGCGCCTGATCTACGTGATCATCGGGTCGGCGCTGCTGGGGGCCCTCGCCGACCGCCTGCTGCAGCGCCGGAGCCGCTCCAAGAAGGAATAGGCGGCCCCGGGGGACGTGTCGGACCCGGCTCCACCGGGGAGACTGGTCCCCATGGACTTCCCCTGGTGGACCCGCGCCGTGATCTACCAGGTCTATCCCCGCAGCTTCGCCGACTCGGACGGCGACGGGGTCGGCGACCTCGCCGGGCTGATCGGCCGGCTGGACCACCTCTCGGCCCTCGGGGTGGACGCCGTGTGGCTGTCGCCCTTCTACCCGTCGCCGATGGTGGACTTCGGCTACGACGTGGCCGACTACACCGACGTCGATCCGTTGTTCGGCGACCTGGCCACCTTCGACCGGCTGGTCGCCGAGGCGCATGCGCGGGGCATCCGGGTGGTAATCGACTGGGTGCCGAACCACTCCTCCGACCGCCACGAGTGGTTCCAGGCCTCACGCTCCTCGCGCGACGACCCCAAGCGCGACTGGTACGTGTGGCGCGACGGGCGCCCGGGCGGGCTGCCGCCCAACGACTGGGTCTCCACCTTCGGCGGCCGGGCGTGGACCTTCGACCCGCCGAGCGGCCAGTGGTACCTCCACGTCTTCGCCTCGGCGCAGCCCGATCTCAACTGGGCCAACCCGCACCTGGCCGAGGCGATGCTCGGCACGCTGCGCTTCTGGCTCGACCGGGGCGTCGACGGCTTCCGCATCGACGTGGTGCAGGAGCTCGGCAGCATCCCCGACCCGCCCTCGCCGCAGGCCGACTGGGCGCGCGGGCAGGACTGGCCCGAGGGGCACGCGATCGTGCGGCGCATCCGGGGGGTGCTGGAGGAGTACGACGATCGCATGGCGGTGGGGGAGGTCTACGTCCTCGACCAGGAGCGGCTCGCCTCGTTCCTGGTGACCGGCGACGAGCTGCACCTGGCCCACAACTTCGTCTTCCTGCGCGCCGCCTGGAGCGCGCCGCGCATGCGCGCGGTGATCGAGGAGTTCGCGCGCGTGGCCACCGGCGCGGCCTGGCCGACCTGGTGCCTGGAGAACCACGACCACTCGCGCGTGGCCACCCGCTACGGGCCGGGGCGCGCCCGCGCGGCGGCGCTGCTGCTGCTCGGCCTGCGCGGCTGCGCGTTCATGTTCCAGGGGCAGGAGCTCGGGCTCCCCGACGCGGAGATCCCGCCCGGGGCGGTGGTGGACATCGACGGCCGCGATCCGGTGCGCGCGCCGATGCCGTGGGAGCCGCCCTCGGTCGCCGGCCCCGGCGCCGGGTTCACCACGGGCACGCCGTGGCTGCCGGTGGTGCAGGAGGCGGAGCGGCTGGCGGCGTCGGTGCAGCGGGGCGATCCCGGGTCGGATCTGGCGTTCTGGACGCGGCTGATCGCCCTCCGGCGCGAGTTGGCGGCGCTCGGGCCCGAGGGCTCGGAGCGGCTGCTCGATTCGGGCGACGCGGTGCTCGCCTGGGTGCGGGAGGCCGGCGACGAACGTCTGCTGATCGCGATCAACATGTCGGCCGAGCGGGTGCTGTGCGACCTCGCCGAGCTCGGGGAGGCGCCCGCGCACGTGCTGCTGTCGACCGACTCCGGCCGCCCGGACGACGACGCCCGCGCCCTCGGCCTGGCGCCTGACGAGGGCGTGGTCGTGCGCCTGCCCTGAGGGGCCATCGCGTGCGATCGCCTCCGCGAGCTGCTCCTTGTCCATGTGCGAGCGGCCTTTCATCCGAGCGCGCGCCCGCTCGTAGGCTGGTCACGGGTGTCGCCGATCGCGGCGACCCCGCCGAAGGTCGTCTTCGGGTGGTCGCGGGCCGCTCGAGGCGGGCCTGCTCGTATTACGCTGGAAACGTGGAAAACCGTCTCCTCGGACGTGACGCGGACCTCTCGGCGATCGCCGCCCTGCTCGGAGGGGCACGGGAGCAGCAGGGCGGGGCGCTCGTGGTCCGCGGCGAGGGCGGCGTGGGCAAGACGGCGCTCCTGCGCGAGGCCGAGCGCTCGGCGGCCGCCGACGGGATGACGGTGATCCGCGCGATCGGCGTGGAGTCGGAGGCCGAGCTGCCGTTCGCGAGCCTGCATCAGGTGCTGGCCGGTGGTCTCGACCGGGTCGATCACCTTCCGGCGCCGCAGGCGGCGGCGCTGCGAGGGGCGTTCGGCCTCTCCTCGGAGCGGGTCGACGACCGCTTCCTGATCTCGCTCGGTGCGCTCGGGATCCTGGCGGACATCGCCGACGGCCGGCCGCTGCTGGTGGTGGTGGACGACGCGCAGTGGCTCGACCGTCCCTCGGCCGAGGCGCTCGGCTTCATCGGCCGGCGGCTGATCGCCGAGCCGATCGCGCTGCTGATCGCGGCCCGCGAGGGCGAGGCGCGCCGGTTCGAGGGTGCCGGCCTGACCGAGCGGCGCCTCGGCGGCCTCGACCGCGCGGCCGCCCGTGCGCTGCTCGGCGACCGCGTGAGCGGCCTGGCGCCGCACGTCGGGGAGGCGCTCGTCACCATGACCGGCGGCAACCCGCTCGCGCTCGTCGAGATGCCCCAGCTCCTCGACGCCGACCAGCTCGCGGGCCGCGCACCCCTGCCCGAGCACCTGCCCCTCACCGGGCGCCTGGAGCACGCGTTCATCGACCGGACCCGAGGGCTGGGCGAGGGGGCGATCGTGGTGCTCGCGGTGGCGGCCGCAGACGACACGGGCGATCTCGGCGTGATCGCCGCGGCGGCGGAGCGGCTCGGTGCCCGTCCCGCCGAGATCGAGGAGGCCGAGCGCTCGGGGCTGCTGCGCGTCGCCGGCGACCGGGTGGAGCTGCGCCACCCGATGGCGCGCTCGGCGCTGCACCGCGGACTGTCGTTCGCGGTGCGCCAGTCGGCGCACGGGGCCCTCGCCGACGTGCTGAGCGGCGAGGGTGAGGCCGACCGGCGGGCCTGGCACCGGGCGGCGGCGTGCTTCAGCGCCGACGAGGCCATCGCCGACGAGCTCGAGCGCACCGCCGAGCGCGCCGGGGCCCGCAGCGGCTACGCCGCCGCCGCCGCCGCTCTCGAGCGTGCCGCGCGGCTCAGCCCCGACGACGCGGCGAAGGGGCGGCGCCTGGTGGCGGCGGCGGAGGCCGCCTGGGAGGCGGGGCGCGCGCCCCTCGCGCAGGCTCTGGCCGACCAGGCCGACGCGGTGGCCGACGACGACGCCCTGTGCACCCGCATCCTGTCGGTGCGCGCGGCCATCGCGGTGGTGCGCGGCCGGCCGCCCGACGCCCACGAGATGCTCCTGGAGGCCGCCGCGCGGACCTCCGATCCGGGCGAGGCGAGCGACCTGCTCGTGCGCGCGGGCGAGGCGGCGGCCATGTCGGGAGACCTCGAGGGCCTCGGCATCGCCGACGCCCGGGCGCAGGAGCTGCCGCTGGAGTGCTGTGCCGAGGGCCGGGCGTGGCTGACCGGGGTGCGGCGGGCGGCGTCCGGGCTCTTCGAGGAGGCGCGCGGCCCACTGCGGACGGCGTCGGCGGCGGGTGACGACACCGACGATCCGCGCCGCCTGGTGTGGAGCGCCAACGCCGACACCTGGCTCGGCGACCACGACCGCACCGTCGCCCGCCAGTCGCGCGCCATCGAGCTCGCCCGGGCGCGCGGCGCCTTCGCCACGCTCGCCGTGGCCCTCACCCGGCGGGGCGCGTTGCTCGCCTGGCTCGGACGGGTCAACGACGCGTGGGCCGACGGCGAGGAGGCGTGGAGGCTGACGGAGGAGGCGGGCCTCGAGAACAGCGCCGCGCAGGCGCGTGCGGTGCTCGCCACCGTCCACGCCCTCCGGGGCGAGGCGGACGCCTGCCGCGAACACGGTGAGGCCGCGCTGGCGCTCGCCGCACGCCGTGGACTGCTGCCCGTGTGGGAGACGGCGAGCTTCGCGATCGCCGAGCTCGAGCTGGGCCAGGGGCGGTACGAGGCGGCGCTCGCGCGACTGGCTCCCGTCGCCGCCGACCCCGGGACCTCCTCCCGCAGTCCGCTCTCGTGTTACGCGGCGGTGCCGCCGCTCGCCCATGCCGCCGGGCGTGCCGGGCGGCCCGAGGCCGCCCTCCAGGCGGTGGACCGCCTGGAGCGGTGGTCGGCCATGAGCGACACCGATTGGGCGCGGCCGATGGTGCTGCGCTGCCGCGGCCTCCTGGCCGACGGCGATGAGGCGGTGGCCCTGTTCGAGGGGGCCCTCGCCCTCGAGACAGGCGCCGGCGCGGCGGGGACCCGGGCCCGGACCGGGCTCGCGCTGGGCGAGGCGCTGCGGCGCGGAGGCCGGCGCAGCGACGCGCGGCTGCACCTGCGCGAGGCGATGGCGACCTTCGAGGGCATGGGCGCCCATCTCTGGGCCGACCGTGCGCGCGACGAGCTGAGGGCCACCGGCGAGTCGATCCGCTCGCGCGACCCCTCTGCGGCCTCGGCCCTGACCCCACAGGAGCGGCGCATCGCCCGCTTCGTCTCGGAAGGGGCCTCGAACAAGGAGGTCGCCTCACAGCTCTTCCTCAGCCCGAAGACCGTGGAGTACCACCTCAGCAAGGTCTTCCAGAAGCTCGGCGTCGGCTCGCGCCAGGATCTGGTGGCACTCGGCGGCGAGTCGTTCGCCTGAGCCCGGGCCCCCGGACACCCCCGGGCGCGACGACTAGACATCCCACGGCTCTAAGCGTCAAGCCGCGAGGCGGCTGACTTCGTCGGCCCGAGGCCAGGCGACCTCCTCTCGGTAGACCTCGCGGCGCTCGA
>LNEQ01000135.1 GCA_001464995.1 Actinobacteria bacterium Ga0077541
GATGGCCTCCAGGCCGTCGCCGACCATCTCGACGCGGTCGACCTCGACCCCGCGCGACTCGAGCGAGCGCGCCAGGATGCCGGCGTTGCGCTCCTGGATCCGCCCGCGCAGGATCTCGTCTCCCGTGACGAGGATCGCGGCGCGCGGCCCCGCCACCCGTCCCTCAGCCGGCGCTCTCGACCCCGGTGGTGGTGATCAGCCAGGTGCCGCCGGTGGAGCTGTCGAGCGAGGCCGGCTTGCCGGCGATCGTCACCTTCAGCTCGGCGGGGTTGGTCGCGCGCACCCAGATCCCGTTGAGGACCTTGAACTCGACGGAGTCGCCGGGGGCGAGGATGCGCTGCACCACCAAGCGCCCCTTGGCGTTCTTGCCCCGGACCTCGACGTAGCAGCCGTAGGTGCCGGTGCCCTCGAGCACGATCGAGGTCTTCTTGGTCGCGACCGGGGCCTCGGTGGCGGCGGTGTCCGGCTCGGTCACCACCGGGGCGGAGGTGGAGCCTCCGAGCGCCGCGCCGCCCACCGGCAGCGACGACGGATCGCCCGTCTCGCCCACCCCGAGCCAGATCAGCAGCGCGACGGTCATGACGCCGCCGATGGCGAGCCACAGGAGCTGGACCTCGGTCCGCCGCCGGCGCCGCGGGCGCCGGGGCGCCACGCGCGGGGCCTCGGAGGCCGAACGCCTCGGGCCGCCGTCGCCCGGGGGCCGCCCGGGCCGCTGGGCCGCGTCGGCCGAGAGGCGGTAGCTGCCGAAGCGCGACTCGTACTCGTCGAGCACCAGCCGGCCGTCGAGATCGAGGAAGTCCGCGTACGTCCGCAGGAAGCCGCGCACGTAGGTCGGCGACGGCATGAGGTCGAACTGCTCCTCCTCCATCGCGCGGAGGTACTTCGCCCTGATCTTGGTCTCGGCTTCGCAATCGAGGATGTCAAGTCCTCGACGCAGCCGGGCCTCGCGAAGTGTGTTTCCGATTTCGAACATGGTTTGCGGCGGGACGGAGGAGGGCCTCCGGCTCGCCGGGGCACCCTAGCCCAGGCCGCGCGAGAGTGGCAACTCGGCCTACTCCAGGACGTCATCCTCCGTCACGTCCTCGAGGTCGTCGGGGACCGGGGTGCGACGCAGGATCCGGTCGAGGTCGCCGACCCCGACGAGGACCGTGCGGGGCTTCGAGCCCTCGTGCCCGGACACGACGCCGAGGCGCTCCATGGTGTCCACCAGGCGCCCGGCGCGTGCGTAGCCGACTCCAAGCCGGCGCTGCAGCAGCGAGACCGACGCCGTGCCCTGCTCGACGACCATCTCCACCGCGCGCTCGATCATGTCGTCCACCTCGGCGTCGAGCGGGTCGTCGACCGGCTCGGGCCGCTCCATCAGCTCCCGGCGCATCTCCGGCTTGCCCTGCGCGCGCCAGTGGTCGGTGATCGCGAGGATCTCCTCCTCGCTGACGTAGGCGCCCTGGAGGCGCTGCAGCCGCGAGGTGCCCACCGGGCGGAAGAGCATGTCCCCGTGCCCGAGCAGCGACTCGGCGCCGCCGGCGTCGAGCACCACGCGCGAGTCGACCTGCGACGACACCGCGAAGGCGATCCGCGAGGGCACGTTGGCCTTGATCATCCCCGTGATCACGTCGGCCGAGGGGCGCTGGGTCGCCAGCACCAGGTGGATGCCGACCGCGCGGCTCTTCTGGGCCAGGCGGATGATCGAGTCCTCGACCTCGGCCGGGGAGACCATCATCAGGTCGGCCAGCTCGTCGATGAGCACGAGGATGGTCGGCATCGGGGGCTCGCCGGCGGCCGCCCGCGCCTCGTTCCAGTCGCGGAGGTTGCGAGCGCGCTTCATGCCCATCAGCTCGTAGCGGCTCTCCATCTCGCGGACGATGTTGGAGAGCACCGCGGCCGCGTCCTTCATGTTGGTGACGACCGGCGTGAGCAGGTGCGGGATGCTCTCGTAGTGGTTCAGCTCGACCTTCTTGGGGTCGATCAGGATCATCCGCAGGTCCTCGGGCGTCGAGCGCAGGAGCACCGAGGCCAGGAGGGCGTTGAGGCAGACGCTCTTGCCGGTGCCGGTGGATCCGGCGATCAGCAGGTGGGGCATCTTGGCCAGGTCGATGTAGACCGGCTTGCCGCCCAGGTCGAGGCCGAGCCACGCCATCAGGGGGCCGGCGTGATCGGGGAACTCGCGGGTGATGTCGCCGAGGGTCACCAGCGACGCCTCAGGGTTCGGCACCTCGACGCCCACGGCCTGCTTGCCCGGGATCGGCGCGATGATCCGCAGCTCCTCGCGGGCGGCGAGCGCGTAGGCCAGGTCGTCGCGCAGCGCGCTGATGCGGCCCACCTTGGTCCCGGGCGCCAGCTGCAGCTCGTAGCGCGTGACGCGCGGGCCGCCGACCGTGTCGGAGACCGTGGCCTCGATGCCGAAGTGGCCGAGCGTCTCCTCCAGGATCCGGCTGGTCCGCCGGATCAGCTCCTCGGGCTGGCTGGTGGGACCGCTGGAGCGCCGCAGCAGGCTCGCGGACGGGCGCCGGTACAGGCCCCCTCGTCCGCCCCGGACCGCCTTCGGCGGAGTGGGGGCGAAGACCGGCTCCAGGTCGGGCGCCTCCTCGGCCAGCCCGAGCTGCTCGACCGGCGCGGGCGCCGTGGCGACGGCCCGCACCGCGGCGGAGGCCGGCGCGGCAGCCGACGCATCGAGAACGAGGGGCGCGCCCTCGTTCTCGTGGGTGCTGAGCGCGGGCGACGGCGGCATCTCCGACGGCTCCTCGAAGATGTCGGGGAAGTTGTCGGCGCCGTCCACCAGGGAGTGAGGGGCCACGGGCCTGGCGCGACGCCGTCCGATCAGGGTCGGGGGCTCGATCGCGTCGATCCGCTCGCGCAGCTTCTGACCGCCGCGGATGGCCGTCACCGAGGCCGTCGCGACGCCGCGCCCCACGCTCTTGGACGCCACCGCGGCGGTCTCGCCGCCGCGTCGCAGCACCAGGCCGAGCGAGGCCCCGGAGATCAGCACCACCGCGGCGACGAGGCCCACGACCACGATCAGCGCGGTGCCGAAGCCGCCCACGGTGGAGCTGGTGGCCCAGTAGCCGGCCTCACCGAGGTAACCGCCGCGCTCGGTGAGCCCGGCGTCGAACCACGTGACCCGCTCCACGCCGCCCAGGCCGAGGCCGCCCCACGCCAGGGCGATCAGGAGCGCGCCGCCGCCCACCGCCAGGCCGAGGCGCATCGGGCGCGCGGCGAGCAGCGGGTGGTCGAGCATCAGAGCGATGCCGGTGGCGATCAGGGCGGCCGGGGCGAGCGCCACACCGCGGCCGATGCCCTGGCGCAGGCCCTCCTCGAGCCAGCCGCCGACGGGGCCGCCGACGCCGAGGAACAGGGAGACGCCGAGGAAGACGCCCACGGCAACCAGCCCGAGGCCGATCAGCTCGCGGGTCTGCGTGTCGATGCCCTGACGGGGGCGCCGGCCGGTGCGTCCGGCGGGGCGCCGTCGTGATGCCTGTACGCGCGTGCTGATCTCGCACCTCCCGGATGCCCGACGTTCGGGCCGGCGGCCCGCGGGTAGTGAGTTGGCGGCAGGCGTGCCCGTTCCTGCCGGGCTAGGCTCTACCGGTCATCACCACTGTTCTTCGAACGAGGAGGCACACGTGCCGCCGCACCAGGTCAGCCCCATCGCCAAGCCCGACAAGATCCTGAAGCTGGACGGGATCTCCGCCGAGTCCGTCGAGGCGCACTGGGCGCTCTACGAGGGTTACGTCAAGAAGTACAACGAGATCACCGAGAAGATGGCGGCCGCCGATCGCTCCGCGGCCAACCAGATCTTCTCCGACTACCGCGCCTACCGCTCGGCGATCACCTTCGCCATCGGCGGCATCAAGAACCACGAGGTCTACTTCGAGAACCTCGGCGGCGACGGCTCGGGCCCCTCCGACGCGCTGGCCGGCCAGATCGAGCGCGACCTCGGCGGTCATGACGCGTTCCTCACCGAGCTGCGCGCCGCCGGCATGGCCGCCCGCGGCTGGGCCTGGCTGGCGTGGGACTGGGACTGGTCGCGCCTCGACCTCTACATCGGCGACGCCCAGGACACCTTCCCGGTGTGGAACGCCACCCCGATCCTGGCGCTCGACGTGTACGAGCACTCGTACATCCGCGACTTCTCGACGGCCCGCCCGAAGTACATCGAGGCCTTCATCGCGAACGTCGACTGGGCCGACGTGAGCGCCAAGTGGGAGCGCATCGCGAAGGAGCTGTAGCGCCGGGCGTCGGCCCGGGAGGCGCCCGCGGGGCCGGGGCGCCTCCCGACGGGCCCGTCGCCGCCCCGGTCACCCTCCGGGATCGGAGGGGGCCGCCGCGCGGCGCAGGCGGGCCGCCCACGGGACCTCGCCCTCGAGCCAGGAGCTGATCGCCTCGGCCGTGGCCGGGCGGGCGAAGTAGAACCCCTGGGCGAACGGGCAGTCGAGGCCCTGGAGCGACACGACCTGCCCCGCGGTCTCCACGCCCTCGACGATCACCCGGACGCCGAGGGCCTGCGCCATGCGGACGACCGCGGCGACGATGGCCGAGTCGCGGACGCTCTCGCCGAGGCCCCCGACGAACGACCGGTCGATCTTGAGGGCGTCGAAGGACAGCCGCTGGATGTAGGCGAGCGACGAGTACCCGGTGCCGAAGTCGTCCAGCAGCAGCCTGACGCCCAGCGCCTTGATGGCCACGGCGCGCGCAGCATGCTCGGGATCGTCGTCCAGCATCACCGACTCGGTGATCTCGACCCCCAACTGGTCCGGAGGCAGCGCCCACTCGTCGAGGCCGGTTCGCACGGCCTCCACCAGGCCGGGGTCGCTGAGCTGACGCGGGGAGATGTTCACGCTCACCTCGAGCGGCACCCCGTCGGGCCGGAGGGCGTTCCAGCGCGCGGCATCGGCGCACGCCTGGCGCAGGACGAGCCGGCCGAGCGGGACGATCGACCCGGTCTCCTCGGCGATCGGTATGAAGATCCCGGGCGCCAGCAGGCCGCGGGTGGGGTGGCGCCAGCGCAGGAGGGCCTCGACGCCGACCATGGCCCCGGTCGTGAGCGAGATCTGCGGCTGGTAGTGGACGAAGAACTCCTCGCTCTCCAGCCCGTGGCGGATGTCGCTGCTGAGCTGGATCCGCTCGAGCAGGTGATCGCGCATCGCCTGGTCGAAGATCTCGATCCGGCCCCGGCCGTTCCGCTTGGCCCGGTACATCGCGGTGTCGGCGTCCCGCAGCGCCTCCCCGGCGTCGCGCCCGGGCCCGCTCAGGGCGATGCCGATGCTCGCCGTGACGGCGAGCCCGGCGCACGCGCCGAAGGGGGTGGCGAAGCACGCGAGCACGCGGTTCGCGACGGTGAACGCCGCGCCCTCGTCCTCGAGGTCCTCGCAGACGATCACGAACTCGTCGCCGCCGAGCCGCGCCACGGTGTCGCCGGGCCGGACCGCCGCGCTGAGCCGTTGCGCCACCTCGACGAGCAGCGCGTCGGCCGCGCCATGCCCCACGGCGTCGTTGACGTCCTTGAAGTGGTCGATGTCGCAGAAGATGACCGCGGTGCGGCGGTCGACGCGCAGCCCGCGGCTGAGGGCGTGCGACAACCGGTCGTTCAGGAGCGCGCGGTTCGCCATGCCGGTCAGCGGATCGTGCATCGCCTGGTGCCGCAGGGCCTCCTCCGCGCGGTCGCGCTCGACCGCGGCGAAGAGCACGTTGGCGACCGCGGCCAGGAACACCGCGTCGTCGGCGCTCGCGACGGCGCCCTCCCGCTCGGAGTAGGCCACGAGCGCACCCCAGAGATCCCCGCCCCCGCCGATCGGGACGCCGGCCGCGCTGCCGCCGGCCGTGGCGGCGCCCGCCACGGCGCCGAAGCGGGGGTCCCTCCCCAGATCGGCGGCGGCGAACGGCCCGTCGGCGAGGACGATCGCGGACGCCCGCGCGCACACTGCCGTCGCCGCCCCGCCGCCGGCGTCGGAGCCCCCGCGCGCCCGCAGGCGGACCGGCGCGCCCCCGGAGCCGAACTCGCAGACGTCCACCCACATGACACCGAGCGTCGAGGCGACCACGTCGGTCATGTGTACGAGCGCATCGGCCAGGGGAACGGTGAGGGCGCGCTCACTGATCTGGCGCAGCGCCTCCTGCTGATCCGCCCGCTCCCGCACGCGCTCCCACGCCGACGACTCGCTGACCGCGATCGCGACGAGGCGGGCGAAGCCGCCCATCAGGCGCTCCGCATCCTCGGACAGACGCGACCCGGATGGCGGGATGGCCACCAGGGCGCCCCAGTCGCCGTGCGCGACCCGCACCGGCACCGCGACCGCACCAGCCGCCACGTCGCCACCTGCGAGCGGCCCCAGCGCCTCCTCGAGCGCGGCGGCGTCGGCCGCCGTCGGCCAGGCGCCCCGCCACGACACGGCGCGCCCGTCCCCGAACCCCGCGACGCCGGCCGCCGCCGCGCCGGTGATCTCGGCCACCTCACGCGCGATCAGGGCGAACAGCTCGTCCGGGCCCGGCCGGCCGGCGATCGCCTCGGCGACCGTGCGCAGCGCCGCCTGCTCGGCGGCGATGAGCCTCTCATCGGTGACGTCGACCACCGCGCCGACGGTCCGGATCGGCCGGCGGGCGGCGCCCTCCCCCGCGAAGAACGTCTGCGACCGGGTCCTCAGCCAGCGGACGCCGCCATCGCGGCGGACGATCCCGTGCTCGACGTCGAACCTCCCGTCGCCCGCCGGATCGTGCGCGCGGCGCACGGCCTCCCGGATGGCGACGTGATCCTCGGGCCGGAGGGCGTCGAGGAAGAGCTGCAGGGTGATCGGCTCGTCGGCGCCCACCCCGTAGATCGCGCGCTGCTCCGGCGACCAGAAGACCATGTCGGCGATCTGGTCGTGGTCGAAGATGCCGAGGCGCGCGACGCGCACGGCCTCGCGGAGCAGCCACTCGTGCCACTCCTGCTGGGAGGTCGGGGCCGCGGGATCGTCCGACGACATCGCGGGAGTATGGCCGATGCGGCCCCCGGAGCGGCGGTGACCGCCCCGGGGCCGGTCTCAGACCTCGAGGATCACGGGGACGACCATCGGGCGCTGCGAGGTGCGCTTGCGGATCAGGCCCGCGACGGCGTCGTGGAGCTGGTGCTGCAGGACGCCCATCTCGACCACCCGCTGCCCCGCCGAGGTCGTGAGGCTGTCCTCGACGCACGCGCGCGTCTCCTCGATCAGCTCCTCGTCCTCACCCGAGCCGAAGCCGCGGGTGACGATCTCGATCTCACCGAGGGGCTGCCCGGTGGACGCGTCGACGCGCGCGACGACCAGGATGAGCCCGTCGTCGGAGAGGTGGCGCCGGTCGCGCAGGACGCTCTCGGTGATGTCGCCGCCGCCGGCCTGGTCGACGTAGGTGAGGCCGGCGTTGACGCGATCGACCACCGAGGCCGAGTCGGCCGTCACCTCGAGGACGTCGCCGTTGTCGAGGACGGTGATGCGGTCGGACGCCATGCCCACGGCCCCGGCCAGCGCGGCGTGGGCGCGCTGGTGCCGGGCCTCGCCGTGGATGGGCGCGAGGAAGCGCGGGCGGATCAGCTCGAGCATCAGCAGCAGGTCGCTCGCGCTGCCGTGGCCCGACACGTGCACCTTCGGGTTCTGGCGCTCGGTGATGAAATCGGCGTCGGCGCGCACCAGGCGGTTGACGATCTCGTTCACGGCCAGCTCGTTGCCGGGGACGGTGCTCGAGGAGTAGAGCACCGTGTCGCCGGGGGCGATCTTCACCTGGTTGTGCTCGCCTCGGGCGATCCGGCTGAGGGCCGCCATCGGCTCCCCCTGGCTGCCGGTGCAGACGAGCACCTGCTCGTCGCGCGGGCGGCTCTCGAGCTCGCGGAGCTTGACCAGGGTCCCCGGCGGCGGCCGCAGGTAGGCCTCCCCCGTCTCGGGATCGACCAGGTTGGTCGCCATCGTCACGTTGCGCATCAGGGAGCGGCCGACCAGCGCGACGACGCGGCCGTCGGCGTACGCCGCGTCGAGCACCTGCTGCACCCGGTGGATGTGCGACGAGAAGGTGGTGACCAGGACGCGGCCGCGCGCGAGCGCGAAGATCCGCGCCAGCTCGTTCTGGACGTCGCGGGTCGGCAGCGGGGACGGCATGGGGCCCTCCTCCGCGTTGGTCGAGTCGGCCAGCAGGAGCTGGACCCCCTTCTCGCCGAGACGCGCGAGGGCGGCGAGATCGCTGCGGCGCCCGGCCACGGGGGCGAACTCGATCCCGAAGTCGCCGGTGTGGACGATCGTGCCGACCGGCGTGGACAGCGCCACCGCCGAGCAGTCGGGCGTCGAGTGCGTGAGCGGCACGAACTCGGTCGAGAACGGACCGATCTGCACCGGCGTGCCGTAGGGCACCTCGATCAGCTCGGCCTTGTCGAGCAGCCGGTGCTCCTCCAGCTTGGCCCGCAGCAGCCCGAGCGTGAAGCGCCGGCCGTAGATCGGCATGCGGCCGACCGCCTGGATGAGGAACGGCACGGCACCGATGTGGTCCTCGTGGCCGTGCGTGAGGATCAGGCCCTCGAGGTTGTCGCGCCGGTCGGCGACGTAGCTGAAGTCGGGCAGGATGATGTCCACGCCCATCTGGTCGTTCTTGGGAAAGGTGATCCCGCAGTCGATGAGGACCATCCGGTCCCCGCTCTCGACCACGTACATGTTCTTGCCGATCTCGCCGGCCCCGCCGAGCGGGATGACCCGCACGCTGGCGCTGGTCGCCATATGGCTCTCCTCGAGTTGGTTCAGGCGCGGGCCTCAGGGCCCGCTTTGAGAAATGGGGTGCGCGGGGCGCATGGGCGCCGTATCGCGGTGGTGCGCGGTGTGGAGGCGGCCGCGGATGATTCCCGGGCGGGCGCTATGCCCGCGAGAGGATCCCCTGCCGCTCGAGCACGCTGCGCAGGATGTCGCGCTGCACGGGCGTCGCATCGACCAGGGGTAGCCGCAGCCGTCCCGACGGGATCAGGCCGGTCATCTCGAGAGCCGCCTTGATCAGGATCGGGCTGGTCGTGACGAAGAGGGCGACCACCAGCTCGGCAAGCGCCGCGTCGCGGCGACGGGCCTCGTCGAGGTCGCCCCGGCGGGCCGCCTCGGCGATGGCCGACATCTCCTCGCCCACGAGGTGCGAGGCGACCGAGATCACTCCGGCGCCGCCCATCTCGAGCACGGGGAACAGCATGTCGTCGTTGCCGGCGTAGATGGTGAGGTCGGTGGCGCGCGCGACCTCACGGCACTGGGCGAGGTCGGGGTTGGCCTGCTTGAGCGAGACCACGTTCGGGATCTGCGCCAGCTCGGCGATCAGGTCGGGCTCCATGTTCACGCCCGAGCGCCCCGGGATGTTGTAGAGCACGACCGGCACGCCGACCTCGGCGATCGCCTCCACGTGGCCGATGATCCCGGCCCGGGGCGGGCGGTTGTAATAGGGCGTGACCACCAGGACGGCGTCGACCCCGACCTCCGCCGCGAGGCGGGTCAGGTGAACCGAGTGCGCGGTGTCGTTGCTTCCGGTGCCGGCGATGATGCTCGCCCGGCCGCCGAACTCACGCACCGCCAGGCGGTAGAGCGCCACCTTCTCGTCGTCGGTGAGCGTCGATGCCTCGCCGGTGGTACCCGCCATCACCAGGCCGTCGGAGCCGTGCTGCACGAGGTGGTTCGCGAGGGCGACGGTCGCCGCCTCGTCGACCCGCAGATCGGGGTCGAACGGCGTGACCATGGCGGTGAGGATGGCTCCGAACACGCGCGGGAGTATAGAGAGCCCCCCGGAGGCCCCACCCGCGGACCGCCCCACGGCGCGCTAGCGTCGGGTCCGCACACGGACCGGGAGGGCGCTGCGATGGCCACGACGAACGACCCCCACGCGGTCGACGACTACCTCGCCGCGCTGCCCGAACCGCGGCGCGCCGCGCTGCAACGGACGCGCGAGATCGCCCTGCGGGCCGCGCCGGGCGCGACCGAGCGCGTCTCGTACGGCATCCCGATCATCCGCCTCGGGCGGGACCTGATCGGGCTCTCCGCCGCCGCCGCGCACCTCTCCCTGCACGTCATGAGCCCCGACCTCGCCGCCGCGACCCGGGCGCGGCACCCGGAGCTGAGGGGCACCGGCGCGACGATCCACTTCACCGAGGACGACCCGCTGCCGGACGCGGTGATCGACGAGATCGTGACGGGCCGCATCGCCTGGTCTCGGCGCCCTTCCTGAGGACGATCGTGTGCGGTCGGAAGGCGCCGCGCCTGCCTGGTCCTCGGCCACGTGGTCTGCACGGCGATGGACGATCCGAAGGGCTCGCCAGGTTGCGCTGTGGCGCGATCCCCGGAGCTGCGTGGTTGAGGCCTGAAGCCTGAAACAGGTTCCTCGTCTCCGGACCACCGTGATCGGTTGACCGCGACGTACCCCGGGCGAAGCCCGGAGGAGCGGACTCAAAACGGCCCCGACGAGGGGCCGTTCTGTCGCCCTGATCTCCCCGCAAGAGGGAGATCAGTGCGTCGGCGCACGTCCGAAGGGCGGCGTTCTCCGGACGCCCAGACGATCGTCCTCAGCAAAGGGAGTGAGACCACCTCGAAGCGCGCCGAGGCGCTGAGGTCACGCCGTCCCGCGCAGGGGCGCTGGGTTCACCCCGAAGCGCGCCGAGGCGCTGAGGTCACGCCGTCCCGCGCA
>LNEQ01000136.1 GCA_001464995.1 Actinobacteria bacterium Ga0077541
TCGAGGCGCCGAAACCTACACAGCCCTCGCGGGGCGGCAAGCCGTCTTCACACACTCCTGATGTTTTCGGCCCCGTCTCCGAACGAGATGAGCCTCCCGGCGCGAATCGCCGGAATCGACGAAAACCCCCCGAATGGGGAGTAGACGGCCCACCCGGACGGAAGATACTGACGCGCCATGGCACTAAAGCGACGACTCGTCCCGTCCCTCCTGGCCGCGGCTGCCACGATCGCCGTCGCTGCGCCGATCGTGGGCCTTGCCGCTCCGGGCGATCCCGTGCTGCCCGACCTCGTCGCCGACCCGCCTCAGCGCCAGATCGTGAGCCCGTACACCTATCCGGACGGCACGCAGGCCCTGCTGCTGCGGTTCGACGGCTACGTACACAACATCGGCCCGGGGCCGCTCGAGATCCGCGCGACGGGTCGCGAGGGCGCCGTCATGACCGACACCCGCCAGTACGCGCGCACCGTCGGAGGCGACTTCGTCCGCGTCGAGCCCCCGCCGGGCCCGCCGTCGGTCCTCTTCGAGACCGCGGACGGCCACAATCACTTCCACCTCCAGCAGATCGCGCGCTACTCCCTCTGGAACTCCGCGCGCACCGCCGAGGTCGCGCCGGGCCAGAAGGTCGGCTTCTGCCTGGTCGACAGCGAGCGGACGAACACGAGCGGGCCCGGGTCGGCCGTGTACACGGTCGGCGGCAGCAACTTCTGCGGCCAGAACCAGCCCACGCGGGCCAGCGTCACCATGGGCGTCTCTGCCGGCTGGCGCGACCTGTACCACCGCGACCTCTCCTACCAGTGGGTCGACGTCTCCGACACCCAGCCGGGCAGCTACTGGGTCGCCGCCGAGATCGACACCAACGACGTCATCCGGGAGGCGGACGAGGCCAACAACGCCCGCACGTTCGCGGCGTCGGCGACGGCCGTGCCCGGCCACCTGGCGACCCCGGTCGCCGCCGGCACCCTGCCCTTCGGCCAGGCCTCGACGGTGACGCTGGCCTCCCAGTCGTTCGGCAGCCCCGGCGCGCGGAGTTTCCGCATCGAGTCGCTGCCCGAGCACGGCACCCTGCGCAGCGGGACGACGGTGCTGGCGGCCGGCTCGGTCATCACCGGCCCCGGGGTCACCTACACGCCCGCCGCGGGCTACAGCGGCGCCGACGGCTTCGGCTTCTCGGCCTTCGACTCGACCAGCCCCTTCCCGCGGTCGCCCGCCGCCGCGTCCGTCTCGCTCACCGTCGGCTCGCAGCCCGCCGGCACCCAGGTCGCCGTCTCCGGCGCTCCGGAGACCCTGAACATCGGCACCAGCGCCCAGCTCACGGCGACCGTCACCAACGGCTCCGGCGGGGTGACCTGGAGTGTCAACGGCATCGCCGGCGGCAGCGGGACCGTGGGGACGATCTCCGCGGCCGGCCTCTATCAGGCGCCGGCGGCGGTGCCCTCGGGCGGCACGGTGACCGTGCGGGCGACGAGCGTGTCCGACCCGGCGGCCTTCGGCGAGGCGGCGATCCGGATCGTCGATCCCGGCCCGCCCGACCCGGCGCCGGAGCCCGGCGGCAACGTCGTCGCCAACCCGTCCTTCGAGACCGGGACCGCGGGCTGGACCACGTGGCAGGCGAGCGTCACGCGTACGCAGCTCACCGACGCGCCCGACGGCGTCTGGGCGGCCCGCGTCGCGCGCACCTCGGGCACGGCCTTCACGCTCGACGACGCGCCCGAGACGGTGCTGTCGGCCGCCGCCGGGACGCCGTACAGCGCCCGGGCCTTCGTGAAGGCGGCCGCGACGACCTCGGTGGGCAAGCGCGTGCGGATCTTCCTCCGCGAGGGGACCCCCGGCCCGACCGGGCGCTACCTGCGGACGATCAGCGGGCCCTCGGTCGTGCTGACGAACGCCTTCCAGCCGGTCACCGCCCAGATCACCGCGCAGACCGCGGGCAATGAGCTCGAGGTGATCCTCGGCATGGAGAGCGGCGCGGCGGCCGGCGACGCCTTCTTCGTCGACCGGATCTCCCTCACCAACGGCACCGAGCCGCCCCCGCCGACGCCGAACGCGGCTCCGGCGGCATCGTTCACCGTCTCCACCACCACGCCGGCCGTCGGTCAGGCGGTGACCTTCACCGACACCTCGACCGACTCCGACGGCACCATCGCCTCGCGCGCCTGGGATCTCGACGGAGACGGCCAGTACGACGACGCGACCGGCGCGACGGCCACACGCGCCTACACCGCAGCCGGTCCGGTGACGGTGCGGCTGCGGGTCACCGACGACGACGGCGAGCCCGCCACGGCCAGCCGCTCGGTCACCGTCCAGGACGTCCCGCCACCGGTCAACGCACCGCCGGCCGCCGCCTTCACCGTCTCCACCACCACGCCGGCCGTCGGTCAGGCGGTGACCTTCACCGACTCCTCGACCGACTCCGACGGCACGATCGCCTCGCGCGCCTGGGACCTCGACGGCGACGGCCAGTACGACGATGCGACCGGCGCCACGGCGAGCCGCGCGTACGCGACCGCGGGCCCCGTGGTCGTCGGCCTCCGCGTCGTCGATGACGACGCCGCTCCGGCCACCACCACGCGCACGGTGACCGTCCAGGCCACGGCGCCGCCTCCGCCCGTGGGCAACCTCGTCGGCAACCCCGGCTTCGAGACCGGCGTCACCGGCTGGACCACCTATCAGGCGAGCCGCAGCCGGGTGGCCCTCGCCGACGCACCCGAGGGCGCGTACGCCCTGCTGCTGACGCGCACCTCCGGGACGGCGTTCACCCTGGACGACTCCCCCGATACCGTGCCGAGCGCCGTCACGAGCGGCCCCTATCTGGCGCGGGCCTGGGTGAAGGCGGCCAACGCCGGCTCGGTGGGGAAGGTCGCGCGCATCTTCCTCCGCGAGGGGACCCCCGGGCCGACCGGCCGCTACCTGCGGATGATCAACGGGCCGGGCGTCGCGCTCACCACGAGCTGGCAGCAGATCACCGGGCAGATCACGGCGCAGACCGCCGGCAACGAGATCGAGGTGATCCTCGGCATCGGCAGTGGGGCCGCCGCCGGCAATGCCCTCTACGTCGACCAGGTCTCGCTCCAGGCGCCCTGACCCTAACCGGACGTCAACACGGTGCTCACGGGGGTAGGCGCAGGACCCCGGTAGTCTGCTCGGGCATGGGTCGCCGACGTCTCCACGGGCTCTCCGCCCTCGCCCTCTCGGCCGTGGCGCTCACGGGGTGCGGTCCTCTCGGGGACTCGGGCGAGCGGCCCCGCGAGGACGGCGACGGGGCGGCGCTCGACGAGCCCCGCCACCGCGTCGCCGGGCCCGAGCTGTTCCGGGGCGACTGGGAGACCGGCGACCTGCGCCAGTGGGACGGCTTCCAGGAGGTCGCCGACGACCGGATCTCGGTGGTGGAGGACCCGGTCGACCAGGGGCGGTACGCGGGGCGCTTCGAGGTGCGCGACGGCGACAACCCGATCGGGTTCGGCGACCGGGCCGAGGTGCAGCTCTCCACCGGCGAGACCGAGGGCTCCGAGCGCTGGTACGCCTGGAGCACGATGTTCGACCCGACTTTCCCGGTCTCCGACGCCTGGCAGGTGGTCACCCAGTGGCACGCCTCGGACATCGACGGATCGCCGCCGGTCGCCTTCTACGTCATCGGCGACCGCATCGCCCTGCAGACGAACCCCCACGACGGCGACGGGCAGCCGGTCCGCCAGGAGGAGGTCCGCTGGTCGGCCCCGCTCGACCGCGGTGAGTGGCACCACTTCCGGCTCCACGTGGTCTGGTCGGGCGACGACGAGCGCGGGCTGATCGAGCTCTGGCACAACGGTGAGAGGGTCACCGACACGATCCGGACGAGGACCCTGTACCCGGGCCACGACGTCTACTTCAAGCAGGGCTACTACCGCCGCAGCGGCGAGCCGCAGACGGGGATCGTCTACCACGACGCCTTCCGGGTCTCCGTGGGGTCGCCCGCGACCTGAGCGGGGAGGCGCCGCGCGCGGGCGGCGCCGGTCGCGGTATCGCGCCACGGGGGTCGATTTCCCGGGCGCGCGCGCCGATGACCTGGGTGTGAACGAGCACCCCGTCAACGAGACCGACCGCGCACGCGCCGAGATCGCAGCCGCCACGCGGGAGCTGACGCGGCGGCGCGGGGCGGTCCCCGACCACATCAGGCGGGCCCTCGACGACACGGGCGCCCCACACGGCCGCCGTCGCGGCCGCTGGGCGTTCGCCGGGGCGCTGGCCGCCGCCGCGGCGGCCGGGGTCGCCTGGTACCTGGAGCTGCTTCCGCCGCTGCTCTGACCCCGGGGCGTCGCCCCTCAGCCTGAATCCGCCGTATCTCGCGGCGCGGATGCGCGGCGCTCCCACGCCCCGCATCCACGATCTCCGGCGGATTCAGGCTCAGATGGGCCGCCGGGCTGCCGATACCCGGAGGGCCGGCATGGAACCGGCGCTCCGCCCCCGGCAAGGACGCTCACATGCCCGCCCCCCGACGCCTCGTCCCCCTGGCCGCCGTCCTCGTGACCGCCGCCGCGCTTGGGCCGGCTCCGTCCCTCGGCGCCCCCTCCCTGCCTCCGGTGACGGTGACCGCCGCGGCGGGGCCGCCGGCGCCGCTCGCGCGGATCGTGGCACCACGGGCCGGCGCGCGCGTGCGGGGCGTGGTGCGGCCCCGCCTGAGGATCCTGCGCGCCGCGGGCATCCGCCGCCTCGAGATGCGGATCGACGGCCGCCTGGTCGCGGCATGGTCGCCGGGCGTGGGCCGGCCGCCCGTCTGGAGGACCCGGACGGTGCCCGACGGCGTCCACCGCATCGAGATCCGGACCGTCGGCCGGAGCGGCGTCCGCCGCTCCGGGCACCGCGTGGTGGTCGCCAACGGCGTCGCCAAGGCGCGGACGCCGGGAGCGGCCCCGTCTCCGGCGCCGGCATCCCCGGGGGCGGGCCCGGCCGCGGCGCCCCCGCCCGCGGCCCCGGTCCCGCTGCCCGCGCCCGCGCCGCCCCCGTCGGCGGGCAACCTCGAGATCCCGGGCACCGTCGTCCGGGTCGGCAACTTCAACACGGGCGACCTCAGCCAGTGGAGCGGGTACCAGAAGCTGCGCTCCTACAGCCTCACGACCGTGTCGTCCCCGGTCCGGGAGGGCACGCACGCCGGGCGGTTCGAGGTGCGCCGGGGCGACGACCCGCTCTGCGCGGCGGGATGGGGCTGCTACGGCGACCGCTCCGAGGTGCAGATGAGCACCGGTGAGTACGAGGGGCACGAGCGCTGGTACTCGTGGTCGACCATGATCGGGGCGGACTTCCCGCGCTCGAGCGCATGGCAGGTCGTGTCGCAGTGGCACGCCAACGCGGAGGGCTCGCCGCCCATCGGCTTCTACGCCGAGAACGACGACCTGGTGCTGCGCTTCCACCGGCACTCGGGTCCCGGGCGCCTGATCAACATCGTCAACGCCTGGCGCGGCTCACTGCGCCGCGGCGCGTGGCAGGACATCCGCCTGCACGTCAAGTGGTCGGCCTCCGACTCGGTCGGCTACGTCGAGCTGTGGATCAACGGGGTCCCCCAGGTGTTCGACACGGGCGGGACCCGCCGCCAGATCCGCACGCTCTACCCGGGCGGCTACGGCAACTACTTCAAGCAGGGGCTCTACCGGCAGGCCGGCATGAGCCAGACCGGCGTCGTGCTGCACGACGGCTTCAGGATGACCCGCCCCGGCTGAGCCGGCGCGGGCCGCCGGCGCTCAGGGGGCCGGAGGCTTCCGGAGCAGCAGGAAGGCGTAGCTGGTGAGGTTGCGGACCCGGCGGCGCGCCAGCCACGCGTTCACGGCGCGGTCGGCGCGGTTGGCGACCGGGATGCGGCTCAGGTACGGCGTGCCGTAGAAGCCGGTGTACTCCACCACCTCGTAGCCCATCGCGCGGAACGCCTCGAGGCGGGCAGGCGAGGGGCCGCGGCACATCGAGTAGACGGCCGGGAACTTCGGGTACTTGACGCCGCTCATGGCGTTGCGCAGGCGGTCGGTCAGGTGCATCGGCAGGATGCGGTTCACCACGAACGCCGGGTGGTACAGCGTGGGGAAGAGGTGGAAGGCGTGGCCGCCGGGGCGCAGCATCTCGAAGATGTTGCGGTGCATCGCGGGCCCGTCGGGCACGTGCTCGGCCACGAACTTCGAGAAGATCAGGTCGAAGCGCTCCCGGTTGGCGGGGTCGAGGGGCGCCGTCACGTCCATGCAGAGCGTGTGGTGACCCTCGGGCGCGAGCTCCAGCTCGTCCGCCGAGACGTCGATCAGGGTGTACTCGACCCCGAGATCGGCGACCTCCTTCGGCCACAGCAGCGGGGTGCGCCCTCCGCCGATGTCGCAGATGTCGTGGTGCCCGTACTCGGCGATCAGCTCCAGCACGCGCGGCTCGAACCCGTCGAACGCGCGCCGGTAGTCGAGGTCGGCGGCCGTGGTCACGACGCCACCGCCGCGGTGCGGGCGACGATCTCCTCGACGATCCTGCCCGCGGCCCGCCCGTCGCCGTAGGGATTCTCGCCCGTGCGCATCGCGGCGCGGGCCGACTCGTCGGTGAGCAGGCGCGACGCCTCGCGGACGATGAGCTCGCGGTCCGTGCCGACCAGCAACGACAGGCCGGCCTCGAGGCCCTCGACGCGCTCGGTCTCCTCCCGGGCGACCAGCACCGGGATGCCGAGCGACGGCGCCTCCTCCTGGATGCCCCCGCTGTCGCTGATGATGATCGTCGCCCGCGAGAGCAGCCGCGCGAAGTCGCCGTACCCCACGGGCCCGGGGATCATGACGCGGGGGTGCCCCGCCAGCTCGTCCTCCACCTGACTCCGGACGTCGGGGTTGGGGTGCGCCGCGTGAACCGCCCGCAGGTCCGGGAACCGGTCGAGCAGGTCGCGGAGCGCGCCGGCGACCCGCCGGATGCCCCCGTCCCAGTTCTCGCGTCGGTGCGTCGTGGCGACGATCAGGGGCTGGTCGCCCTCGGCGATGGCCGACAGGGCGGGATCGTCGAACCGGTCGCGCTTGGCGACCGCGAGCAGGAGGGCGTCGATGCCCGTGTTGCCCGTCCGGACGATGTCGGCGCCGGCGATCCCCTCGTCCAGGAGGTTCTGCCGGGCGATCGCGGTCGGGGCGAGGTGCACGTCGGCCAGGCGGCCGACGATGCGGCGGTTCATCTCCTCCGGGAAGGGCGACCGCGGGGTGGAGGTGCGCAGGCCGGCCTCGACGTGCCAGGTCGGCACGCCGTGGTAGAACGCCGACAGGGCGCCCATCGCGGCGGAGGTCGTGTCGCCCTGGACGATCACCAGGTCGGGCGCCGCCTCGGCGAGCAGCGGCTCGAACTCGCGCAGGCACCGCGCCGACAGCTGGGAGAGGCTCTGCCCGTGCCGCATCACGTCGGCCTGCAGGTCGGCCTGGAAGCCGTACAGGTCGAGGATGTCCTGGAAGATCTCGCGGTGCTGCCCGGTCGACAGCACCACGGGATCCACGTCAGGACTCTCCTGGGCCGCGAGCACCACCGGGGCGAGCTTGATCGCCTCGGGGCGCGTCCCCATGATGATGAGCGCGCGGGTCACGTCACCTGTTGATCGACATCGCCAGGTGGTCCTTGACCAGGGAGGCGACCTCGGTCGGGTTCGTGCCGACCCGGACGCCCTTCTCCTCCAGCGCGTCCTTCTTGGCCTGCGCCGTTCCCGACGAGCCGGTGATGATCGCGCCGGCGTGGCCCATCTGCTTGCCGGGGGGCGCCTGGAAGCCGGCGATGTAGGCGACGACGGGCGTCGACATGTTGTCGGCGATGTACTCGGCCGCCTTCTCCTCCTCGGCCCCCCCGATCTCGCCGACCATGACCACGAGGTCGGTGTCCGGGTCGGCCTCGAAGCGGCTCAGGATGTCGATGAACGAGCTCCCGACGACGGGGTCGCCGCCGATGCCGACGACGGTGCTCTGCCCGATGTCGAACATCGCCAGTTCCTTGGAGATCTGGTAGGTCAGCGTGCCCGAGCGGGAGAGCAGCCCCACGCGCCCGGGCGCGAAGACCTGCGTCGGCATGATTCCGACGCTGGCCACGCCGGGCGTGATCACGCCGGGGCAGTTGGGCCCGATCAGCGTCTGGTCGCCGCGGCGCAGGTGCGTGTAGACGCGCATCATGTCGTGGGCGGGGATGCCCTCGGTGATGCAGACGATCGTCTCGACGCCCGACTCGATGGCCTCGAAGAGGGCGTCGGTCGCGAAGCGCGGCGGCACGAAGACCATCGCCGTGTTGGCGCCGGTCTCGTCCACGGCGTCGGCCACGGTGTTGAAGACGGGGATGCCCTCGACGTCCTGGCCGGCCTTGCCGGGCGTCACGCCGGCGACGACCTGCGTGCCGTAGGCCTTGTTACGGGTGGCGTGGAACGCCCCCTCGCGGCCGGTGATGCCCTGCACCACCAGGCGGGTCTGCGCGTCTACCAGGATGCTCATGCCGCCTCCTTCGCGAGCTCGACGGCTCGTCGCGCCGCGGAGAGCATGGTGTCCTCCACGACGACGTTCGCGGGGGCCCGGTCGCGGATGATCGCGCGGCCCTCCTCCTCGTTGGTCCCGTCCAGGCGCACCACGATCGGCAGGGTGGCGCCGAGGCGGTCGAGCGCGGTCAGGAGCCCCTCGGCCACCTCGTCGCAGCGGGTGATGCCGCCGAAGATGTTGACCAGGAGCGACTTCACCTTGTCGTCCGACAGGAGCACCTCGAGGGCGGTCACGACGTCGTCCGCCTTCGAGCCGCCGCCGGCGTCGAGGAAGTTCGCGGGGCGGCCGCCCGCCAGGGCGACCACGTCGAGCGTGCTCATCACGAGGCCCGCGCCGTTGCCGAGGATGCCGACGTCGCCGTCGAGCTTGACGTACGTCACGCCGCGCTCCTGCGCCATCCGCTCCTGGGCGTCGGAGGTGACCGACTCGGCCAGGGCGGCCAGGTCGGGGTGGCGGTAGAGGGCGTTGCCGTCGATCGTCACCTTGGCGTCGAGGGCGACGACCTCGCCCGCGCCGTTGACGATCAGCGGGTTGATCTCGAGCAGCATCGCGTCGAGCGTGATGAAGCCGGCGTACAGGCGCTGCAGGATGTCCACCACGCCCTTGATGGCCTCGGGGTCGATGGCCGCGTGGTAGGCCAGCCAGCGCGCATGGTGCGCCTGGAAGCCCGTCAGGGGGTCGATGTGCAGACGCGCGAGGGCGTCGGGGTTCGAGGCCGCGACCTCCTCGATGTCCACACCGCCCATCGCCGACAGCATCACCAGGGGCTTCTTGGCCCCGCGGTCGAACGTGACCGACGCGTAGTACTCCTTGCGGATGTCCGACGCCTCTTCGACCCAGACCCGGTGGACGGTGTGGCCCTTGATGTCCATCCCGAGGATGGCGCGGGCGTGCTCCTCCGCCTCGGCGGGCGTCGCGGCGACCTTGATGCCCCCGGCCTTGCCGCGACCCCCGACCTGCACCTGCGCCTTGATGGCCACCGATCCGCCGATGCGCTCGGCGGCGGCGCGTGCCTCCTCGGGCGTCTCGGCCGCCTCGCCCGCGGGCACCGGAATGCCCTGTGCGGCGAGCAGCTGCTTGCCCTGGTACTCGAAGAGATCCAACCCCGGCCCCTTGGTCCGCTCACAGAAACGCCCTCCGCGAAGGGGGGCCGCAGCATTCTAGTGCTGCGGCCCCCCCTGTGCGGGCGCGGAACGACCCTGACGCGCTCCTAGTGTCCCGAGTCAGAAGTTCGGCGGCATTTCCCGGCTGCATCTCATCGCGAGGCGGCGTCCTCGGCAGCCCCGATATTCCCGATATCGGGGCTGAACTGCGTCCTTGCCTCGCGGGAGATTCGCTCGGGAACTGCTCGCCAACTTCTGACTCAGGACACTAGGGACGGGCCGAGGCCGCCAGCGTGGAGAACGTGATCGTCGCCGTCCGGAAGTCGCGGGCGCCGAAGCCGGTCCGCAGCCGGTCGACGAGCGCGTTGCTGCGCCGCACGGCGGCCTGGGCGATCCGCTGGTTGATCAGGATCTGGCGTGCCGACAGCTCCACCCGGACGGCGGTCCGGCGCGGCGCCGGAGCGACGACCGTCCGGGATGCGGCCGGGGTCGGGGTGAGCGTCGCGCCGACCACGGTGAGACCCGCGGCGATCTTGGCGGGCGTGACCGCGCCGGGGCGGAGGTCGCCGCCCGTCAGCCCGGCGTCGAGCCGCTCGGTCAGGGCGTTCGCCCGCCGGACGGCCGCCTGCGAGATGCGCTGGCTGATCAGCAGCTGCGAGGCCTCGAGCCTGACGCCCGCGGCGCCGCCGCTCTGGCCGGCCTTCACGGCGACCGGTCGCGGCGTGGGGGGCAGCAGCACCTCGGGCCTCACGGTGCTGGTCGCCCCGACCGTGATCCCGGGGCCGAAGCTCTGGGCGACGAAGGCGCCGCCGCAGAGGTCGCCGGTCGCGAGCTTGGCGTCGAGCCAGGCCTGCACGCCGTTGACCCTGCGCACGGCCGCCTGCGAGATGCGCTGATTGATCAGGAGCTGCTCGGCGCTCAGCACCACGCGGCCGCTGCCGGGCCGCGGCGCGGGCCGCTCGGGCACTGCCGCGCAGCGCGACGATCCCGCCGGGATCGCCGTCGGCGACTCCGGGTTCTCGACCACGCGGACCCGGTTGCCGAGGCGCTCGGCCACGAACAGGTCGCCGTCGGCGTTCAGCACCACGCCGCTCGGCGCGTTGAGCTGAGCCGAGAGGGCGGGCCCGCCGTTGCCGGTGGATCCCGCCGTCCCGGTGCCCGCGATCGTCTCGATGATGCCCGCGGCGTTGACCCGGCGCACCCGGTTGTTGGCCGAGTCGGCGATGTAGAGGTTGCCGAAGGCGTCCGGAGCGATCTCGATCGGGGCGGCGAGGCGGGCGGCGGTCGCCGCGCCGCCGTCGCCGGTGGAGCCCACCTCGCCGTTGCCGGCGATGGTCGAGATGATCCCGTCCGGCGCCACGCGCCGGATGCGGTTCGCCTGGTTGTCGGCGATGAACAGGTTGCCCAGCCGGTCGGTCCTCACGTCGATGGGGCGGTCGATGGTCGCGGCCGTGGCCGGACCGCCGTCGCCCGTCGACCCCGCCGCCCCGGTGCCGGCGACGGTCGAGATGACCCCGGCGGTGTTCACCACGCGCACGCGGCGGTTCATCTCGTCGGCGATGTAGATGTTGCCCGCCGCGTCGACCGCGACGCCGACGGGGTTGTTCAGCGACGCGGCCGTGGCCGGGCCGCCGTCGCCGGCGAAGGCGTTGACGCCGTTACCGGCGATCGTGGTGATGATCCCGTCGGTGCCGACGCGCCGGACGCGGTGGTTCGCCCGGTCGGCGAGGTAGAGGTTGCCCGCCGAGTCGAAGGCCGCGTCGACCACCGAGTCGAGCTGCGCCAGCGTCGCCGGGCCGCCGTCGCCCGAGAAGCCCGCCACGCCCGTGCCGGCCACCGTGTTGATGACGCCGGCCGGATTGACGACGCGGACGCGGTGGTCGGACGGCGCCGGGATCACGATGCTCCCGTCGGGCCCGCCGGAGATGCCGATCGGCGCGAGCACGCCTGCCGCCGTGGCCGGTCCGCCGTCCCCGGACGAGAGGGCCTCGCCGGATCCGGCGAAGGCCCGGATCGTCTCGTTCCCGGTGAGCGCCGCCGCCGGGGCGACCGCCGCCAGGAGGGCGGCGATGCCGATTCCCGCGCCGATCGTCCGCCCTGCCGCGGCTCGCCGCGTCCGGGTGCCTGCCAGCCGGTCGTCCACGGGTCTCTCCATCTGTCGTCGTTCCGGCCCGTCTCGCGCGACTCGGCCGCCGGGGGTGGTCCGACCATCCTATGTACCGCCCGGGCGGGCCCCGAAACCTGCCCGGTCCCGTTCTCTACCCGCGGCTCATCCGGAAGCCGTCGTGGAAGACGATGCCGGGGCGCGAGAGCCCGCTCTGGCGGTAGTAGCCCATGGTGAAGTAGTTGCCGATCCCGGGGTACATCGTGCGGATCCGGCGGCGCAGCGCGCCGTTGTCGAACCGCTGGGGGCGCCCGTCGATCCACAGGCGCACCCACCCGCGCCGGTCGTCACCCGACCAGCGGACCTGCATCCTGATGTCGCGCCACTCGCCGCGGGGCAGGGGCCCGCGCCAGATGTCGCGGATGTCGATCACGCGGCCGGGCGCCGCGTGTCGGTGCAGGCGCAGCACCAGGTCGTCGCCCTCGGCGAAGAACGCGATCGGCGGGGAGCCGCCGGCCCGTGCGTGCCACTGGGCGAGCACCTGGAAGCTGCGGTAGCGCGGGAAGTCCTTGGCGACGCGGGTGCTCCAGGAGTACCAGCGGGTCTGCCCCTCGCGCTCACCGGTGTCGATCTGGATCTGGGCGCGGTCGCCGAAGCCGATCGGGTTCTCGCCGTTGCGGACCTCGAAGCGGGCGGCGAAGCGCCCCTCCCGGACCGGCTTGCGGACCACGGTGATGCTCCGCGCCTTGACGCGGGCGATGCCCGACCACTGCGACAGGCTGCCGGTCTCGAAGCCCCCCGAGGCGACGACCGTGCCCGGGATCGCGAGAGGCGGGGCCGCCGAGGCGCCCGCCGGGACCGCGGCGAGGGCCGCGGCGGCGACGACGGCCGCCGGCCGCAGGGCCCGGGCGAAGCGGGTCGTGCGGCCGCGGGCGGGCACGGTCGTGGTCACACGGACGTCGGGCACGCGGAGCACGATGCCAGGTTCATCCGCGTCTGGCGACCGGCTTCACGGTCTTCTCACAGTGCGACCGGGGGGCCGCAGCCCCCCGGTCGCGGGGTCATCCGACCGACGTGATCTGGAGGCCGTCGTGGTAGACGACCCCCGTTCCCGCGACGCCGCTCTGGCGGTAGAGCCCCTGCTTGAAGTAGGCGCCCACGCCGGGCATCAGGGTCCGGATCGCCCGCCGCGTGCTGCCGTCGTCGAAGGTCTGCCGCGCGCCGCCCACCCAGAGCTCCACGAAGCCGACCGCATCCGATCCGGACCACTTCACGTGCATCCGGATGTCCTGCCACTGGCCGCGGCGCAGGGGGCCGCGCCAGATCGTGGAGGTGCCGATCTGGCTGCCGGGCCCCGAGTACCGGTTGGCCTGCAGGAGGATGTTCTCGCCCGAGACGTAGAAGGCGAGCGGCGGCGAGCCGTCGGCGTTCGCGTGCCACTGGGAGATCACCTGCCAGGCCGACGACGACGGGTAGTCGGCCGCGAGCATGGTGCTCCACGCGTACCAGCGGTCGTCCCCCTCCGACTCCCCGGTCGACGACTGCACCTCGGCGCGGTCGCCGAACCCGATCGGGTTGTCGCCGTTTCGGACCTCGAACCGCGCCGCGAACGAGCCCTGGCGCACCGGCGAGCGCACCACCGTGATCCGGTCGCTCGCGACGCGCTGGAGACCGCCCCACTGGCTGAGCCCGCCGGTCTCGAAGTCGCCGCGGAAGATCGGGGTGCCCGGCAGGACGTCCGGCGCCGGCTGACCGGCGGGAGGCGGCGCGACGGCGACCGCGGTCGGGGCGGCCGTCGTGACCCGGCCGGAGCGCACCAGCATCATCCCGGTCTCGGTCATCTTCGACACGCGTCCCAGCCCGATGATGGCGCGGGTGCCGGCGGTGGCCCGCTTCTGGAGCGGGGTGCGCGCCACGGTGCGGCCGTTCACGGACAGGATCGCCCGCGACCGGGCGCCGCCCCAGCGCGTGCTGAGGGCGATGCGGTGGAACGAGCCCAGGCGCGCGAGGGTCGCGACGCGCAGGTCGCGGACGCCGCCCGAGGCGTTCTTGGTCCACACCGCCCATCGCAGGTGGCCGGCGGGCGCGCGATACACCCCGGCCTGGTAGCTGCTGCCGTCGCGGCCCGTGACCGCGATCACCGCCCGCACCTTCCCGCGCCGCAGCTGCTGGCGCACCAGCGCGGCCTCCGCCTGCACGTTGATGACGGTCTTCGGCGTGAACGTCCTGGTGACCGCGACGTAGCCGGCGGCGCCGGGGGCGTCGGCCAGCCGCAGGACCCGCCCTCCGGCGGATCGCGGCTCGAAGCCGATCGCCGCTCCGGGGCGGGCGGTCAGCTCCGACCAGGAGCCGAGGACGCCGCGGTCGATCTGCAGGGCGACGTCGGACCGCGTCAGCCGGAAGGAGGGCGCGGCGGATGCCGTCAACGGCACGAGCGCCGGCAGGGTGCACACGGCGGCGAGCAGGAGGACGGGGGCACGGCGGACGGCGCGCGGGCGCGGGCCGTCAGCGCTCCCGGGGCGGGGCATGGGCACGATGCGATTCCCTCTGTCGGTGCCCCTCCACCCGTGGCGGGCACGCCACGTGGCACGGTGCGGGGCGATGGACTCAGGCGGCGCGCACCTTAGGACGCTCCGGGCCGGGCGGGCAACCCCGACCCGGCAGCGTCACCCCGCCTCGCGGCGCGAGAACCCTGATGCCCTCGCGGAAACCGCCAAAAAGTAAAGAATCATCGCGCGGTGCGCGATGCGGGACGACCGACTAGCGGAAGCCCCACCGCTGGCTCGCCAGGAAGTTGACCGGCACGAGGCATCCGGCGGCCAGGATCTGCGCGAGGATGATCGGCCGCAGGCCGCCGACGACGAGGACGTGCAGGAGGCTGAGGTTGACGGCGCCGATGACGAGCTGGACCACCAGGAACGCGGCAGCCTGGTGCTGCACGCGCCGCGAGCCCCGCCCGAACGTCCACTCGCGGTTGAGCGAGAAGTTCGTGACGATCGCCATGAGGTATCCGATGACCCCGGCGGTCAGGTAGTGGACCCCCATCGTGACGAGGATGGCGAAGAGGCCCAGGTAGACGATCGACGCCAGACCGCCGACGATCGCGAACCGGACGAATCGGATGGCCTGCGCTCCGTAGGTGCTCCAGCGGAGGCGGCGGGGGAGGGGGGCATCGACGACGTGGATGTCGTGGCCGACGATGCTCTCCGAATAGGTTGTCGCGGGGGGAGGAGTCATTACGTCGAGACTAGGTCAGCCCCCCCGGGTTGCGAGCCCCCCCAAGGTCCAGACGAGGACTAGACCAAGGTCCACACCCGGGCCGTGTTCACCGCCGCGCGGTTGCGGAACCGCGCCACGGCGTCAGTCGACGATCGCGAGCACCTCGCCGACGACGACGCCCTGGCCGGGCGCGACCCGCAGCTCCCTGACGGTGCCCGCACGATGCGCCGCCACCTCGTTCTCCATCTTCATCGCCTCGACGATGCAGACCACCTCGCCGACCGAGAGCTCCTGGCCGACCTCGACGAGCACCTTGAGCACCGTGCCCTGCATCGGCGTCACGACCTGGTCGGGCGCCCCACCGCCCGCGGCGGCGCCCTTGGCCCGCTTCGCCTTCGGCGACCGCGCCGGGGCGGGCGCGCCGCCCCCGCCCGCCGGCGCCTCGTAGTGCAGCGCCACCTCGAACCGCCGGCCGCCGACCTCCGCGAGGAAGCGCCGCTCCGTGCGCGCGACGGCCTCGTCGGCGACGTCGGCCGCCGAGGGGGCCACGACGCCGGTGCCGGCCGCGGGGATCGGCGTCGCCGTCTCGGCCAGCCCGGCCAGCAGCGCGTGGCAGGCCCCTCCGGCGATGAACTCCTCGTTCTCGAGCAGCCAGCGATGGAACGGGATCAGGGTCGCCGGCCCCTCGACCACGAACTCGTCGAGTGCGCGGATCATGCGGCGGCGGGCCGACTCGCGGTCGATGTCCCACACGATCAGCTTGGCGACCATCGGGTCGTAGATCTCGGCGATCTCCGAGCCTGCGCGCACGCCGGAGTCGACGCGCACGCCCGGCCCCGAGGGCTCGCGGTAGGCGGTGATCAGGGCGGGGGAGGGCATGAAGCGGGCCGAGGCGTCCTCGGCGTTGATGCGGCACTCGAAGGCGTGGCCGCGCGGGCTGACCTGTTCCTGGGTCATCGACAGCGGCTCGCCCGCGGCCACCCGGATCTGCTCGCGCACGAGGTCGTAGCCGGTGACCGCCTCGGTGATCGTGTGCTCCACCTGGATGCGCGTGTTCATCTCGAGGAAGAAGAACTCGTCGCCCGAGACCAGGTACTCCAGGGTGCCGGCCGACGTGTAGCCGACGGCCTTGGCCGCGCGCACCGAGGCCTCGCCCATCCGGACCCGGAGATCGTCGGAGACGACCGGGCTCGGCGTCTCCTCGATCAGCTTCTGGTGCCGGCGCTGCACCGAGCAGTCGCGCTCTCCGAGCCAGACGCACGACCCCTGCGAGTCGGCGAGGATCTGGATCTCCACGTGGCGCGGGTTCGGCAGGTAGCGCTCGAGGTAGACCTCGCCGTCGGCGAAGAAGCGCAGCCCCTCCCCCGAGGCGCCCTCGAAGGCGCCCTCCAGCTCGTCGGGGGTCAGCGCGACGCGGAAGCCCTTGCCGCCACCCCCGGCGCTGGCCTTGACGGCGACCGGGTAGCCGATCTCCTCGGCGATCGGGCGGGCCGCTGCGACGTCGGCGACCGGCTCGGTGACCCCCGGGACGATCGGGACGCCGGCGGCGTCCATCAGCGCCCGCGACTGCACCTTCGAGCCCATGGCGTCGATCGCGCTCGGCGGCGGGCCGATCCACACGATCCCGGCCTCGGCCAGTGCCCGGGCGAAGTCGGCGTTCTCGGCGAGGAAGCCGTAGCCCGGGTGGATCGCCTCGACGCCGGCCTCGGCGGCGACCTCGAGGATGCGCGGCACGTTCAGGTAACTCTCGGCGGCCGGGCCGGGCCCGAGCAGGTACGCCTCGTCGGCGTGGCCCACGAAGAGCGCGTCGCGATCGACCTCGCTGTAGACCGCGACGGATGGGATGCCCATCTCGCGGAGGGTGCGGAAGACGCGGATCGCGATCTCACCGCGGTTGGCGACCATCACCTTTCGGAACATCAGTGCGCTCTCCAGGCCGTGCCGTCGTCCTTCAGGTTCAGGGGCACCTCGCTCGACTCGATCAGCGCGGCGCGACGCCAGCGCGAGCGGTACGCCGCCGGCACCGGGTCGGCCGGCGCGCCGCGCTCGCCCTCGACGAGCGCCGTGACGGCCGCCGCGAGGGCCGCGAGCTGCTGGGCGCTCGGGACGCCCCCCGAGGCGATTGTGAGGCCGTCAGGCCTCACAACGGGATGTTCCCGTGCTTGCGCCGCGGCCGCAGCTCGCGCTTGGTGAGCGTCACCTCGAGCGAGCGGATCAGCCAGGAGCGGGTCTCCTCGGGCTCGATCACGTCGTCCACGTAGCCGCGCTCGGCCGCGATGTAGGGGTTGGCGAAGCGCTCGGTGTAGTCGGCGATCAGCTGTGCGCGCCGCTCGGCGACGTCGCCGCCGGCCTTCTCGGTCTCGGCCAGTTCCTTCCGGAACACGATGTTCACCGCGCCCTCGGCGCCCATCACGGCGATCTCGGCCGTCGGCCAGGCGGCGTTGAAGTCGGCCCCGAGGTGCTTGCTCGCCATGACGTCGTAGGCGCCGCCGTAGGCCTTGCGCGTGATCACGGTGAGCTTCGGCACCGTGGCCTCGGCGTAGGCGTAGAGGAGCTTGGCGCCGTGCAGGATGATGCCGTTGTACTCCTGGGTCGTGCCGGGCAGGAAGCCGGGGACGTCCACCAGGGTGACGATGGGGATGTTGAAGGCGTCGCAGAACCGGACGAAGCGCGCGGCCTTGATGGATGCGTCGATGTCGAGCACGCCCGCGAGCGCCTTGGGCTGGTTGCCGACGATCCCCACCACGTGGCCGGCGAGCCGCGCGTACCCGATCACGATGTTCGGCGCGTAGAGCGGCGCGACCTCGAGGAAGTCGCCGTCGTCGACGACCAGCTCGATGACCTCGGTCATGTCGTACGGCTTGGTGGGGACGTCGGGGATGATCGTCGTCAGCTCCGGCGCGGCCCGGTCGACCGGGTCGGCCGTCGCCAGGAACGGCGGGGCGTCGAGGTTGTTCTGGGGTAGGTACGACATCAGCTCGCGCACCATCTCCAGGCAGTCCTGCTCGGAGTCGGCCGCGAAGCTGCAGACGCCCGACTTCACGGCGTGGCTCTGCGCGCCGCCGAGCTCCTCCATCGTCACGTCCTCGCCGGTCACCGTCTTGATGACCTCGGGGCCGGTGATGAACATGTGGCTGGTCTCGCGCACCATGAAGATGAAGTCGGTGATCGCCGGGCTGTAGACGGCGCCGCCGGCACAGGGCCCCATGACGAGCGAGATCTGCGGGATGACGCCGCTGGCGCGCACGTTCCGGAAGAAGATGTCGGCGTAGCCGCCGAGGCTGACCACGCCCTCCTGGATGCGCGCGCCGCCCGAGTCGTTGATGCCGATGAAGGGGCAGCCCATCTTCACGGCGAGGTCCATCACCTTGACGATCTTCTCCGCGAAGACCTCGCCGAGGCTGCCGCCGAAGACGGTGAAGTCCTGGCTGAAGAGGAAGACCGTGCGGCCGTCGATGGTGCCGTGGCCGGTGACCACGCCGTCGCCCCAGGGACGGGTGTCCTCGAGGCCGAAGCCGTGGGCGCGGTGGCGGGTGAACATGTCCATCTCGACGAAGCTGCCCGGGTCGAGCAGCAGGTCGATCCGCTCGCGCGCCGTCATCTTGCCGCGCGCGTGCTGGCGCTCCACGGCGGCCTCGGTGCCGGCGTGGCGCGCCTCCTCGCGCAGCTTCTTCAGGCGCTCGCGGCGCTCCTCGGTGCTGCTCATCCGCGCGCCGCCAGGACCTTGTCGTACTCGCCGTACTCCTCGCGCAGCACGCCGCACACCTCGCCCACCGTGGCCCGCGCCCGCAGCGCCTCGCGCATGGGGGGCAGCAGGTTGGCGGTGCCGCGCGCGGCGATGCGCACGTCCGACAGGCGGGCGTTGACCTCGGAGGCGTTGCGCGCGGCGCGCAGGCGGCGCAGGCGCTCGACCTGATCGGTCTCGATGGCCGGGTCGATGCGGTGGATCGACACGGGCTGCTCGTCGTCCTCGCGGTGCGTGTTGACGCCGATGACCACCCGCTCTCCCGAGGTGACCTCCTCGTGGTGGCGGAAGGCCGCGTCGCCGATCGCCTCGCGCATGAACTCGATGCACTCCACCGCGCCGCCGCGCGCGTCGATCTGGGCGATGAGCGCGCGCGCGCGCTCCTCCAGCTCCGCCGTGAGCGACTCGAGGTAGTAGCTGCCCCCGAGGGGGTCGACCGTGTCGCGGATGCCCGACTCGGCCGCGATGACCTGCTGCGTTCGCAGCGCGAGCTTCGCGGACTCCTCGGTGGGCAGCGCCAGCGCCTCGTCGAAGCCGTTGGAGTGGATCGACTGCGCGCCGCCGAGCGCGGCCGAGAGCACCTGCAGCGCCACCCGCACGACGTTGTTGCGCGGCTGCTGGGCGGTGAGCGTGCTGCCGCCGGTCTGGGCGTGGAAGCGCAGCGCCATCCCCGAAGCGGTCGCGCATGATGTGCGCCCACAGTGAGCGGGCCGCGCGGAACTTCGCGACCTCCTCCATCAGGTTGTTGTGGGCGTTGAAGAAGAACGACAGGCGCGGCCCGAAGCGGTCGACGTCGAGCCCGGCGGCCAGCGCCGCCTCGACGTACGCGATGCCGTTGGCGAGCGTGAAGGCGACCTCCTGCACCGCCGTCGAGCCCGCCTCGCGGATGTGGTAGCCGCTGATCGAGATCGTGTTCCACTTCGGCAGCTCGGCGTCGCAGTACGCGAACGTGTCGGTCGTCAGCCGCATCGATGGGCCCGGCGGGTAGATGTAGTTGCCGCGGGCCACGTACTCCTTGAGCACGTCGTTCTGGATCGTCCCCCGCAGCTGCCGGGGGTCGGCGCCGCCCTCCTCGGCGACCAGCTGGTACAGCAGCAGCAGCACGGCGGCGGGTGCGTTGATGGTCATGCTGGTCGACACCTCGCCGAGCGGGATGCCGTCGAACAGGCGGCGCATGTCCTCGACCGAGTCGATGGCGACGCCCACGCGGCCCACCTCGCCGGCGGCGAGGTGGTCGTCGGAGTCCATTCCGAGCTGGGTCGGCAGGTCGAAGGCGGTCGACAGGCCGGGCGCGCCCGCGGCGAGGAGGTAGCGGAAGCGCTCGTTGGTCTCCTCGGCGGTGGCGAAGCCGGCGTACTGGCGCATCGTCCAGGGCCGCTCGCGGTACATCGTCGGGTGAACGCCGCGCGTGTACGGGAACGCGCCGGGCTCACCGAGCCGCCCGCCCACGTCGAGATCGGCGACCGAGCCCGGTCCGTAGACCCTCTCGACGGGGATGCCCGACTCGGTCTCCCGGACGTCGGTCCCTGCCGGATCCTGCTGCTTCCCCACGCGCCCTCCCGCGGAGCTCTGTCGCGCCGCGGTCATCGGGTCCGCCGACGGCGGCGGGACGCTACCACAGGGCGTCCCGCCGC
>LNEQ01000137.1 GCA_001464995.1 Actinobacteria bacterium Ga0077541
CTTCCTGCTGGCGCCCTATGTCGCCTTCGAGTCGGTGAGGGCCCTCGTCACCGGCGAGCGGCCGGATGCGAGCGCCGTCGGCATCGCACTGGCAGCCACCAGCCTGGTGGTGATGCCCTACCTCGGGATCGCGAAGGAGCGCCTCGCCGAGCAGCTCGGCTCGGCCGCCACCAAGGGCGAGGGGCGCCAGAACATGCTCTGCGCCTACCTGGCGGGCGCGCTGCTCCTGGGCCTCGTCGGCAACATGGCCCTCGGCGCCTGGTGGCTCGATCCGCTCGTCGGCCTCCTCATCGCCGCCGTGGCCCTCACAGAGGGGCGGGAGGCGTGGCGGGGCGAGGGCTGCGGGTGCATCGCCGCTCCACCCATCGCGGACGTCGCGCGCCGCTGCGACGACGACTGCTGCGCGGGCTGAGCGCGTCCGGCCCCGGGGTTCCCGGGACCGGACGCCCTAGGCGACCGGGCCGTTGACCAGGTGGCGGGTGTGGTACTCGTCGTTCAGGAGGACGACCTGCTTCGCGAGCCGCTTCGCCATGTTGACGACGATCGATGCCGCTCGGCGCGCTGGGCACCGTGAGGATCGCGAACACGCGTGCGTCCTCGAAGTTGACCAGCTCGAGCTGCTGCGCGTCGCCGTCGGAGATCTCCGGCGCGTACTCCGGGAACACCCCCCACGGATCCGTGATCACGAAGGCCTGGAAGGGCCGCTCCGCGGCCTGCAGCCAGAACACCGACGCGCTCGCCCGCCCGTCCCGGCCGACGTGCTCGATGAGCGCGTAGGACGAGCAGTCGGGAAAGCCCGCCAGCGGCTCGCAGACCCTGATGAGGCTCTCGGCCCGGACCTCGATGGCGCCGAGCGCCTGCGAGGGGATCGAGACGAGGGGGGTCGATGCGACATCCGCATCGGTGCCCACGTTGGTTTCCTCGGCGGCGGACACCTCTACTGGAGGAGCGAGAGGACGCTCTGCGGAGCCTGGTTCGCCTGCGAGAGCATGGCGGTACCCGACTGCTGCAGGATCTGGTTCCGCGTGAAGTCGATCATCTCCGAGGCCATGTCGGCATCGCGGATGCGCGACTCGGCGGCCTGGAGGTTCTCAGAGGTCAGCTCGAGCCGGCTGATGGTCTGCTCCAGACGGTTCTGGATGGCACCCATCGAGGCCCGCTGGCTGTTCACCGAGCGGATCGCGGAGTCGATCGAGGCGATCGCGGCGGTCGCCGACGCGGCGGTGCCGACGGCGATTCCGGAGATGCCGAGGTCCGAGGCCGTCATCGTCGCGATGGTGAAGGCGATGACCTGTGACCCGTTCGCGCCGACCTGGAGCGTCACGGCCGAGGCGGCAGTGGCGACGGAGCCCGAGAGGATCTTGATTCCGTTGAACTCGGTGTCGGACGCGACCCGCGCCATCTCGGCGACGATCGACTGGACCTCCTGGTCCAGGTTCCCGCGCTGGAGGTCGGTCAGGGTGCCGTTCGCCGCCTGGACCGCGAGATCCCGCATGCGCTGGAGCATGTCGTTGACGCCGCCGAGGGCGCCGTCGGCGACCTGCACGAGGCTGACGCCGTCCAGGGCGTTGCGCGATGCGACCCTCATGCCCCGGATCTGAGTTCGCATCTCCTCGCTGACCGCGAGCCCCGCCGCATCATCGGCGGCGCGGTTGATGCGCAGACCTGACGCGAGGCGCTCCATCGACCCGCTGAGCTTCGCGTTGGTGTTCGTCAGCTGCCGGTGGGCGTTCTGCGCCTCGACGTTGTTGTAGATCCGCAGACCCATTTCAGAAGTCCTTTCTCGCCAGTCGATCCGCCAGTCCGGCGGCAGCGGGCGGGTGCCCGGAGTAGACCTGAGACGGGACTTCCATGTCCGGCGTCACTGCACTGGTTCCACCGATCATCCGGATCGGTGTGGTGCCGTCGCGCTCCCTCCGGTCGGAGGGGTGCGCCCCAAGCTCATCGGACGCATCGATCACGACTTGAGCGTTGGGACGCGCGGTCATCCGATGAAGTCCACGAGCGACGGCTGGATGGCCTTGGCCCCCACCGCGAGCGCGGCCCGGTAGACCGATTCGCGCATCGAGAACTCGCTGATGGCCCGGGCCATGTCCACGTCCTCGATCGCCGAAAGCTGGTCGCTGGTGGCGATCTTCTGGGCCTCGAAACGGCTGGCCGTGAGCTCCAGCCGGTTGATCTTGGCCGCCTGCTCGCCGCGGAGGGCGCTGATGCTCTCCTGGTGGGCCGCGAAGTTGGTCAGGGCGGTGGCGATGCCGGCCGA
The DNA here is from genome assembly GCA_001464995.1 of Actinobacteria bacterium Ga0077541. Taxonomy (GTDB): domain Bacteria; phylum Actinomycetota; class Thermoleophilia; order Miltoncostaeales; family Miltoncostaeaceae; genus Miltoncostaea. The sequence goes on from LNEQ01000137.1 coordinate 2,264, forward strand.
GTCGTTGGCGTTGAGCGCAGCCGAGAGGCCGTCGAGGGCGGTGAAGATGTCGGGGGTTGGGCCCGGAGGATCCTGGAGGCGGTCGGCGGTGATGTTGACGCTGATCACCGAGCCCTGGGCCACCTCGCGGCTCATCAGGCTGGTGTTGATCGGCAGCGTCGCCGTCTCGGTCAGCGGGTCGAACGGCTGCCGGTCGGTGGCGGTGCCCCCGAAGATGAAGCGGCCGCCGATGCTGCTGTTGCCGATCTCGACGAACTGACTCTTGAGGGTCTCGACCTCGGCCGCGATCAGGGCGCGGGAGGCCGTCGACAGCGTGCCGTTGCCGCCCTGCACCGCGAGCTCCTGGGCGCGCTGCACCACCTCGAGGGCCTGGCCGAGCGCCCGGTCTGTGGTGCTCATCCATGTGAGCGAGTCGTCGATGTTTCGGCCCCAGGCCTCGGTGGCGCCCTGGTCGCGGCGCAGACCCAGCGCGAGCGCGATGCCGACCGGGTCGTCCGACGGGCTCAGCACGCGCTTGCCGGTCGAGACCTGGCGCTGGATCTCGGAGAGGGCCCGGTAGTTGCCCTCCAGGTCCGACATGAAGTTACGGACCACCTGGTCCGAGCTCATGCGCGAGATCATCGGCCGACCAGACCCATGCGGCTGATGATGGTGTCGAGCATCTCATCGACCGTCGTGACCATGCGCGCGGCCGCGTTGTAGGACTTCTGGAAGCGGACCATGTCGGACATCTCCTCGTCGAGGCTGACCCCGCTGGTGGCGGCCCGCCGCGTCTCCGCGGCCTCGAGCACGCCCTTCTGGACCTGGGCGAGCCGCTCGGCCTGATCCGTATCGACGCCCACCCGGGCGACCATCTGCTGGTAGAAGCCGTCGAGCGTCGTGGTGGACGCGCCGATCACCTGGACGACGAACTGGAGCTGCGCCAGGTCGACCGCGTTGTCGGCGCCGCCGGGCAGGTTGCCCGCCGCGTCGCTCGCGGCGATCGCGTCGACCGATGCGAGGACCGGCGCCGAGATCGCGAGGGTCGCCGCCGTCGCGCCGGCGAAGAAGGCGTTGCCGGTGCTCCCGTCGGTGCCGAAGCCGGCGGCGTGGCGGGTGTTGACCGAGCCGGCCACCGCCGCCGCGAGCGCGTCGAGCTGGGCGATGTAGCCCGTCGGGCCGCCGAGGACGGCGTCGCGCATGTCGACCGAGCCGCGCAGGCTGCCGCTGGTGATGGTGGTCGCGACGCCGTTGACCGTCGCGGCCCCGGCGCCGCTGATGGCGAGCGCGTTGACCGTGTCGGTGCCCGAGTCCACGAGCAGCTGCGAGCCGATCGCGATCGAAACCTTGCCGCTCGCGCCGGGCGGGGTCACCGCCACGTCGGTGTAGGCGGCGATCTGATCGATGAGCAGGTCGCGGATGTCGCGGAGGTCGTTCGGCTCCTGGCCGACGGCCACGACGAGCGCGATCTGCTGGTTGAGGTCGTTGACCTGGGCGGCGATCTCGTTGACCCGGGTCACCCCCAGGTTCACGCGCGTGTCCGCCGCCGTCTGCGAGTCGGTGAGCTGGCGGTTGAGGTCCCTGAAGCCCTGGGCCAGCGATTCGCCCGCGGCGCGCACCGCCTCGCGGGACGCGGCCGAGTCGGGGTTCACCGACAGCGCCTGCCAGCTGCCCCAGAACTGGCTCAGCAGATGGGTGAGGCCGGTCTCGCCGGGCTCGTCGATGATCGTGTCGATGTTCGCCAGCGAGTCGGCCTTGGCCTGGAACTGGCCGAGGTCGGAGGTGCCGTTGCGATAGCTGAGATCGGCGAACTGGTCGCGCAGCCGCGTGTACTGGGCGGCGACCACGCCGGTGCCGAGCTGGCCGGGGCCGACCGCGGTGTTGAGGCCGGGGTAGGCGAAGGGCGTGTTGGCCGCCATGTCCACGCGCTGGCGCGAGAAGCCGGGGGTGGTGGCGTTGGTCAGGTTGTGCGAGACCGTGTTGAGGGCCCGCTGCTGCGTGACGACGCCCGACAGGGCGACGTTCAGTCCGAAGAAGGTCGATCCCATGATCAGGCCGCCGTGTTGAGGAGTACCGGGCCGGTCGCGGGCGCGTTCGCACGCGCCCCGCCGGCGGTGTAGGCGCGGTGCGAGACCCGCGGGTCCGGGGCGCCGAGGCTGCGGACCGAGAGGTCGAGGAGCTCCAGCTCCTGACGCACGAGCTGGCCGTTGACTGCGTTGGCCATCTCGAGCTCGCGGACCAGCACCTCGATGCGCTCGATGCGCGGGGCGATCAGCGCCCGGTCGAACGGGTCGAGCGCCTCGCGCAGGGCCGACCAGCGCGTGGCGGCGATGCCGAGCGCGTCGGCCAGGGCCTCCGCCGCCGCGCCGCGGGCCCGCTCGGAGGCGGACAGGCGGCGCACCTCGGTCTCGATCTCGCCGGCGATCGCATCGACCACCGCGTGGCGTCCGGCCACGATCTCGGGGCGCTGGCGCTTCACCATCGCGAGGAGCTTCTGCTGGGAGTCGATCACCTCGTCGAGGCGGTCGGCCAGCGCGGTGACGTGGGTGCGGATCATCAGCGTCGGACGTTCATGCCGCGCCGCGGCGCGGAGGTGGGCGTGGTGCCGTTCGCCTGAGCGGCGGTCATCTCGCCGGCGAGCTTGGCCCGGAGGGCCTCGCGCGCCTGCTGATCCCTGGCCGACTCGGTCGGGCCCGAGAACTCCAGGCGGCCCTCGCGGATGAACTCCGCGACGAGCCGCTCCTCGACGCCGGTGGCCTGGCACGCCGCGATGACCGAGGCGCCGCGGTTGTCGCGCAGCCACTCGCGGACGGTCTGGAAGCGCTCCTCGCGGACGTCGATGCAGTCGGCGCAGAGGCCGCGCGGCAGGAACGAGAAGAGCTTGCCGCACCCCTTGCAGGACTGGACAGCGGTCACGACGCACCTCCGGCGGCGGGCGGGATGGATCCGAGCTGGCGCTCGAGTACGTCGGCGAGGCCGATGCCGCCCGAGCGGGCGAGCTGGTCGCCGAACTTCTGGGTCATGAGGCCGGCGTAGACCGGGTTGCCCTCGGCGACCTTGGTGCCCTTGAGCATCTCGTCCACGAGCATGGTCATGAAGATGCCCTCGAAGCCCTCGGCCGCCTCGCGGATCGCGGGGTCTGCGGCCGCGGCGGCGGGCGCCGCGGTGGCCGTCGCCGCAGGGGCGGCGAGCGCCGGGTTGGGGGGGACCGGGGCGATCATCGGCGCAGGCCGTTCGCCATGCCCATCATCTCGTCACTGGCGCTGACCACCTTGCTGGAGGCCTCGAACGCGCGCTGGGTGACGATGAGGGAGATCATCTCGGTGCCGACGTTCACGTTCGAGGCCTCCAGGAAGCCCTGGGACAGCATGCCCCGCCCCCCGGTGCCGGGCGTGCCCGGGTCGGGCTGGCCGGAGTTCACGCTCGAGGTGAACAGGTTGTCGCCGGCCGCCTGGAGGCCGGCCGGGTTGGCGAACATGACGACCTCGAGGTTGCCGATCTTGGTGACGGCGCCGTTCACGATGGCCGAGACGTCGCCGCCGGCACCGATGGTCACCTCGCTCGCGCCCGCGGGTACGTCGATCCGCGGCTGCAGCGTGTCCCCGGTGGGGAGCGTGATGCGCCCGTTGGCGTCGATCTGGAGGTTGCCGGCGCGGGTGTAGGCGAGCGAGCCGTCGGCGCGCGTCACCTGGAAGAAGCCCTCGCCCTGGATCGCGACGTCCATGCCGCGGCCGGTGTTCTGGATGCTGCCCTGCGCGTGCTCCTTGGCGATCTGCCCCGGAGCGGCCCCGAGGCCGACCTGGCCGTCGGTCCCGGTGGGCAGGCGGAAGGCCTGGTACTCGAGGTCGACCAGGTCCATCCGGTCGCGCTTGTAGCCCGTGGTGGTCGCGTTCGCCAGGTTGTTGGCGACCACGTCCATGCTGGTCTGCTGGGCCATCATGCCCGTCGCAGCCGAGTACAGAGCGTTCATCATCTGCCCGTCAGCCTCCGTGTCGTCATGCGTGACGGCGGAGCCGGGGCGGAGAGTTCAGGCGAGCGGGGTGGTGCGGGGGCGGGAGCCGTCTATCTGTCGGGCTCCCAGAGCTTCCGCCACGTCGGGGCGGTCCGGCTCAGGTCATCTGCTCGCGTGTGGGATCTCCGCTATCCGGCCGCGCCCACCTTCGTAAGCGAGGCCTGGAGGGCCTCGTCGTGTGCGAGCACCGACTTCTGGTTCGCCTCGAACGACCGCATCACGCGGATCAGCTCGACCATCTCGGAGACCACGTTGACCGTGCTCCCCTCGAGGTGGTTCTGGCGGACGCGCGCCGTCGGGTTGCCGGCCGGCGTACCCGCCAGCAGGCCCGCGCTCTCCTGCGAGATCGACGTGGGATCGAGGGCGGTCATCAGGAGCGTGCCGCGCACGGCCGTCCCCTGTGTGATCGTCCCGTTCGCCCCGACGCGGACCTCGCCCGGTCCCAACGTGATCGGACCGTTCGTGCCGAGAACCGGGTGGCCCTCCTTGGTCACCAGGCGGCCCGCGGAATCCATCCCGAACGAGCCATCGCGGGTGTAGCGACGCCCGTTGGGCGTGTCGATCGTGAAATGGCCTGTCCCGACGAGCGCCATGTCCAGCTTGTTCCCGGTGAAGCGAAGGCCCCCCTGGGAATCGATCATGGTGATGCCCTGGACCTGCGCGCCCATCTCGAGCGAGCCGACCTGGGGCTGGAAGGGCATGCCCATGTTGTGGAGCAGCATGTCCCCGAAGGGCGACGCGGTCGTCTCCGAGCGCTTGAACCCGGTCGTCGTCGCGTTCGCGATGTTGTTCGCGATCACGTCCTGGCGCGCGCTCTCGGCGAGCAGCCCGGATGCGGCGATGTAGATGCCTCTGATCAACGACCGGCCCCTCCGTGGGTTCCCTCTCGCGCTGTCTATCGGCAGCCCCGCGACGCCACTTGATCCCCGGGCGCTTCAGGCCGGAGGCTCCGGGGACGACGATGAGTGGGATGTCGTCCGTCGCACCCGCAACCGCCGCTCCCCGGCCGCCGGTCACCGCGCCGGTCGCCGGCGCCACGGCGGCCGGCGCAACCGCCGCCGTCTCGGGCGCCCCGCCCATCACGCTCACCCCGGGCGCGGTCCTCCCGGTCACGCCCGGACAGGCGCTGGCGGCACGTGTCATCTCGGTGCAGGCCGGTCTGGTCGAGCTCGCGCTCGCGGGCGGACTGGTCACCGCGGCGAGCGACCTTCCCCTGGAGCCCGGTCAGACGCTCCGCCTGGTGGTGCAGGACGCCGGCACCGAACGCGTCACCCTGCGTCTCGCGCCCGAAGCCGGCGCCCTCACCGGCGGCCCGGCGACGCCGCAGTCGGCCCTCGCACAGGCGGGCGTGCCCGCCGCGGCCGCCACGGCGCTGCTCGCCGCGCTCGCCGACCAGGGCGCCGAGCTGCCGACGGGCGCCGCCGCGACGGCCCTCGCCGCGCGCGCCGCCGCCGCGGGCGTCAGCACGCCCGCACAGGCCGCGGCGTTCGTGCGCCTCATGGCGGCCGGCCTGCCGACGACCCCGCCCGCGGTCGGCGGGCTGGCCCAGCTGATCGACGGCGCGCCGCTCGGCCGGGCGCTCGCCACGGTGCTCGACGCGGCCGCCGCCCGGCTCGCGGCCACCGGATCACCGCCGGCCGGCACGGCCCCGTCCGTCCCCGCCGCCGTCCCGCCGGGTGCGGGCGCCCCGCCGGCCCATTCGGCGGCCCCGGCCGCGGGCGCCCCGCCGGCCCAGCCCGTGGCCGGCGCCACGATCCCGCCCGCCCTCGCCGGCGCGGCGGCGCCGGCGACCCCCCCGGCCGGAGCGGCGGGCGCGGGCACCGTCCCGGCCCCTGTGGCATCTCCCCCCTCGGCGCCGGCGGCGGCGACAGGGACGCCGGGCGTCGCGGCCCCGGCGCTCGCCGAACTGGTCGACGACCTCACCCGGCTCGCCCGCTCGATCGAGTCGGGCGCCGTCGACGGCCGCGGGCAGGCGCTGCGCCAGGCGCTCGCCGACCTCGGGGCGGGGTTCGAGGCCCGCCTCGCGAGCGGGGCGGCGCCCGAGCAGGCCCCGCTGCGCGCGCTGCTGCTCGCCCTGGCCGATCATCCGGGCACCGACGCATCCCTCGGCCGCGCCGCCGCGGGCCTCTCCGACGCCATCGCCGCCCAGACCCTCGCCGGCCCGGCGCTCACCGCGACGATCGCCGCGAATGCCGGCCCGGCCGCGAACGGCCAGCAGGCCGACCCCTCCGCACAGAACGGCGCCTACCTCCAGCTGCCACTGCCCGGCGGGGGCACCGCCGAGGTCCGCGTGCAGCCCGACGCCGGACGCGACGACGCCGAGGGGGGCGCGCGGCCGCGGCGGCTCGCCTTCCTCCTGCAGCTCTCGGCCCTCGGCCCCGTGATGATCGACGCGACAGCCGGGCGCGCGGGCGTGGATGCGACGATCCGGGTGGGCAGCGACGACGTGCGGGCCTTCCTCGACTCCCAGGCCGCCGACCTCGCGGCGGCCCTGAAGCGCACGGCGCCCGCGGCCTCGGTGCGCGTGGAGCGCCTCGCCGGCCCGGCGCCGGAGCGGCTGCTCGCCCCTCCCCCGTCGTCGGGCCTGGACATCCACGCGTGAGCGCCCCGCCGGCACGCACGCGTGCGGTCGCGCTGCGCTACCGCAACGGCGAGGACGCCGCCCCGCGCGTGACCGCCTCGGGCAGCGGCCCGGTGGCCGAGCGCATCCTGGAGCTCGCCCGCGAGCACGGGCTGCCGATGCGCGAGGACCCGGACCTCGTCGAGGCCCTCGCGGTGCTCGACCTCGGCACCATGATCCCGCCGGAGCTCTACGAGATGATCGCCGAGGTCCTCGCGTGGGCCTACCGCGCGAACTCGTCGTTCCAGTCGACCACGCGGGGCCTCGCCGGCTCCTGAGCGAGGCTCGGCGGGAGTGGAGCAGAGGCCCGAAACCGGTCCTGTGCAGGCGCTTCGGTGCGGCGGTCCAATTGGACGAAGCGTCGTGGTCCGATTGGCCGGTCCGCGTCCGGTCCGGTCGCCGCGCTACGGTTGGGGCATGGCGACCGCTGTCACGATGGGTGACCTCTCACGCGACCCCGGCGAGGTCGCACGGGGGCTCGTGGCCTGGCAGCGCGGTGATCCTGACGAGGCGGTCGTCCTCACCCTGAAGTACTCGTCCCAGGAGATGAGCCGCTCCAAGTTCGTGCTGTGGTCCTGGAGCGGGCGGACCTCGCAGGGTGAGCCCTCCTGGGTGCTGCCGGTGACCGCCGCCCAGGCGGCCGCCTTCGCCCCCAAGGGCCCGGCGGCGGCCCTCGAGCGTTGCGTCGCCGCGCTGCTCGACGCGGAGGTGGGAGCCGATCCCGACCTCCTGCGGCTGGAGGAGTGGCACGGCTTCACCTGCATCGTGGCCCCCGGGATCGCCGACATGGAGCTGGCGTCGCTCGCGCTCGAGGACGCCAACACGACCAAAGCCGGGGGCAGGGCCCGGATCGCCACGCTGCCGGCCGGCTATCCGCTCGGCGGCGGGCCGATACCGCTTGCGGCCGATCCACTGGCGCGCGGCCGGGGCCTCGTGGCGCTGTCCCGCGAGGTGCTGCTCCACCCGGTGCTCGTGCTCCTCGCCCTGGGGCGTCACGGCTTCGACCCGACCGCCATCGCCGACGACCCGTCCGACCTGGCCGAGGGGCTCCGCGACCTGGGGTACGCGGCCGACCTCCCGGCGGTCGAGCCGCCGGCGCCGAGCCTGGCCATCGACGACGATGCCTGCCCGCGCCGCCGCCACGCGCGGCGGGTGCTCCGCCGGCTGTTGCAGAAGGGGAAGATCGGCGGGCACCACACCGAGATCGGTCACTTCACCCGCGGTCTACCGGATCATGAGAAGCGCGACGCCAAGGAGGTCGTGGAGGCGCTGCTGCGGTCCGGCATCCTGGTGGAGAAGCCGAGCGTCGGCCAGCGGCACATCTCGCTCAACCGCGAGGCCCTGCCCGAGATCCACGCCCTGATCGACCGCGGGGAGACGGCCGACCCCCTGCTCGCGGCCGTGTGGACCGCCCCCGCACCCGGGGAGGGCTAGGGGGAGTCGCCGTCGGACGGCGCCGTGGTCGCGTCGTCCGGAGCGGTGGTGGTCGCGGCGGGCGCGCTCGTCGTCCGGCGCGGAGCCGTGACGGTCTGGGTGATCGTGACCGGGCGCGTGACGGTCTGCGTGATCGTCACGACGGGCAGCTCCCGCGACTCGGTGATGAGGCCGGCGGGCTCCGCGTCGCCGTTGGCGATGTAGCCGACCACGACCCCGGCGAGCAGGGCCACCCCCGCGAGGAGCAGAGCGAGCGTCGCCTGGATCTTGCGCGGTGGTGGCCGCCGGGGCGGCCGGGGCCGGGCGGGCTCAGTGCTCATGCGCGCGCGTCCGATGCCTGGCGGGCGTAGACGGCGAAGGCCGCGTCGAGCGTGACGGCCGGGTCCCATGCGTCGGGCACCTTGGGCGCGGTGCGGGCGGCCAGGTCCAGGTACCAGCCGGGGGCCGCATCGTAGACGCGCGCCAGTTCCGCGAGGCCGAACGTCATCCCCAGCCGCCGCCGCAGCTCATCCTGGACCGCCGCCATGATGCGGCGCCGGGCGGCGACCACGGCCGGCGGGGCCGGCTGGCCGAGGCGCTCCATGCCCTCCTCCCACGAGAACCGCGCCGAGGCGAGAGCCGGATCGTCCCTCACTCCCCGTCACCGAGCAGCCTCTCGAGGCAGCAGGTCTCCGGCCAGGCCGCCCCGGAGCGCTCCATGATCCAGTCGGCCACCGGCGAGCCGCCCTCGCCGAGGCCGAAGGCGAGATGGGCATGGAGGCACTTGATGTGATCGGGATCCCCCCCACCGCCCACCCGGTACCCCGCGTGCAACTCCTGATGGCGCGCGTTGGCGGTCGCCAGATGGGGGCGCATCGCCTCGTCCTCCTCCAGCATGCGCACACCACCGGCCGCCTCGAGCCGGCTGACCGCTTCCGACAGCGCACGGCAGGCGAGCCAGTCGCGCGTCGGGAAGGGACGGCCCCGCAGATCGAGCGGGGCGTTGCGGACCACCGCGGGCCCGCCGTGCGGGCAACGGACCGCGACGTGGAAGTCGGTGAACGGCTCGCGCCCGATGAGCGCGGCGACGGCGCGGCGGTCAGAAGATCCCGGTGAGCCAGCCGAGCGGCCCGCCGTCATCGCCGTCCCCCTGCTCGGCGACCGGCTCGGGCTCCAGGTCGCCGCGCACGATGAACGCGCGCTCGCCCGGCCTGACCAGGCCGATCGCCCGTGCGCGGGCCTCCAGGACGTCGGCCTTGTTGAGGTCGGCGATCTGCGTGCGCAGCGTCTCGCGCCTCTGCTCGAGCACCTCGAGCTTGGCGCTCTCGTCGCGGAGCTCGGCACGCTGGTTCAGGTACCCCGACACCGGCCCGACGTAGCCGAGCATGAGCGCGGTCAGGAGACCCGCGATGAAGATCCGACGTGCGTTGATCGCGATGCCCCCGGGAGGTCGGCTCGGGCCCGTCGGGCCCGTCCCCAGGTGGGTACGGGGCTCCCGGGCCCGTTCCTGCCTCGCGATCTCTCACGCGCGGAAGGCCGACCGTCCCGGGTACGACGCTCCCGGACCCAGCTGCTCCTCGATCCGGATCAGGCGGTTGTACTTGGCCACGCGCTCGCTGCGCGACGGCGCCCCGGTCTTGATCTGGCCGGCCCCGGTGGCGACGGCGAGGTCGGCGATGAAGGTGTCCTCGGTCTCACCCGAGCGGTGCGAGACCATCGACGCGTAGCCGGAGCGGCTCGCCAGGTCCATCGCGGCGAGGGTCTCGGAGAGGGTCCCGATCTGGTTCACCTTGACCAGGAGGGCGTTGCCGGCGCCGAGCTCGATGCCCTTCTTCAGGCGCGTCGAGTTGGTGACGAAGAGGTCGTCGCCGACCAGCTGGACCTTACCGCCGAGTCTCTCGGTGAGAGCGACCCACCCGTCCCAGTCCTCCTCGGCCATGCCGTCCTCGATCGAGATGATCGGGTAGCGCTCGACCAGGTCGGCCCAGTAGTCGACCATTCCGGCCGCGTCGAGCGTGCGGCCCTCGCCGTCGAGGTGATAGGCGCCGTCGCGGTAGAACTCCGTCGTCGCCGGGTCGAGCGCGAGGGCGACGTCCGTGCCGGCTCTGTAGCCGGCGGCGGCGATCGCCTCCATGATCACGGTGAGCGCCGCCTCGTTCGACTCGAGGTCGGGCGCGAAGCCGCCCTCGTCGCCGACGCCGGTGGCGAGGCCGCGGCCGCGGAGCACCGACTTCAGCTGGGCGTAGATCTCCGCGCCCATGCGCACCGCGTCGGCGAACGTGCGCGCGCCGATCGGGGCGACCATGAACTCCTGCAGGTCGACGGAGTTGTCGGCGTGCGCCCCGCCGTTGAGGATGTTCATCATCGGGACGGGGAGGCGGTTGGCGCGGGCGCCCCCGATGTAGCGGTAGAGCGGGAGCCCGGCGTCCTCCGCCGCGGCCGCCGCGACGGCGAGCGAGCAGCCGAGGATCGCGTTGGCTCCGAGGCGCGCCTTGTTGGGCGTGCCGTCGAACTCGATCATCGTGCGGTCGATCATCGCCTGGGATGCGGCGTCCTTGCCGACGAGCACGCCGGCCAGCTCGTCCTCGACGTTGGCGACGGCCTTCATGACGCCCTTGCCGCCGTACATCGAGGTGTCGCCGTCACGGAGCTCCAGCGCCTCGAAGGCGCCGGTGCTGGCGCCCGACGGGACGGCGGCGCGCCCGACTGCGCCGGAGACGAGTCCGACCTCGACCTCCACGGTGGGCTGCCCCCGCGAGTCGAGGATTTGCCGTGCGTGGACGGACGCGATCTTGCTCATGGACGCTCCGGGTCGGGGGCGGGGACGGGCGGTCGAGTCTATCCCCCACGGTGGCGGCCGCACCTCACGCGCCGCGCGCGGCGTACGTTCCAGGGTCAGATGCACCTGCCGCCCTTCTCCATCTTCCTCGAGCGCGAGCGCGAGGTGGTCTACCGCGTCCTCGTCGGCCTGGTGGGCCCCGACGACGCGGACGACTGCTTCCAGGAGACCTTCATCAAGGCGCTGCGGGCGTATCCCGGCCTGCGCGATGCGCGGAACCTGCGCGGGTGGGTGCTGACCATCGCCCGCAGGACGGCCATCGACTCGGTGCGCGCGCGCGGTCGCCGGCCGGGACGGCTCGACGACCCCGATGGGATCGAGGCGCCCGCCGCGCCGGAGTCCGATCCGGCGCTGTGGGCCGCGGTGCGCGCGCTGCCGCCGCGCCAGCGCGAGGCCGTTGCGCTGCACCACATGGGGGGATTGGCCTACGCGGAGGTGGGCCAGGCGATGGGATGCAGCGAGGACGCGGCGCGGCGGAGCGCGTTCGAGGGGATCCGGCGGCTGCGGGAGGTGTGGGATGGAGGATGAGCTGGAGCGGGTCCTCGGATCGGTGGGCGGGGAGGCTCTCGGCGCCGCGGCGGAGCGGGCGGCGGCGGGCGTGGCCGCGGCCGCCGGCCGGGAGGGCCTGATCGACATCGCGCTCGCGCGGATCGACTCGCCGCTCGGGCCGCTGGTGGCCCTCGGGACGGAGCGCGGCCTGCTGATGCTGAGCTACGCCGACGAGTCGCTGGACGCGCGCCTCGAGCGCGCCGCCGCGCGCGTCTCGCCGCGCATCCTCGAGGCGCCCGCCCGCCTCGACCCGGCGAGGCGGGAGCTCGAGGAGTACTTCTCCGGCACGCGGCGGGCCTTCGGCATCCCGATCGACTGGTCGCTGATCAGCGGCTATGCGCGGGCGGTGCTCGAGGCGACGAACGCCATCCCCTACGGCGGCGCGATGAGCTACGCCGAGGTGTCCGCGGCGGCCGGCAACCCCCGCGGCGCGCGGGCGACCGGCAACGCCCTGGGGAGCAACCCGATCCCCATCGTCATCCCGTGCCACCGGGTGCTCCGCAGCGGGGGAGCGCTCGGCGGCTACACGGGCGGGACCGAGAGGAAGCGGTTCCTGCTCGCACTCGAACGCCGAGATCTGTGAAATCCGGGCGCCGCGGCGCGGCGGCACGCGCTCTGGGCGCCCTGCACGGGATAGGTTCGCGACACGAGCCCTTCGTCGGACGGGAGACCGCATGGGAACCTCGCGTGGCACACGTCTCAGGCGCCTCGGCGCCATCGCCCTCGCCGCCGGAGTGGCGGGGGCCGGGATGGGAGGGGCGTCGGCCGGCGCGGCGCAGAAGGCGCCGCCGAGGACGGTCGACCTCCAGATCCTGTCGTTCAACGACTATCACGGCCACCTGTCGCCGCCCGGAGGCAACGACGGGCTGCTGACCTCGGCGGCGGGAACGCCGCCGACGACCGTCGCGGCGGGCGGCGTCGAGTATCTGACGACGCACCTCAAAGCCCTCCGCAAGGGCCACCCCAACACCCTGACGGTCGCCGCCGGGGATCTGATCGGTGGATCCCCGTTCCTGTCGGGGCTCTTCAAGGACGAGCCGAGCATCGAGACGCTCGACACGCTCGGGCTCGACGTCAGCGGGGTGGGGAACCACGAGTTCGACGAGGGCGTGCCGGAGCTGCTGCGGATCCAGTACGGCGGCTGCCATCCCGAGGAGGGGTGCTTCGACGCCGACGGGTACACCGGCGCGGCGTTCGACTACCTCGCCGCCAACGTCACCTACAAGAAGGGCGCGGTCATCACCCCGCCCTCGAGCGCCTTCCGCTACGGCGACTGGTGGAAGGGCTCCTCGACGGGGCGCACCGTGCTGCCGCCCACGGCCGTCAAGCGCGTCGCCGGCATCAAGGTCGGCTTCATCGGCATGACGCTCGAGAGCACCCCGACCCTGGTCGCGCAGGCCGGGATCCGGACCGTCGACTTCCGCGATGAGGTCGTGACCGCCAACGCCGCGGCGAAGGATCTGCGCCGCCAGGGCGTCAAGGCCATCGTGGTGCTGCTGCACGAAGGGGGACTGCCCCCGGCGGGCGCACCCTTCAACTACGCCTGCAACGCGGGCTCGGTGGCCGATCTGTCGGGACCGATCGTCCAGATCGCCGAGGACCTCGCGCCCTCGATCGACCTGGTGGTCACCGGGCACACCCACCAGCCCTACACCTGCAACATCCCCGACCCGGCGGGCAGGGCGCGCTGGGTGACCAGCGCGGCCTCCTTCGGCCGCGTCATCACGGAGACCGAGCTGACGCTCGACCGTCGCACCAGGGACGTCGTGCGGCCGTCGGTCACCACCGTCAACCACGCCGTCACGCGCGACGTCGTGGCCGACCCGGCGCAGACGGCGACGATCGCCAAGTGGAACGCCCTCTCGGCGCCGATCGCCAACCGGGTCGTGGGATCGGTGACGGCTCCGATCACCCGCAGCATCACGCGCGACGCCGAGTCGTCGCTCGCCGACCTGATCGCCGACGCCCAGCTGGCCGCCACGGCCGGCGCGGGCGACGGAGCGGCGGTGATGGCGTTCATGAACCCGGGCGGCGTCCGCGCCGACCTGACGTTCGATCCGTCCCCCGCCGGGGAGGCGGCGGGTGAGGTGACCTTCGGAGAGGCGTTCACCGTGCAGCCGTTCGGCAACCTGCTCGTCTCCATGACGCTGACGGGCGCGCAGATCGACACGCTGCTCGAGCAGCAGTGGTCGACCAGCCCCTCCCGGGCGCCGTTCCTGCACCTCGGCATCTCCGACGGCGTCCGCTTCGAGTGGTCGCGCTCGGCGCCGGTGGGCCAGAAGATCGACCCGGCCTCGATCACGCTCGACGGCACCACGATCGACCCCGCCGGCACCTACCGCGTGACGGTGAACTCCTTCCTCGCCGACGGCGGCGACGGGTTCACGGTCCTGAGGGAGGGCACCGACCGTGTGGGCGGCGGGGGCGACCTCGACGCCTTCACGGCCTACCTGACCGCCAACGCGCCGGTCACCGGGCCGGTCCCCGACCGGGCCACGCCCATCCCGTGAGCCGGCTCCACCCGCTCCGGACCCCGCGGGGTCCGGAGCGGGTGGGCGCTCCCGCGGTCCCCCGACGGGGTCCTCTCCGAGCCACCGCCCCTCGCGGAACCAGCGGCGCATCGTGCGCACGGACGGCGGGCGCGCCTCGCCGCGCAGGGACGCCCGGGAGCGGAGACGGGAGATCACGGAGGCAGGGGCCTCCCCCGCCGCGAACGCGGACTCGGCCTCGGCGCGGAGGGACGCCCACGAGTACGACCCGGGACGCGGCCGGACCGCGAGGGGCGCGGTGAGCCGGGCCCGGTGCAGATCGAGCGCCCGGGACCGGGACGCCGTGAGGCACCCGGCGGACGACCACACGTGCATGAGCGACGCCACCAGATCCCGGCCGGCGCGTCGGGTCGCGAACTCCTGGGACCGATGGGCCTCGCAGAGCCACACCCGCAGCTCCGCCCGCCGCCCCTGCCCGGCTCCCACGCAGATCGCACACGCCGGCGTCTTCCCGAGACGCTCCCCCTTGTAGAGGCTCCGAGCCATGGACGGATCCTGGCTCTTCGGGGCGCCTCGGGGATGCCCTCACCGCGCCGGGAGATGCGCGGCTCCGTTCCGTCGCGTGTCGCAACTGGGCGACCGCCGGAGGTCCAATTGGACCCGAGGACGCGAGGCCCAGCCAGGACCGACCCCACCCGCCACCGCCCCCGGGCGACGCGGCCGGGGGCGGGGTGGGCCCCTCGGCTACCTCCTGATCGAGAAGCGGGCGGTGCGGGGCGTCGACAGGAGTCCGGTCGTGTCGAACGCAGGGCCGGGGGTCAGCCGTCGGGCGGGAAGGCGCCCGGCGAAGGTGATCGTGTTGACGCCCGCCTTCCCCGCCAGGACCCGGGTACCGCGGAGGATCGTGCGACTGCAGCGGGGCTTGGCGCGATTCGCGGCCGTGGCGGGACGGCAGGTGCGGCCGACTCGGCGGCCGGTGGTGCGGCGGCTGAAGGCAAGCGTCACCGTGGCCGGCTCGGAGAGCGTGAAGCGGATCGTGGTACCGGTGCGCCGGGCCCACGAGGGTCCGATCCGCAGACGGGTGAGCAGCGGAGCGGTTCCGGGCACGGTGCCGGGACCGCCGGCGGGGTTGCCCGGACCGGGGGCGGGAGTGCCGGGCGGGGGTGGCGGGGCGAACTCGTCGGCGCCGATGTCGGTCGCCGCGCCGACGGTGCGGGCGCCCCCTCCGAGTGCGAGGGGACCGTTGGCGGGATCGGTGACGCCGGCGTCGATCGTCGGGGATGCCTCGAGGATCCGGTAGTCGCCGGCAGCCGCGTCGGCGAAGAGCGGCGCGGCGGCGGTCGGTCCGGTCTGGTTGCCGGCCCCCGGGATGAGCTGGGCCGTTCCGCCCGCGGCGGCGATGGTCTCGAGTGATCGGCGAACATCGTCGCCACCCCTCCGCTCAGACCGACGCGCACCGACAGATCGCCCGCGGGACCGCGGGCGATCACGTTGGAGGCGATCATCGTCGCCACGAACGTCGAGGTGCCCACACGGAGGCCGTTGCCCAGAGGGTTGGTGGTCACCGCGGTGACGTTGCGGACGGTGTACGTCACCGTGCCCGTGCCGGTCCCGGTCAGGGCGTGGGCATAGCCGGCCGCCCCGGTCCCGAGGCACTCGGAGTTCCGCACGGTGCCCCCCACCATCGCGCAGGCGATCCCGACGGTGCCGGCGACCCCGGTCCATCGGATGCGGGAACGCTCGACCAGCGCGTTCTGCTCGATGGTCGCGCCGTAGCCGTAGTTGACGTTCGCCCCCGCCGGGGCGGTGGCCTCGATCGCCACGTCGCGCATCACACCGCCGGCGGAGACCCGCACAGCGGGCGCGATCACGGGCACCCTGGAATGGATCACCGGCAGCGCCGCCCCGGGCTCGCCGTGCAGCACGACGCCCGCCTTCACGACGAGCGACTCGGCGTACGGAGCCTGGGTCTGAAGGACGTTGAGGACGGGCGGGCGGTAGTTCCCGGGACGCATGGCGACGTCGTCACCCGCCCCGGCGTTCGCGAGCGCGAAGGCCAGGTTGCAGGGCCTGTCGGACGTGCATGGCAGCACCGTGCTGCCCTTCAGGAGCTTGTAGGGGGAGACGTGCAGCGTGGCCGCCGACGCGGCCGGGGCGAGGACGGCGCCGAGGATCCCGGCGGAGAGGACGACGGCGGCGGTGCTCTTCGGGCGGCGCGGGGACATGTCGGATCCTTCGGCGAGGGGCGGTGGAGCCAGCATGGACCGGATCCTGCGCGCGCAACGTACGCAGGCGACACCCCGGATGTCACGCCCGCGACACACGGCCGCGGACGTGACCCCGCCTCAGGCGGCGGCTCCCTCGCTCTGGATCACCTCGAACGACCAGAGCTCGCTCTGGCTGCTCACCGGCCCCTGGGTGTTGTGCGCCTTATGGCCGCGCTGGAAGGCCGAGCTCTCCACCCAGGCGTCGAAGGCCTCCTGGCTCTCCCAGCGCGTGTACACCAGATAGACCCCGCGGTCGTCACTCGGGCGCAGGAGCTCGAAGGCCTCGAAGCCGGGCGACTTCGCGACCTCCCCGGCCCGCGCGGCGAAGCGCGCCTCGAACTCCTCCGCCCGCTCGGCGGGCACGGTGATCGCGTTGATGCGGACGACGGACACCGGGTCAGTCCTTCTTCTCGTGATGGCCGCCGAACTGCTTGCGCATCGCCGACAGGAGCTTGTCGGCGTAGTCCGACTCCCCACGGGAGCTGAAGCGCTCGTAGAGCGCCGCGGTGAGCACGTGCGCCGGGACCCCCTCGTCCACCGCGGCCATCACGGTCCAGCGCCCCTCGCCCGAGTCGGAGACGCGGCCGCTGAACTCTCCGAGCGCCGGGTCCTCGTGCAGCGCGATCGCGGTGAGGTCGAGCAGCCACGACGAGATCACGCTGCCGCGGCGCCAGACCTCGGCGACGGCGGCCGTGTCGATGTCGTAGCGGTAGTACTGCGGGTCGCGCAGCGGCGTCGTCTCGGCGTCGTGCTGCTGCTCTTCTCCAGGATCGCCATGCCCTCGGCGTAGGCGGCCATCACCCCGTACTCGATGCCGTTGTGGACCATCTTCACGAAGTGGCCCGCGCCGGCAGGGCCGCAGTGGAGGTAGCCGAGCTCCGGCTGTGCGGGGTCGCCCGAGCGGCCGGGCGTACGCGGGGCCGCCTCGATGCCCGGGGCGAGGGTGCGGAAGATCGGGTCGAGCCGCTGCACGGCCGCGGCGTCCCCGCCGATCATCATGCAGTAGCCGCGCTCGAGCCCGAAGACGCCGCCGCTCGTGCCGACGTCGAGGTAGTGGATGCCGCGGGGAGCGAGCTCCGCCGCCCGCTCGACGTCGTCGCGGTAGTAGCTGTTGCCGCCGTCGATGATGACGTCGTCGGCCTCGAGGTGCTCGGCGAGCTCCATCGCGGTCCCGCCCGCGTAGGCGGCCGGGACCATGATCCAGGCCGCACGCGGCGTGGCGAGCTTCGACGCGAAGTCGGCCAGCGACGTCGCGCCGACCGCCCCCTCGCCCTCCAGCTCGGTGACCGAGTCGGGGTTCACGTCGAACACCACGCACTCGTGGCCGTCCCGCATCAGCCGGCGGACGATGTTGGCGCCCATCCGGCCAAGTCCGATCATCCCGAGTTGCATCAGTCTCTCCCTCGTTGGGCGCGATAGCGGCGGATCAGGGCGTTGGTGGAGCTGTCGTGACGGAGGTCGGGCGCACCATCGGCCGTGAGCTCGGGCGCGATCCGGCCCGCGAGGACCTTGCCGAGCTCGACCCCCCACTGGTCGAAGGAGTTGATGCCCCACACGGTCCCCTGCACGAACACCTTGTGCTCGTACAGGGCGATCAGCTGGCCGAGCACCGACGGCGTCAGCTCCGGGGCCAGGATGACGTTGGTCGGACGGTTGCCCGGGAAGGTGCGGTGCGGCACCAGCGGCGGCGCGACGCCCTCGGCGGCCACCTCCTCGGCCGTCTTGCCGAAGGCGAGCGCCTCGGCCTGCGCGAACAGGTTCGCCATCAGCAGGTCGTGGTGCTCGCCGGCGTCGCGGGCCGGGCGGCAGACGCCGATCAGATCGCTCGGCACCAACCGCGTCCCCTGATGGATCAGCTGGTAGAAGGCGTGCTGGCCGTTGGTGCCGGGCTCGCCCCACACGATCGGCCCCGTCGCCATGTCGACGGGGCGCCCGTGGAGATCGATCGACTTGCCGTTGCTCTCCATGTCGAGCTGCTGCAGGTAGGCCGGGAAGCGCCCGAGGCGCTCGCTGTACGGCAGCACGGCATGGGTGTCGGCGCCGAGGAACTCGGCGTTCCAGATCCCGAGCATCGCCAGCAGCACCGGCATGCTCCGCTCGGGCGGCGCCGTGCGGAAGTGCTCGTCCATCAGGTGGAACCCGGCCAGCATCTCGCGGAATCGCTCCGGGCCGATCGCGATCGCCAGCGAAAGCCCGATCGCCGAGTCCATCGAGTAGCGCCCGCCCACCCAGTCCCAGAAGCCCAGCATGTCGGTGGTGTCGATGCCGAACGCCGCGACCTCCTCGGCGTTGGTCGAGACGGCGACGAAATGGTGGCGCACCGCGTCGGCGTCGCCGAGCGCGGACACCAGCCACTCGCGGGCGGAGCGCGCGTTGGTGAGCGTCTCGATGGTCGTGAAGGTCTTGGAGGAGACGATGAAGAGCGTCTCGGCCGCGTCGAGCCCCTCCACCGCGTCGGCGATGTCGGAGCCGTCGACGTTCGAGACGAACCTCACGTTCAGGGCCGGATCGGCGAAGTCGCGCAGAGCCCGGTAGGCCATCGCCGGCCCGAGGTCGGAGCCCCCGATGCCGATGTTCACGACGGTGCGGATCCGCTTGCCCGTGGCGCCGGTCCAGGCCCCCGATCGGACCCGCGCGGCGAGGTCGTCCATCCGGTCGAGCACCTCGTGCACGTCGGCCACCACGTCGTGTCCGTCCACCTCGATCACCGCGTCGCGCGGTGCACGCAGCGCGACGTGCAGCACCGGGCGCCCCTCGGTGACGTTGATCCGCTCACCCCGGAACATCGCCTCCGCACGACGGGCCACGCCCGCGCGCTCGGCGACCGCCGTCAGCAACTCCAGGGCGCGCCGGTCGACGCGGTTCTTGGAGTAGTCGAGGTGGAGGTCGCCGACGTCGAGGGTCAGCTCCTCCCCACGCGCCGGATCGTCCTCGAACAGCCCCCTCAGGTGCTGCTCCCGCACGGCCGGCGCATGCGCGGCCAGCGCCTTCCACTCGTCGGACCGGGTGATCATCCCAATGACTCCGTCATTTTCGCCTCCTGGTACCAGCGGAGCTGTGTGTCGGGTGTGAGGGCCGTGAAGTCGTCGCCTCTCTCTGCCGCCAGCGCGGCGGCCCGTTCCACGCGCTCGCGGAACCTCTGGGCCGAGGCGCGCAGAGCGATCTCGGGATCGGCGCCCACGGCCCGGGCCGCGCCGACCGCCGCGAAGAGGACGTCGCCGAGCTCCCGGGCGCCCGGCTCCGCGCGCAGCTCCGCGGCCTCCTCGTCGAGCTTGGCGAGGGCCGCGGCCACGTCGGGGAAGTCGAAGCCGACCGCTGCGGCGCGTTTTTGGACCTTCGTGGCGAAGGCCAGGGAGGGCAGGCCCGCGGGCAGCTCGTGGAACATGCCCTGGTCGGCACGCTCCTCGCGCTTGCGCCGCTCCCACACGTCGACGACGCCGGCCGCCGACTCGGCGACCGCGTCCCCGTACACGTGGGGATGACGGCTGATCAGCTTGTCCGCCTGCCCGCGGGCCACCGCGCCCAGATCGGCGACCCCCTGCTCCTCGAGCAGCTGCGCGAGGAAGACCGACTGGAAGAGCAGGTCGCCGAGCTCGTCGGGCAGGCCGTCGCCTCCGGAGGCCACGGCGTCGGCCACCTCGAACGCCTCCTCGATCGTGTGCGGCACGATCGTCTCGGCCGTCTGCACCCGATCCCACGGGCACTCGCGCCGCAGACGCAGCCCGACCTCGGCGAGGGCCGCCACCTCCGCCCCGATCGCGCGGGCCCGCAGCGCCTCCCGGCCGGGAAGGGTGAACGCGTCCGGCAGGAGCGCCGCGATCCGGTGCGCCTCGGCGTCGGGCGCGGCGATCATCGCGCCGTCAGGCGCGGCCCGCGGGTCGCCGAGGGGCTCCGGCGTCACGGGAGCCAGCGCCGCGAGCATCTCCGGGGAGAGCCCGGGCGCGAGCACGCGGGCCGCCCCGCCGAGGGCGTCCAGCGCGACCGCCGGCACCGACTCGGGCGAACCCCCTCCGAGACCCACGACCCAGATCATGGGTCGCAGCCTACGGCTACGGCGTGGTGGTCGTCTGGGGGGCGGTGACCGGGTCCTCGGCCGTCGTGGTGACGGGCTTCAGGTCGTCGGAGGCGTACACGGTGCGCTCCTCGGCGGCCTTCAGCGTCTCCTCGCCCCACGCGGTCCAGGCCTCCTGGCGCTTGGCCGAGAGCTGGCTCTGGATGATCTGCGACCTGGCCTCCTCGAAGGAGGTGGTCGAGGCGGGCGTGATCTCCACCGAGATGATGTGCCAGCCGAACTGGGTCTTGACCGGCTGCGAGATCGCGCCGTCCTTCAGGGCGAAGGCGACCTTCTCGAACTCCGGCACCAGCTGGCCCTTCTGGATCTGGCCGAGGTCGCCGCCCTGCTGCGCGGAGCCGGTGTCGGTGGAGTTCTCCTTCGCCAGCTCGGCGAAGTTGTCCGCCGTGAGCTCGGCGCGGATCGCGTCGGCCTCGGCCTTCTCGGCGACCAGGATGTGGCGTGCCGAACGGCCGGCGGCGACGGTGAACTGCTCGGTGTTGGCGTCGTAGTACTCGCGGGCGTCCTCCGCGGTGAAGCGGACGCCGCGGGTGACGCGGTCGAGCAGCCGCTGCTGCTGCAGCTGGTTCTCGACGATCTCGCGGGCCCCCGCCTTGGTGATCGCGCTCCTCTTGAGGAAGGCGTCGAACTCCTTCTGCGAGCCGTTGAAGTTGGCCTCGCGGATGCGCGTCAGCTCGGCCGTGATGTCGGCGGGGGTGACGGCGCAGGGCTTGCCGCACTTGCGGGCCTCGCTGCTGACGACCTCCTGCTGGATGAGCTGCTGGAGGGCCTGCTGGCGGACCTGGTCGTAGCCGTCCTCGCCCTCGGCCGGAAGCGTCTGCCCCTGCTCCTTGGCCTGGGCGCGGCTCTGCTCGATCGTCGTCGTGAGCTGCTTCTCGGTGATCGGCGCATCGCCGACGCGGGCGACCACACCCTCGGGCAGCGACGACGAGTCGTCGCCGCACCCCGAAAGGAGCAGGAGGCCGACGGCCCCCAGGGCCACGAGCCCGACGAGGACCCCCGCGAAAAGCGGTGATCTGCGGTTGATCTTCGTCACGACGGGGGCGATGGTAGCACCTCGTTTCCTTAAGGGGTCAGCCAGTGGTCGGCGCGCGCGCCGTCCGACCTTAGCGGGCGCGTCTCAGGCGGCCACCGCGGAGGCGCCCGCGAGGGCGTCGAGCGCCGCCTCGGCCGCCGCCAGGCGCTCGGATGGGGCGTTGCCGGCCGGCAGCGACACGACCTGCTCGCTGCCGGCGTAGGTCGCCTTGGGCTGCGCGTCGCGCAGGGTGCGCAGCTGGGCGCTCGTGAGGCTGACCGGGCCCACGGTCACACGACCCGACCGCACCGCGATCTGGCTGGCGCCGGCCGCGCGCAGCTTCACCCGCACCCGCTGCACGGTCAGCAGCGACTCGACGGCGTCGGGGACCGGGCCGAACCGGTCCTCGATCTCGTCGCGGAGGGTGTCGATCTCCGCGAGGTCGGCGGCCAGCGCGATGCGCCGGTGGAGGTCGATCTTCGCCGCCTCGAGCGGCACGTAGTCGGTCGGGATGTAGGCCGACACCGCGATGTCCACCCGCACCTCGCGCTCGGGCGGCTCGGCCCCCTGGCCGCGCAGCACGGCCTCGTTGAGCATCTCGAGGTACAGCTCGAAGCCGATCGCGGCGACGTGGCCGCTCTGCTCGTCGCCGAGCAGGTTGCCCGCGCCACGGATCTCCAGGTCGCGCATCGCGATGCGCAGGCCGCTGCCGAGCTCGGTGTAGTCCGCCAGGGCGCGCAGGCGCGAGGAGGCCTCACGGGTCAGCGAGGCGGCGTCCGGGTAGAGCAGGTAGGCGTGGGCGGTCACGTCGGACCGGCCCACCCGCCCGCGGATCTGGTAGAGCTGCGACAGGCCCAGCTGGTCGGCGCGATCGACGACCAGCGTGTTGGCCTGGGGGATGTCGAGCCCCGACTCGATGATCGTGGTCGCCACGAGCACGTCCGCCTCGCCCCGCACGAACGCCAGCATCACGTCCTCGAGCTCGTGCTCGGCCATCTGGCCGTGCGCGGTCAGGAACCGCAGCTCTGGCACCAGGCCGCGCAGCATCTCGCTCGCCTCCCGGATCGTCTCGACCCGGTTGTGCAGGAAGAAGCTCTGGCCTCCGCGCGCCGCCTCGCGGCGGAGAGCCTCGGCCACCAGCACCTCGTCGTACTCGCCCACGTGCGTCGCGATCGGCCGCCGCCCCGGGGGCGGCGTCTCGATGGTGCTGATGTCGCGCAGACCCGAGAGCGAGATCTGCAGCGTGCGGGGGATCGGGGTGGCGCTCATCGCCAGCACGTCCACGCGCAGCTTGAGCTGGCGCAGCGACTCCTTCTGGGCCACCCCGAAGCGCTGCTCCTCGTCCACGATCACGAGGCCGAGATCCTTGGGCTGCACGTCCATCGACAGCAGGCGGTGGGTGCCGATCAGGATGTCCAGGCGCCCGTCGCGGAACCGCGCCAGTACGTCCTTGGTCTCGGCGGGACTGCGGAAGCGGTTGACCATGTCGAGGGTGACCGGCAGCTCGCCGAAGCGCTCGCGGAAGGTGGCCAGGTGCTGCTGGGCGAGGATCGTCGTCGGCACGAGCATCAGCACCTGCTTGCCGGCGGCGGCCGCCTTGAAGGCCGCGCGCATCGCGATCTCGGTCTTGCCGAACCCGACGTCACCGCAGATCAGGCGGTCCATCGGCCGCGGCCGCTCCATGTCGTCGGCGACGGCGTCGATGGCGCGCTGCTGATCGGGCGTCTCACGGTGGGCGAAGCTGCGCTCGAGCTCGCGGGTGAGATCGTCGTCCGGCGGGAAGGCGAAGCCCACGGCGGCCGCGCGCGCCTCGTAGAGGGCGATCAGCTCGCCGGCCATCTCGCGCACGGCGGCGCGCGCCCGCGACTTCATCCGGTCCCACGCCTTGCCACCGAGCTTCGACAGCGCCGGCGCCGAGCCGTCGGAGCCGACGTAGCGGGTGACGCGATCGAGCTGGTCGTGCGGCACGTAGAGGCGGTCGCCGTCGGCGAACGCGAGCGCCAGGTAGTCGCGGGTCAATCCGGCGACGGTGCGCGTCTCGAAGCCGGTGAGGCGCCCGATGCCGTGGTCCTCGTGGACGACGTGGTCGCCCACCTTGAGGTCCATGAAGCTGGCCAGCCGCTTGCCCACCACCGGGCCGCGCTGCGACGGCGGGCGGCGGCGGCGCAGGATCCGCTCCTCGGGGATGATCGCCAGCCCGAGCTCGCGCGAGACCATGCCGGACCGCACCGCCATGACGGCGGCGGCGATCGAACCGGCGGCCGGCAGCGCCCCCGGCTCCACCTCCTCGGCGCGGATGCGCTCCATGCGGGCCATCGCGCGCGACATGTCGCCGCGCCGGGCGAAGCCGATCACCACGCGCAGCCCCGCGCGGGAGAGGCGCGAGAGCTCGGCCTCGGCCTCGGAGGGCGAGCGGGTCGCGAAACGGGCCTCGATGGCGTCGAAGGGCGCCTTCCCGGTGCCCGAGGGCGGGGTGAGGTCGAGCGCGGCGAGCGCTGCCAGCTCCCTCTCCACGACGGCCGGATCCGACAACGCGCCCGCGGCGGCCTCGTCCTCGAGGCGCTCCTGCGCCTCGCGCAGGGCCGCGGGGTGCTCGGTGGGCGCGAGCCGCACCACCACGGCGTCGCCGACGGCGGGCTCCGAGAGGGGGTCGAGGGTCTCGCCCGGCGGCTCGGCCGCCGGCCAGGCCAGCAGGCGGCTGATCGGGCGGATGGTGCGCTGGGTGAACGGCGAGAAGGCCCGCATGCTCTCGACCTCGTCGCCGAACAGCTCGATGCGGGCCGGCAGGTCGGCGGTCGAAGGATAGACGTCGAGGATGCCGCCGCGCACCGACATGTCGCCGCGCTCCTCCACCTGGTCGACGCGCTCGTAGCCGATCGCCGCCAGGCGGTCGACGAGCTCGTCCAGCGACACGGTGCTTCCGACGGCGACCTCGAGCGGCTCGCGCGACTGGAGGGCGGCCACCCGCTCGGCGACGGCGGGCGCGCCCGCGACGACGATGGTCGAGGGCCGCCCGAGGGTGGCCAGGGCGCGGGCGCGCTGCCCGACGAGGTGAGGCGAGGGGCCGACCGCCGCGCCCGCGGGCACGCCGCGGGTCGGCCACAGCGCGACCGCGCCGCGTCCGAGCATCGAGACCAGCTCCATCGAGAGGTCGCGCGCCTCGTCGTCTCCGGGCGCGACCGCCAGCAGCGACCGGCCGCTGGTGCGGGCGAGCGCGGCGAGCACGTAGGGCCAGGCCGGCCGGGCGAGCGGCAGGCCACCGGCGCGGGCACCCTCGGCCAGCGTGTCGGCGATCGCCGACATCCCGGGCGCCGAAAGGATCAGCCGGTCGACGGGGGTCGGCTCGCTCATGCCCGGTCCTCCGCCGCGGCGCCGTCCCCCCCGGACACGGACTCCCCCTCGGTCTCCTTGAGCGCCGCGCGGCGCTCGTTGCGCTTGCGGGCGCGGGAGCCGGGCTCGGAGGCGTGGAAGCGCTCGATCGCGGCCGGCACCCCCTCGGCCAGGGCCGCCTCGGCCATGTCGGCGGCGCGGGCGATCAGGGCCTCGACCTCACCGCGGGGCTCCGAGAAGCGCGACAGCACCCAGTCGGCGCCGTCACCCCGCCATTCCGCCGGCGGACGGCCGACGCCGACGCGAAGGCGCGGGAACTCCCCGGTGCCGAGACCGCGGGCCACGGAGCGGATCCCGTTGTGGCCGCCGTGCCCCCCGCCGAGCTTGCCGCGCACGACGCCGAACGGCAGGTCGATCTCGTCGTGCACGACGAGCACCTGCTCCGGGGCGGCATGGAGGCTGCCGGAGGCCGGGCCGACGGAGTCGCCGGACTCGTTCATGAAGGTCTGGGGGATCAGCAGGGCGAGGGGTCCGGCCGGTCCGCGCGTCTCGGCGAGCCGCCCGCCGTACTTCTGCGCGAAACGCCCGGCGCCGAGGCGCACCGCGAGCAGTTCGACCACCATCTGACCCGCATTGTGGCGGGTGCCCGCGTAGCGGGGCCCGGGATTGCCGAGCCCCGCCACCAGGCGGATGGGATGAGCCGGGGCGTCCACTGCCCCCTCGTCCTGCTCAGGAGGGGGAGTCGCCGCCTCCGGCGTCCGTCGTCTCGACCTCGCCCTCGTCGGACGACTCGTCGCCGACGTCGGAGCTCGGCGCGACGACCGAGGCCACGACGGTCTCGGGATCGGTGACGATGGCGACGCCCTCGGGCGCGACGATGTCGCCGACCGCGATCGCGTCGCCGATCGTCAGCTCGGACACATCGACCTCGATGTGGTCCGGCAGCGAGTCCGGAAGCGCGCTGACGACGACCTCGCGCAGCGGCTGGTCGAGGACCCCGCCGTCGCGGACGCCGACCGCGTTGCCGATGAGCGTGATCTGCACCGGCGCCTCGACCTCCTGGGTGAGGTCGACCTGCTGGAAGTCCACGTGGAGGACCCCGAGGTGCACGGGGTGCAGCTGCCAGTCCTTCACCAGCACCGGCCGCGCGGGCTCGTCGCCGATGACGAGGTCGATGACCCCGGTGCGCCCCTCGTTGAGGGCCTTGCGGAGGTCGCGCCCCGGCAGCGCGAGGGTGAGCGACGGGCCGCCCGGCTGGTAGACGATCCCCGGGACCATGCCCTGCTGGCGCAGGCGGCGGGTGGGACCGTTGCCGAACTCGGTACGGGTGTGGGCGTGAAGGGCGACGTGTGCCATGCGTGGATTCGTTCCTGGTCGGGGCCGACGCGGGACTCTACCGAAATCGGCGCCGGGGCGCACCCGCCGGGAGGCGTCTCAGACCGCGTGCAGGATGAGCACGCCGCAGGTGACGGCGATGATCGCGATCGTGAACGCGATCTCACTCGCCCGATCGCGGAGACCGCTGACCAGATAGGCGATGAAGACCCACATCGGCGCCGCCTGGCTCATGAAGCCGAGCTCCAGGTCGAGCATGTTCTTCGCGACGACCGCCCCGACGAGCAGGCAGGCGGCGGTGACGAGGGCCACCCTGACCTGGGGATCCGCGAGCCGTGGCCGCCGCGCCGGGCGGCCGTCGGGTGGATCGGCGGGAGCGCTCATGCCGGACCTCCTCTCCGTCGCCCCGATCATCCGCGCCCGCGGTGCGGTCGTCATCCGTGACGGGCCGCACATGATCGGCGGGTGGTCACGTGGTGGCGCCGGCGCGGACGTGCCGGCGGCGGGCCCACCGCTCGTCGCCGCGCGCTGCGTCGGCGGTCTCGCGGACAGGCCCCGCGACGCTAGAAGAGCTGGTTCTCCCCGGCGAAGATCGCGCTGACCGACTCGTCGCAGAAGACGTTGTGCACGGAGTCGGCGAGGATGCGATCGACCGACAGCACGCGGAAGAGGTCGGAGCCGATCGCCGTCTCGGGCAGCGGCACGGTGTCGGTGATGACGACCTGCTCGATCACCGACTCGCGGAGGCGCTCCACCGCGCTGCCCGACAGGAGCCCGTGCGTCGCCGCGGCGAAGACGCGCGTCGCGCCGGCGTCCTTGACCACCTTGGCGCCCGCGCAGAGCGTGCCCGCGGTGTCGATCATGTCGTCGATCAGCACGGCGGCGCGGCCCTCGACGTCGCCGATCAGGAACGTGATCTCGGCCTCGTTGTGGTCGGGGCGCTGCTTGGTGAGCACGGCCAGGGTGGCGCCGAGGCGCTCGGCGAAGTGGTTGGCGAGCTTGGCGCGGCCGGCGTCGGGCGACACCACGACCAGCGGCTCGGCCAGGTCGCCGTTGTAGACGCGCTCCTTGAAATCGTCCACGAACATCGGCAGCGCCGTCATGTGGTCCACGGGCACCCCGAAGAAGCCCTGCACCTGACCGGCGTGCAGGTCCATGGTGAGCACCCGGTCCACGCCGGAGGCGTCGAGCAGGTCGGCGATCAGGCGGGCTGTGATCGGCTCGCGCGGAGCCGACTTCTTGTCCTGGCGCGAGTAGCCGTACCAGGGGATCACGGCAGTGATCCGGTGGGCCGAGGCGAGCTTGGCCGCGTTGATCATGATCAACAGCTCCATCAGGCTGTCGTTCACCGGCCGGCACGTGGACTGCACCAGGAAGACGTCGGCGCCGCGCACGCTCTCCTCGAAGCGCACGTAGATCTCGCCGTTGGCGAACGTCCTCAGGTCGACCCCGCCGAGATCGATGCCGAGGCGCGTGGCGATGCGCTGACCGAGATCCTGGCTCGAGCGCCCTGCGAACACCATCAGCCGCTTGGAGTCGTCCCTGTCGATACTGGTGCTCACGCGCCGCCCCCCTTCGCCTCTTCCGCGGCCTGCGCCGCGCGCGCGACCGCCTTCGCCGTGAACCCCTCGACCACCGACTGCCGCGCCCGGGCGATGCCGAGCGCCCCGTCGGGGACGTCGTCGGTGATGATCGACCCGGCCCCCGTCATGGCGTCGTCGCCGACGCTCACCGGGGCGACGAACACGCAGTCCGAGCCGGTCTTGACGCGCGCGCCGATCCGGGTGCGGTGCTTGCGGAACCCGTCGTAGTTGGCCGTGATGTTGCCGGCGCCGATGTTCGTCTGCTCCCCCACCGTCGCGTCGCCGACGTAGGACAGATGCGGCACCTTGGCGCCGGCCCCGAGCACGGTGTTCTTCAGCTCGACGTAGGTGCCGACGCGCGCGCCGCGCTCCAGGCGGCTGCCCGGGCGCAGGTAGGCGAACGGGCCGGCCTGGGCCCCCTCGGCGAGATCGGCGCCGATCAGGTGGGCGCTCACCACCGAGCAGCGGTCGCCGATCACGCTGTCGGTCACGACCACGTCGGGCCCGATGGTGCAGCCCTCGCCGATCCGGGTGGCCCCCCGCAGGTGGGTGCCGGGCCACAGCACGGTGTCGCGGCCGACGCTGACCCCGGCCTCGACGTAGACGGCCGACGGGTCGGGCATCGTCACCCCGCCGCGCATCAGCGCGTCGCGCAGGCGGGCCTGCAGCGCGACCTCGCACGCGGCCAGGTCGACCCGGTCGTTGACGCCGGCCGCCGCCTCGGGGTCGTCGGCCACCAGCGCACCCACGGCCCCGTCGATCCGCTCGACCGCGTCGGTCAGGTAGACCTCGCCCTGGGCGTTGGACGAGTCGAGCCGCTCCAGCACGTCGGCGAGGGCCCCCCGGTCGAACACGTAGAGGCCCGCGTTGTACTCGCCGATCGCGAGCTCCGCGGGCACCGCGTCGCGCGCCTCGACCACGCGGGCCACCCGGCCGTCGGGCCCGCGGACGACGCGCCCGTACGCGCCGGCGTCGTCCACCACCGCCGTGAGCATGGTCGCCGCGCGCGGCTCCGACCGGTGCTCGGCGACGAGGCGCGCGATCAGCCCGGCCGGCAGCAGCGGCGTGTCGCCGCAGGCGACGATCACCGTGTCGCAGGCGGCGTCGAGCTGCGCGAGGCCGACCTGGGCCGCGTGCCCGGTGCCGAGCTGCTCGTGCTGAACCGCGATGCCCACCGACTCCGGCAGCAGCCCGCGCACGGTCTCGGCACCGTGCCCGACCACGACCACGGTGCTCTGCACCCCGGCGCCGTCGAGGGCGTCGAGCACCCACTGCACCATGGGCCGCCCGGCGAGGGTGTGGACGACCTTCGGGAGGGCGGATCTCATCCTGGTCCCCTGGCCTGCGGCGAGGACGACGGCGCCGATGCTCATGGGGTTGTCGAGTCCGTCCCGGGCTGGAGGGGAGAGGTTCTGCCTGGTTGGGGCGGGAGGATTCGAACCCCCGATCGCGGGACCAAAACCCGCTGCCTTACCTCTTGGCTACGCCCCAGCACGAGAGCCCTCCATGGCCCGGCGAGTATAGACGCCGGGACCGGCCCTCCCGTC
This sequence comes from Actinobacteria bacterium Ga0077541, assembly GCA_001464995.1. Taxonomy (GTDB): domain Bacteria; phylum Actinomycetota; class Thermoleophilia; order Miltoncostaeales; family Miltoncostaeaceae; genus Miltoncostaea. Next base: position 31,314 of record LNEQ01000137.1, read on the forward strand.
GCCGGACGAGCCGCCATCAGGAGTCGAGCACGACGACATCGACGACCATCGCCCTGTCCTCGTCGGTGGTCTCGCCGTTCTCGACGTTGATCATCTCGACGACCTCGGTGCGGCAGTCGACGCGCACCCGCATGCCCTCCTCGATGACCCCGTCCTTCAGGCGCACAGCCAGATCGCCGCGGATCTCGAAGGTGTTGATCCGCATGGGCTCGTCGGTGTCGAGGCTCATCAGGAGCACGTCGCCGTGGTAGGGATCGACGTCCTGCCACAGGAGGCTGATCTCGCCCGTGATGGACTCCTCGCTCACGAGGGGCGAGTCTATCCGCGATGACCGCCGACCCCCAGCCGCCGCCCGCGCCCAGCTATCTGCTGGTGGCACCGCCCGACCTCCTGCACGACATCGCTCGGCTGGGAGGTGTCGGTGACCGGCTGGCGGGCGGTGGTGTCGGCCCCGCCCGCCGACGCCGGCGCGCCCGCGCCCGAGTGGCCGACCGAGGTGACCCTGAGCGGGGTGCGGCACGAGGGCCACGCGGCCGCCTGCGCCGAGCACATGTCGGCCGCGTGACGCGGTGACGGCCGGCGGCGGATGACCACCGAGACGGCGGGTCGTACCCGGTGACGAGGCGGGGGTGGAACGTGATGCGACGCATGGTTGTGGCCGGCGGGCTGTCGGCACTGGTGCTCGGCGGCGGCTGGGCGGTCGCCGCCGCCGGAACCGGGGGTCCGCCCCCCTCGCCCGGTGCAGCGCCGCCCACCGCGACGGAGGCGGCACTGTCGGCAGACGCGGTCGGCCGCAAGCCCGCGCCGCGCCTGGTGCGGTTCCGCTCGTGCCGGGCCTTCGCGGCCCATGCCCGCGCGCGGACGATGGCCTCGGTCGGCGCGTACGGCGTCGGCACCGACCTCATGCGGACGGCCGCGCCGGTCGCCGAGGGCGATGTGGCCGCGGGCGCCGCGCCCGCCCTGGCCGCACCGCGCGAGGGCGTCGACTTCTCGGGTACGAACGTCCAGGAGGCCGGCGTCGACGAGCCCGACGCCGTCAAGACCGACGGGCGCACGATCTTCAGCGTCGCCGGAGGGCGGCTGCAGGCCGTCGACATCACCGGCGCGGCGCCGCGGGCCCTGCCGGGGCTCGACATCACGGGCATGCAGCCCTCCGGCCTGTTGCTCGCGGGCGACCGGTTGCTGGTGCTCGGCACCGCCGCCGGGCCGGTGACCGGGCCCGTCCCGATCGAGGGCGACCTCGCGCGCACGACGATCGCGGGTCCCGGCGCCTGGAACCCGTCCACCGTGATCGTCCAGCTGGACGTGTCCGACCCCGCCGCACCGCGGGTGCTGGCGCGCATGAAGGTCGACGGGTCGCTCGTCAGCGCCCGCCGCACGGGCACCACGGTGCGCGTGGTGCTGACGACATCGACGGCGCGCATCCCCCTGGTGGCACCGGCCGGGCCCGGCCGGGCCGAGCTGCGCGCGGCCACCCGGGCCAACCGGCGGGCGGTCGCGCGGGCCGGGGCCGCCGCATGGCTGCCGCGCCTGACCCTCCACGACGCGACCACCGGCACGACGCGCCGGCGCCCCGCCGTGACCTGCACCTCGGTGGCCCGGCCGACCGAGTTCGCCGGAACCGGGATGATCGACGTGCTGACCCTGGGGCTGGACGGGCCGCTGTCGCTGCTCGACTCCGACGCCGTGATGAGCGACGGAGACCTCGTCTACGCCTCGCCGGCGGCGCTGTACGTGGCCACCTCGCGCTGGTCGGAGCCGGTCGCCACGAACGGCCCGCCGCCGCGGGGCCGCACCCTGATCCACAAGCTCGACACCTCCGACCCGTCGCGCACGACCTACCGGGGCAGCGGCGCGGTGCGCGGCTACCTGCTCAACCAGTTCTCGATGTCCGAGCACGAGGGGAACCTGCGGACGGCGAGCACCGAGGAGCCCGCGTGGTGGTCGCCGCCCGAGGGCGCCGGCAGCTCCGAGAGCGTGGTGACGGTGCTCGGCGAGCGCGAGGGCCGGCTCGTCCGGCTCGGACAGGTCGACGGGCTCGGCCGCGGCGAGCGCATCTACGCCGTCCGCTTCATCGGGACGCGGGCCTACGTGGTGACCTTCCGCCAGACCGACCCGCTCTACGCGCTCGACCTCTCCGACCCGGCGCGCCCGGCGCTGCGGGGCGAGCTGAAGATCCCGGGCTTCTCCTCCTACCTGCACCCGATCGACGAGACGACCCTGATCGGGGTCGGCCAAGCCGCAGACGCGCAGGGCCGCACGCAGGGGACCCAGGTGTCGCTGTTCGACGTCTCCGACATCTCGTCGCCGCGACGGATCGCCCAGCGCGCGCTCGACGGCGACTGGTCGGAGGCCGAGTCGGACCACCACGCCTTCACCTGGTGGGCGCCCACGCGCACCCTGGTCCTGCCGGTGCAGTCCTACGGCCGCGACGGGCGGCCGGCCTTCCTCGGGGCCGTGGGCCTCACCGTCGCGCGCGACACCGGCATCACGCCGATCGGCCGGGTGCGCCATCCCGGTCCCGCCGACGCCTGGTCGCCCGTGCGCCGGTCGCTCGTCGCAGGCGACGCGCTCTACACCGTCTCCGACACCGGCGTCATGGCGAGCAGCCTCGCCACTCTCGAGCCCCGGGGCTGGACCGGGTTCCCCTGAGCCCGGTCCGCGCTCAGGTCGCCCCCGGCGCGCGGGGCGGCCTGAGCCGGTGGCGCATGGAGGCCCAGGCGCCGAGCACGGCGGGGGCCAGCGAGAGCGCCGCGATGTCGAAGAACACGTATCCGCTGGCCGCCCCGCTCGGAGGGTTGCCGTCGGGGATCCCCGTGCCCGGGACCTCCGCAGCCCACTCCCAGGTGCCGATCCAGGTGCCGTAGATCTCCAGGTAGGCGACCGCGAAGAAGACGCCGGCGTAGACCGCCGGCGCACGGCCCTTGATCAGGAACAGCACCAGCACGGCCGCCCCGATCGCACCCGCGACGTCCTTGCGCTCGAACACGAAGAGGCCGAGCAGGGCCCACCCCGAGACCGTCGCGATCGCGGCGATCACGAGTGCCCTGCCCCGCGTCCTGAGCCACGGGATCTGGCTGAGGCGCAGCCCGGTGAGGTACACGAGGCCGTGCCCGGGGGGGACGAACAGCGGCAGGTTCCCCAGCCGGTAGACGTACACGCCCCAGATCACCGAGCCGATGATCTCGGCACAGGTCGCCACCACGACCACTACGGAGGTCTGGGCCCGCTCCATCGGCGTCAGGTAGATGAACGCCACCCCGAGGAAGCCCCAGGTGCAGAGGGCCAGCACGAGCTGCCCGCGCAGGCCGACCTGGCTGTCGAGCGCGAGGCCCGCGGTGGTGATCAGCAGGGTCGCCAGGCAGAACAGGACCGGCGTCCTGACCACCCTCTCCACGATGCCCATCGCCGGCGTCTGCGGGGAGAGGGCGAGCGATCCTGCTGTGGACACCCGACCAGCGTAGCGGGTAGGTTTGCGCCGCTTCATGGGTTGGTCGCGAGGGAAGCCGGTGTGAGTCCGGCACGGTCGCGCCACTGTGACCCGGGAGCGGCACCCGCACGACGCCATGTGGGCCACTGGGAGCGATCCTGGGAAGGCCGCGGGGGCCGCGTTCGCACCGGGGAGTCAGGAGACCTGCCTCCAACCCCTTCCTGACAACGCCCTCCGCGAGACGAGGAGCTTCAGTTGCACACCACCCTCCGGGCCACGCTGGTCGCGGCGTGCGCTGCCGGCCTGATCGCCGTGCCCGCCGCCACCGCCCTCGACACCACGATCCGGGTCGAAGGCGCCACCGCCAACCTGATCCCCGAGAGCGCGATCCCGATCGAGGGGACCGGCACGGCGACGGTCTTCGACTCGGCGTTCGCGCCGGTCGACGTGAGCCGGGCCTCCGCCTTCTGGCAGCTCTACCGGGCGACCTCGAGCACCGGTCTGGGCCTCGGCTTCGAGTACTTCCCCGCCTTCTCCGCGGTCCTCGTGCAGGGGATCGGGACCGATGCCAACGCCGGCGTCTCGGGATGGCAGTACCGCGTCAACCGCGTCACGCCGGCCGTCGGGGCGAGCGACCGCACCCTCGCCCAGGGCGACCGGGTGCTCTGGTACTACGGCGGCGCCGACGGCGCCCGCGAGCTCGACCTGACCGCGTCGTCCGACCGCGTGGCGGCGGGCGGCGGGTTCACGGTGACGGTCACCAGCTACGACGCCGACGGCGCCGCGGCGCCCGCGGCGGGGGCCACGGTGCGATACGGCGGCGCGCAGGCGACGGCCGACGCGGCGGGGCAGGCGGCGTTCGTCGCCCAGGGCTCGGGCACCCAGGCCGTCACGGCGACCCGCGCCGGCGACATCCGCAGCCCCGCCCGCGGCGTGTGCTCCTTCGCGGGGGACCCGACGGTCTGCAACCTCCCCGCCACCCCGGCCCCCGGGGCGGTGGCGGCGGCCGGCTCCGACACCGTGGCGCCCGGAAGCCGCCTCGCGTTCCCCCGCATCGGCGCCCGGCTCGCCTCGGTGCGCGCCATCCGCGGCGTGGCCGGCCCGGACCGCTCCGACGTCGCATCGGTGCAGGTGGCGCTGGCCCGGAGGGTGGGCACGCAGTGCCGCTTCCGCACGCGCTCGGGATCGTTCACCGCGCCGCGCAGCTGCGTCGCGCGAGCCTGGGTGACCACGCGCTCGGTCGGCGGGAACTGGTCGCTGCCGCTCGGCCGCACGGGCCTGGCACCCGGTCTGTGGCGCGTCTGGAGCCGCGCGACCGACGGCGCGGGCAACGTCGAGGGGATCGGCCTGCCGCGCATCAACACCGGCCAGTTCCGCGTCGTCGGCCGGGCACGATGAGGACCGGGCGGGGACGCACCGCCCTCGCCGGCCTCATCGCCCTCGCCGTCGCCGCGCCCCATGCGGGCGCGGCGACGGCCGACGGGCGGGCCGCGCAGCGGGCCGCGGCCTGGCTGGCGGCCAACTCGGCGGGGGCCCCGGCCGGACAGCAGGCCGACGTGATCGTCGCGTTGCGGGCAGCCGGCCGGCGCCCGGCTGCGCTGTCGCCCCGGCTCGCGCGCCTGCGCCGCGACGCGCCCGCCTACGCACGCACCGCGGGCGGCGCCGCGAAGGTGGTGATGGCCGCCGTCGCGGCGGGCGGGAACCCGCGCCGCCTGGGCGGGGTCGACTACGTGCGGCGCGTGACCTCGCG
>LNEQ01000138.1 GCA_001464995.1 Actinobacteria bacterium Ga0077541
GGGAGATCAGTGCGTCGACGCACGTCCTGGGCGCGGCGCCCTCTGGACGCACAGACGATCGTCCCCGGCGAGGGCACCGAGACCACCCCGAAGCGCACCGGGGCACCGAGACCACCCCGGGAGCGCACAGGCGATCACGTGACGCCACCCTCACCGAGGAGTCGCCCCCGACCCCGCTGACGATCACGTGTCGCCGACCCGTCTTGAGGACGCCGCCGGGACCCGGCGTCCTACCCGCCGGGACCCGGCGTCCTACCCGCCGGCACCCCGCTGGACGGTGATCATGCGGTCGAGGGTCCTCGTGACGATCTCCTCCGGGATGTCCCCGGTCGCCCGCACGTAGAAGGAGTTCGGTCCGACCGAGTAGGCCAGGCGCAGCTCGCGCCGCCCGTCCTGATCGAGTCGCGCGCCGCGGCTGGCGGGGATGGAGGAGGGCGTCCACGCGGCGCCGCCCTCTCCGACCAGGCGCGTCGCCAGGTCCGACCCGACGCCCGTCGCCGTCAGGTGGGAGCCCCAGACGCTGGCCGCGGCGGTGAGCGTGGCCCCGGACGGGTCGCTCCAGGTGCGCACGCCGGCGGCGGCGGGGTCCCGCAAGGCGACGATCTCCGCCAGCTCCGGGTCGGCCGAGCCGGTGAAGGCGAGCTGCAGAGCGGCCGGGTCGGCGGCCCGCGCCGGCTCGCCGCGCAGCGAGTCGGGGCTCGGCAGGACGCTCAGCAGCTCCACCGGCTCGGCCTGGACGCCGCCGGACTGGGTCGCGTCGAGGGGGCCGCACCCCGCTGCGGCGAGGGCGGTCAGGAGAAGGGCGGCGAGGGTGGCCGGGCGCACGCGCACAGGGTACCCGCGCAGGCCGTGAACGCCTTAACCGAGCGTCAACCGCCGGGGCGGGGCGGCCGCCGCCGGCTCTCCTATACTCGATTCACCGAGTCGGAGGATCTGGAGAGGCCGACCGGGTGAACCCCAAGGAGAGATGATGAACCTCGCCTCGTACAAGGCGGGAAACAACGTCAAGACGTTCCTGCTCGTAGCGGCCCTCACGGGTCTGCTCCTCGCCATCGGATTCGTCATCGGCGGCACCGGCGGCATCCTCACGTTCGCCGTCATCGCGGTCGTGTTCAACTTCGCGATGTACTGGTTCAGCGGGAAGATGGCGCTCAAGATGAGCCGCGCGGTCGAGGTCAGCGAGGCCGAGGCCCCCGAGCTGCACCGGATGATCGCGACGCTGGCCGAGCGCGCCGGCGTGCCGAAGCCGGGCGTCTACGTGACCCCCGCCGAGCAGCCCAACGCCTTCGCGACCGGACGCAACCCCAAGCACGCGGCGATCGCCGTGACGCAGGGCATCCAGCGCACGCTGAGCGCCCGCGAGCTGGAGGGCGTCATCGCCCATGAGATGGCGCACATCAAGAACCGCGACATCCTCATCGCGAGCATCGCGGCGATGGTCGCCGGTGCCATCTCGGCGATCGCGAACTTCCTCCAGTTCTCGCTGTTCTTCGGCGGGGACGACGAGAACCCGCTCGGCATCATCGGCACGATCGCGACGATCATCCTCGCGCCGATCGCCGCGCTGATCATCCAGATGGCCGTCTCCCGTCAGCGCGAGTACGTCGCCGACGCGACGGGCGCCGAGCTGCTGGGCGACCCCAACCCGCTCGCCGACGCGCTGGAGAGCCTGACGCGGACCTCCGAGGCGATCCCGATGCGGGTCAACCCGTCGGCTGCTCCGCTGTTCATCGTCAACCCGCTGGCCGCGCACGCCCGCGGCGGCCGCGGCGGCGGCATGGGCAAGCTGTTCTCGACCCACCCGCCGATGGAGGAGCGCGTCGCGCGCCTTCGTCGCATGGCCGGGGCGAGCAGCCTCCAGATCCAGACGTTCTGACCCTGCAGCGGGCATAGTTGTCCCGGAGCCGGCGGCCCCCGTACCGCGGTTCCGGGACAACGGCTCACCACTACGCCCGGGCGGTGCACTGAGATGGGTATTCAGGAAGAGATCAGCAAGCTGGTCAACAGCGAGTCGGCATCGAGTACGTCGTGCGACAGCTCCAGAACGGCCGGGACCTCAAGCCCGTGCTCGAGGACCCCTACGTCGTGAACCGCATCTCGCCGTTGGAGCAGCGCGCACTGCTGGAGGAGCCCGAGGTCGTGGAGGCCGCCGGTGAGGAGCCGCTGCGCGAGCTGCGCGCCTACCTGGAGGCCCTGGCGCAAGGGTAGGCGGGGAGCGGCCGGGAAGGTCGCTACAATCGGCCTCAGTAGGGGTCGATATCCGACGGACCCCGCGGCGGGTGGGTAGGCACCGAGTCGTCCCACCCGCTTCGTCCGCGTCGGGTTCATGGGGGCGGTCAGGCCGCGCGCGAGTTCTTCATCCAGAACGAGACCATCATCCTGTTCGCGCAGGGGCTCGTGTTCTTCTCGCTGGGATTCGCCGTGTGGCTGCAGCGTCGCCGCGCGACCCGGCTGACGCTCTCGTCATCGCTGATCTGGCTCGCGGCCTTCGCGTTCGTGGAGGCCCTGGCCGTGTGGGGCTACGTCTTCGTGCCCATCCAGGAGACGTACCTCGACGAGGGCGTCGTCGAGGGGCTGGTCGTACTGCGCACGATGGTGCAGATCGCGGCCTTCGTGTTCCTCGTCCAGTTCGGGCTCCGTCTGATCGTGATGCCCGCGATCGTCCGCCGCTCGCTGACCGGGCTGTCCGTCGCCGTGGCGCTCGGCATCCTCGGCGGCACGGCCCTGGCCGCCGGCAACGCCGGATGGGGCGCCGCCGAGTGGGAGGACGCAGCGGTGGCGCTGTCGCGCTACGGCCTCCTGTTCCCCGGCGCGATCCTGTCGGCCGTCGGGCTGTGGCGCCAGCGCGCCGAGCTGGGCGACGCCGGCATGCCGGGCATCAAGCCCTACTCGGCCGCCGCGGCAGCCGTGCTCGCGGTCTACGGGATCGTGGGCGGCCTGATCGTCCCGACCGGGCCGCTCAGCCCCGGCGGCATCGGTGACTCGGGCGGCTGGTTCGACGTCACCGGGCTCCCGCTCGAGGTCATGCGGGGCGTCGCCGGCCTCGTGCTGTGCGTGCTCGCCGTGAAGCTGCTGGAGATCTTCGACGTCGAGGCCAAGCAGCAGCTCGAGGCGCTCGACCGGGCCCGCGCGATCGCCGAGGAGCGGGCGCGCTTCCGCCGCGACCTCCACGACGGCACCATCCAGTCGATCTACGCCGCGGGCCTGCACCTCGAGGCGATCGCGATCCGCTCCGGCGATGCGGCCGTCCGCAACGAGGTGCGCGAGGTGGTCGGCGACCTGAACGACGCGACCGACGGCATCCGCGACTACATCCGCGCGCTCGCGCAGCCGCCCTCGACGCCGCAGGGCATCGCGTCGGCGCTGAGCGAGCTGGCCCGCCGCTTCTCCGAGGAGACCGGCCGCGACGTCCGGTTCGGCGTCGAGGGCCAGTCGTCGGCGGGTCCGCTGCCCGACGAGGCCGGCCAGCATCTCTCGCAGATCCTCCGCGAGGCGCTCACGAACACCGCCCGCCACGCGGGAGCGTGCCGCGTGCAGGTGTCGCTGGTCTTCGCGCCCGACGAGCTCGACCTGATCGTCACCGACGACGGGTGCGGGCCGTCGCGCCCCGCGGCCGACGCCCTGCCCGGGCAGCACGAGGGCCTGCGCAACATGCGCGAGCGCGCCCGCCGTCTGGGCGGCCGGCTCTCCGTGGAGGAGGCACCCCGGGGCGGCACGCGCGTGACGCTCGCCGTGCCCCTCGACAGCGACGAGCCCGAGAGCGAACCCTTCCTTCCCGACCCCGACCGAGAGGTGTCCCACTCGTGACCACCGCCCCCACCGATCCGATCACGGTGCTGATCGTCGATGACCACACCGTCGTCCGAATCGGCTTGCGGACGCTCCTCTCGAACTCGGCGGGCTTCCGGGTGGTGGGCGAGGCCCAGACGGCCGCCGAGGCCGTCCAGCTCAACGAGCAGACGCGCCCCGACGTCGTGCTGATGGACGTCCGGCTTCCCGACGGCAGCGGAGTCGAGGCCTGCCGCCGCATCAAGGCCGACCACCCCGACGCGCGCGTGCTGATGCTCACCTCGTACTCCGACGAGGAGGCGATCGTGGGCGCCGTGATGGCCGGGGCGAGCGGGTATCTGCTCAAGCAGGCCGACGCCGAGCGCCTCACGCAGGCCATCCGCGAAGCCGCCGCGGGCCAGTCGACCCTCGACCCCCGCGCAGCCGGCGCCCTCCTGACCCAGTTCCGTGAGCTCTCGGCCAAGCAGGCGGAAGCCGAGCTCGCCGGCCTGACCGACCGCGAGCGCCGGATGCTCGCCCTCATCGCCGAGGGCTACACCAACCGGGCCATCGGCGAGGTGCTGCACCTCTCCGAGAAGACCGTCCGCAACCACGTCAGCCAGCTGCTGCGCAAGCTCGGGTTCCAGCGCCGGTCGCAGGCCGCGGCGTGGGCGGGGCAGCGCCGGCTGGAGCTGCCCCCGGACTGATCCGGGCCGCGCGTGGCCGATCTCGCGCGGGCGCCGCAAGGAGATCGGCCCCCGGGGGAGAAACGAGCGGAGGCCAACCGCCGCCACGAAAGCGCGCACGATGCCCCGAGACGCCCGCATCCTCGCCCTCGCCAACCAGAAGGGCGGGGTCGCCAAGACCACCACCACACTGAACCTCGGCGTGGCCCTGAAGGACATGGGCGCGCGGGTCCTGGCGATCGACCTCGACCCGCAGAGCAACCTGTCGATGAGCCAGGGGATCGACGTCGAGGGGCTCGGGCACGGGATGTACCACGTGCTGACCGGCGCCACGCCGATCGCCGACATCATCGACGTGCGCGAGATCGACATCGCCCCGGCCGGCATCGAGCTGGCCGGCGCCGAGCTGGCCCTGTCGGCGGCGATCGGCCGCGAGCGCTCCCTCGAGCGTGCGCTGCGCCCGGTGCGCGACCTCTACGACTACATACTCCTCGACACTCCGCCCTCGCTCGGGCTGCTGACCATCAACGCGATGGTGGCGGCCGAGGGCGTCATCGTGCCGGTGCAGTGCGAGTACCTGTCGCTGCGGGGCCTGGCGCAGCTGCGCGGGACCCTCCAGCAGGTGCGGGAGAACCTGAATCCCGCGGTCGACATCGTGGGTATCCTCCCGACCATGTACGACGGACGCACGGTCCACTGTCGCGAGGCCGTCCAGATGCTGGAGGAGAGCTTCGGCGACCGCGTGTACCGCACCCGGATCGGCAAGACGATCCGCTTCGCGGAGGCGCCGGTGGAGGGCACGAGCGTGATCCGGTACGAGCCCCAGGGGCAGGCCGCGCGCTGGTACCGCCAGCTCGCCCGCGAGGTGGCCGCCAGCCCGGTGGGCGTCGCCCTGCCGGGGGGCCTCCGGGAGGCCGCGGCATGAGCACCCGGGGCCAGAGGCCCAGCATGCGCGAGGGCCCGCTCTCCGAGCTGTTCCGCAGCACCGATCCGTCGACCCCTCCGCCGCTCGGCCCGCCCGAGCAGGAGCCCGATCACGGCCCGTACGGGGACGCCTCGAACTACGTCGCCGTCATCCGCGTCGTGGGCGTGGGCGGCGCGGGCTGCAACGCGGTGGACCGCATGATCGAGGCCGGCCTGCGCGGCGTGGAGTTCGTGGCGGTCAACACCGACCGCCAGGCGCTCGAGGCCAGCGACGCCGATGTCCGGATACCGGTCGGCATGGAGCTGACGCGCGGCCTCGGCACCGGCGGCGATCCGCACCTCGGCGAGCAGGCGATCAAGGAGAGCGAGGACCACGTGCGCCGCGCGCTGCGCGGCAGCGACCTCGTCTTCATCGCCGCGGGCGAGGGCGGCGGCACCGGCACCGGTGCCGCGCCGGTCATCGCGAAGATCGCCCGCGAGCTGGGCGCCCTCACCGTCGCCGTCGTCACCCGGCCCTTCGCCTTCGAGGGCAACAAGCGCACCAAGGCGGCGCTGGAGGGGCTCGAGCGGCTGCAGGCGGCCGCGGACACGGTCATCGTGATCCCCAACGACCGCCTGATGTCGGTGCTCGAGCGCGGCACGAGCATGGTCGAGGCCTTCAAGGTCGCCGACGACCTCCTGCGCCAGGGCGTGCAGGGCATCTGCGACATGATCACGCTGCCCGGCCTGATCAACCTCGACTTCGCCGACGTCCGCACCATCATCCGCGGAGCGGGCACCGCGCTTCTCGGCATCGGCTATGCCGGCGGTGGGAACCGCGCCACCGAGGCGGCGATGGCGGCGATCGCCTCCCCGCTGCTGGAGACCCCGATCGACGGGGCCAAGGGCATCCTCCTCGGCGTCACCGGCGGCCCGGACCTGTCGCTGGTCGAGGTCAGCGAGGCGGCGCGCGTCGTGGCCGACGCGGCCGACCCGGACGCCAACATCATCTTCGGCGCGACGATCGACCCCGATCTCCAGGGCCAGGTGTGGGTGACGGTCGTGGCCGCCAACTTCAGCGGCGTCCGCGCCGCGCCGGCGCCGGAGCCCGAGGCGGCCGGGAAGGCCGCGCCCGCGCGGGCCGAGCGCCCGGCACGCGCCGAGCGGGTCTCGCGCTTCGACGTCCCGTATCCCGCGCGCACGCGCTCGTCGGCCGCCGACGGCGCACCCCGGGTCTTCGACGTCGATTCCCCGTCGGCCGGTGCGCCGCCCGCCGATCCGGACGCCACCAGCCTGATGCGCCGTCCGGACTTCGACGACCCGGGCGACGCGGCGTAGCGATCGCACGATCCGACGCCCCGGTCGGGGTGGTCGCGGCGGGTCATCGGCTGAGCGCGCGGGCGGGTGCGCGAGCGCTCGCGTCGGGCGGGGGCGCCGCGGACGCGGTCTGCGCCGCGGCGTTCGCGGCGGCCGTGGCCGAGAGCCCGCTCACCAGCCCCGCGGCCGGCGGGTTCCTCCTGGTGCGCTCGCCGCAGGGGGAGACGGCGCTCCTCGACTTCTTCGTGGCTGTGCCGGGGCTCGGACCGGGTGGGCGCCGCCTCGACCCCCGCGACCTCGACTCGTTCACCGTGCCGTTCGGTGGCGCCGAGCAGGTGTTCCACATCGGGCCGGCGTCGGTGGCGGTGCCCGGGATGATCGCCGGGCTCGGGCAGGCGATCCGCCGCTTCGGCCGGCTCGGCCTGGCCGAGGTTGTCGCGCCCGCGGTGGAGCTGGCGCGGGAGGGGGTCGTCCTGACCCGGGAGGCGGCCTACCTTCACGAGATCCTGGCGGACATGCTGCGGTTCAGCCCCGAGGCGGCGGAGGTCTACGCGCCCCGCGGCCGGCTGCTCGGCGCGGGCGACCGGCTGCGCTTCCCGCACCTCGCCGACACGCTCCGCCACCTCGGCGACGCCGGGGCCGCGAGCATGCGCGACGGCGAGCTGGCCGGCGCGATCACGGGGCACCTCGCGGCGACCGGCGGCCTCGTGACGCCCGCCGACCTGAACGCGTACCGGGTGATCGAGAGGGTGCCGCTGCGTATCGGGTACCGCGACGTGACGCTCCTGATCAACCCTCCGCCCTCCTCGGGCGGCGCCCTGATCGCCGCCGCGCTGCGCGAGATGGAGGAGCAGCCCCCCGCCGCCGACGCGGTCGGCCACTACCGCGCGATCGCGCGCGCCGGGACCGCGGCCAACGCCCTCCGCGACGCCGCGTTCCCGTTCGACCTCCACGAGGAGGACTGCATGGAGCGCATCTGGGCGCGGCGGGCGGCGCGGAGCACGCACCCCGAGGACCCGCCCTCGCGCAAGCCCGCCGGATCGACGACCCACATCAGCGCTGTGGACGCCGACGGGGGCATGGCGAGCCTGTCGAGCTCCAACGGCTCGAGCTCGGGGGTGGTGGTGCCCGGCACGGGCATCATGCTCAACAACATGCTGGGCGAGGAGGACCTCAACCCCGGCGGCTTCGGAGCCGCGGCGCCGGGCTCGCGGATGGCCTCCATGATGGCACCGGCGCTGATGCTGCGCGGCGGCGAGCCCGTGCTCGCCCTCGGCTCGGCGGGATCGAACCGCCTCCGGTCGGCCATCCTCCAGGCCGTGGTGAGTATCGTGGACGGACGGATGACGGCGGCCGAGGCGGTGCGTCGCCCGAGGATCCACCCGGAGGGTGATGGGGTGGACATCGAGGGCGGCGTCCCCGACGACGTCGTCGCCGCCCTGGCGGCCGACGGCCACGGCCTGCGGCGCTGGGGTGAGATGAACCTGTTCTTCGGCGGGGTGAGCATCGCCGCGAGCGGTCCGGCCGGGCTGGAGGGAGCCGGCGATCCGCGCCGCGGCGGCGCCGCGGCCGCCGTCACCCGGTCTGGAGAGGTGATCGACCTATGACTCAACATCAACTCGAGGTCGAGGGTCGCGCCTTCACCCTCGAGCCCCAGCCGATCCGCACCTCGCTCACCGACGGGCCGGCGATGCTCTGGGGCTTCCAGGTGCGCGTGCTCAGTGGCGACCGCGAGCTCGGCATCAAGACCTGCTTCGTCGGCCGCGTCAGCGTCCAGTTCCGCGACGCCGCCGCGCCCGACGGCCCCATCGAGGCGCTGCTGCCCGTGCTCCATCAACTGGCCTACGAGAAGATCGAGGGGCGCCTCAAGGACGGCGAGACGGGCGACGAGATCCTGTTCGCGTAGGAGGACGCGGTCGCTCGGCCGCGGTGGGCCTTCCGGATCACGCGGCGGTGGAGTGGCCCCCGAGGACCTCGGCGACGCCGCCGGGCCCGGCCCGGAGGATCTGCGCCGCCCGGCGGGCGCCGCGCGCCCGGTCGTGAGCCGCCTTCGCGCTGACGGCATCGCCCGAGCGGAAGCACTCGGCGAGCTCGCGCTCGGCGGCCTCGGCGATTCGGTCGAGTTGGGCCGCCTTGCGCTCGGTGCGGGTGGGCCGCGACGATCCGGACCCGGCCGCCGGCCGTCGGGGCTCGGCGCCGGGGAAGAGGATGAGCTGACCCTGTGGTGTGACAGAACGCATGTTCGTAGTGTGCCACCGCGCTCGGACGGAATCCTCCCGTCGCGTGCGCCCGGAACAGGAGCCGGGAATGGATGAGGCCGTGATCGTCGAGGTGGCCGTGGAGGCACCGGCCGACGCGGTGTGGCGGGCGCTCCGCGACCCGCACGAGCTGCGCCGGTGGCACGGCTGGGACTTCGAGGAGGGCGGGGGCCTCGAGGCCGAGATTCGCGAGATCTACTTCGCAGGGGCACGCGCCGACGCCGGGCGCCTGACCCTCGACACGGGCGCCGGCGCCTTCGGCCTGGAGCCGCGGGGCGCGACCACGGTCGTCCGCGTGACCCGGGGCGCCCCCGAGGGCCATGACGACTGGGCGGGCCTCTACGACGAGATCAACGAGGGCTGGCTGAGCTTCGTGCAGCAGTTGCGCCTCTACCTCGAGCGGCA
>LNEQ01000139.1 GCA_001464995.1 Actinobacteria bacterium Ga0077541
CCCCGCGCCGGGGGCCGGCCGGGGCTCGGGGGGTTCGCCTCGAGCGTCGTCGCCGCGGCCCCGTGCGCCGTGCTGCTCGCCCGCCCGGGCGGCTGACGACCCGACCGCACCGCAGCACGCCGCCGCGGCGACGGCCGGTCAGGAGCGGACGACCAGCACCGACGAGGAGGCCCGGTGGGCGACGCGCTCGCTGACGCTGCCGAGGGCGCGCAGGCCGCCGGCGCCGCGCGAGCCGACCACGAGCAGGTCGGCCCTCGATGCGGCATCGACGAGCGCCTCGACCGGCCGGCGCCGCTCCGTGACGACGCGATGGGGATGGATGCGCTTCAGGGCATCGTCGGGCACGACGGCCTCGTCGCGCGTCGCGACCACGACGCGGGGTCGTCGCAGAGCGCGGCGGCGACCGACAGCGCGTGCAGGCTGGACTCGGAGCCGTCGACGCCGACCACCACACGCGAGGGGAAGGCGTCCGGATCGAACGGCGGCCGGGCCAGCAGCACCGAGGCCGGGGCGTCGTGGAGGAGCATCGTCGCGACGCTGCCGAGGGCCGCGCCGGTCAGCCGCCGGCCGCCGTGGGCGCCGATCGCGATGAGCGTCGCCCCCGCCCTCTCCGCCTCGTCGCGCAGCTCGTCGTAGGCCCGGCCGCTCACCACGCGCGTCGTGACACGGGCCCGGTCGCCCACCTGGCGCTGCGCCCACTCGAGCGAGCCGCGGGCCATCTCGCCGACGGCCTCACTGAGCTGACCGAGGTCGCGCGCGGGCTGCTCGAGGATGTCCCACACGATCATCTCGGGACCCCAGCGGCCGGACACGGCATCGAGGAAGTGCGTCGCCGCGACCAGCGTCAGCTCCCCGCCGGGTGACACGAGCCGCGACGCCTGCCGCGCGGCCTCGAACGCCTCGCGCGTGCCGTCAATGCCGCAGACGACGCTCTGGAACGGACCTTCGGGCATCGAGCTCACCCCTCTCACGGCGGCCGGAGCAGTGAGCATATTCCGGCCGCCGCGGTCGGGGGCGCCCTCTCAGCGCCTCACAGGCGCCTGCACTGGTCCTCCTTGTTCCCCTGGACGACGTTCCCGCCCCCGCGCGGCGCCGGGCGGTTCGCCTTGCACTGCAGGTTCCCGTCGATCCGGTTGCGCTGGAAGATCTGGGTGCCGCGGTTGGAGAACGACTGGAGGTCGCCGTCGATGCGGACGTTGCGGACCGTGGCGGCGCGGCCCTGCTCGATCTGGATGTTCCCGCCGACCGACCCGCCGACGACGAGCACCGACCGGTGGCCCTGGGTCTGGATGTTCCCGTCCACGCGCACGTTGCGCGCGATCAGGCGCCCCCCGCGCTCGACCGTGATGTTCCCGTCCACGCGCGTCCGGGTGAGGACGCAGCGCGCGCCGGCCGGCACCTTCACGTCATCGACCGCCCGGGCTCCGATGGACCCGCGGCAGATGCGCTCGTCGGCGCTGGCCGGGGCGGCCGTCGCCAGCATGCCCATCCCGATCGCGACGGCGGCGAGCGCCCCTGTGCTGCGTCGTGCCCTCATGTGCGCCTCCCGGCGTGGTGCGTTGATGGCAGGAACGTCGCAGGCTCGGATGAGCTGACCATGAGGCCGGGATGAGACCTCTCTCACCCGCGGGGTCACGGTCGCGCACCCCGGCGCGTTGATACGGTGAAAACCTGGTGTGCCGGGAAGACTGGTCGGCGACACGTCGTCGACCCACAGTGAGGCAGGCCATCACCCCAGCCCCGCCCGTCCGCTCCCGCCCTCTTCGCTCGCCCTCCGAGGGAGCTCCGTGAGCGCCGGTCCGCGCCCGACGGGCCCGCCTGCCGTCCGGCGCCCCTGGTCGCAGACGCAGCGCGCCGTGCCGCGGCGCGTGGTGCGGCCGATCCAGGAGTTCATGCACATGGAGGTCGCCGGGGGCGTCGTGCTGCTCGGCGCGTCGATCCTGGCCCTCCTCTGGGCGAACGTCGCCACGGGCGCGTACCTCGACTTCTGGTCGACCGAGTTCACGATCCAGGTCGGGGACTTCACCTTCGTCGAGGATCTGAAGCACCTCGTCAACGACGGCCTGATGGCGATCTTCTTCCTGGTGATCGGGCTCGAGGTGAAGCGCGAGCTGGTCAGCGGCGAGCTCTCGACGCGGCAGGCCGCGCTGCTGCCGGCCTTCGCGGCCCTCGGCGGGGTCGTCCTGCCGGCGCTGATCTTCATCGCCGTGAGCGGGGGCGGCGAGGCCGCCCGGGGATGGGGGATCCCGATGGCGACCGACGTGGCCTTCGCGCTCGCGGCCCTCGCCGCCCTCGGGAGCAGGGTCCCGTCGGCCCTGATCGCCTTCCTGCTGGGGGTCGCGGTGATCGACGACATCGTGGCGATCCTGGTCGTGGCGGTCTACTACACCGACGTCGTCACCCTGAGCTGGCTCGCAGCCGCGCTGTGCGGCCTCGTCGCGATCGTCGCCCTGCAGAGGCTGGAGGTCCGCTACCTCGGCATCTACGTCGTGATCGGCCTCTTCGTCTGGTTCGCGACCCTCGAATCGGGCGTCCACGCGACGATCGCGGGCGTCGCGATCGGCCTTCTGACGCCCGTCCGGCCCTTCCAGCACCCGGGCGCCGTGAGCGTCGAGGCCACACGCGCCGCCGAGATGGCGGAACGCTCGCCCGACGACCCCGAGGTGGACGCCGCCGTCTGGCGCCGGCTGAGCTGGCTCTCGCGCGAGGCCGTCTCGCCGCTGGCGCGCGTCGAGCACGGCCTGCACCCCTGGTCGAGCTTCCTCGTGCTGCCGGTCTTCGCCCTCGCCAACGCCGGGATCGTGCTCGACGGCGCCTCGCTGCGGGCGGCCGTGGAGACGCCCCTGGCGCTCGCCGTCGCGCTGGGGCTGATCGCCGGGAAGATGGCCGGGCTGACGGCCGGCACCGCGCTGGCCGTGAGACTGGGCCTGAGCACCCTCCCGCCCGGGGTGCGCTGGATGCACATCGTCGGTGTCGGCGCCCTCGCCGGGATCGGCTTCACGGTGTCGCTCTTCATCACCGAGCTCGCCTACGCGGATCCGGCCGTGATCGACGCCGCCAAGATCGGCGTGCTCGGCGGATCGGTGATCGCCGCGATCATCGGACTCACGATCCTCGCGCGGGCCGGCCGGGACGGCCCCGCGCCCGAAGGGCCCGAACGCGGGATCCACGACTAGTGGAGCGTCCACCAACGTTGCTGGTGTTCTGGCCGCGAAAATCCCGCGGGGCAAGGACGCAGGGAGATCGCATAGCTGAGGCTATGCGTTCGTGATTCGCAGCGAGCCAGAACCCGGCGGAGGTTGGCTGACGCTCCACTAGATTCCCTCGGGGGGGCGCACCCCCCGAGGGAATCGACGCAGAGCCGCCCGAGGAGGGATCCCATGCCCTACGCCAGGCCTCCGCTGTTCGTGCGGAGGGTCTTCAACCCGATCGCGATGAGGTTCGGCATCTCCGGCACGCAGGCCCTCGCCGTCCGCGGACGGCGCACGGGCACGGTGCACCGCGTGCCGGTGATCCCCGTCGAGCACGAGGGCGCCCGCTATCTCGTGTCGCCGCGCGGCGAGACTGACTGGGCCCGCAACCTGCGCGCCGCCGGCGAGGGGGAGCTGCGGCTGCGGCGGCGGGAGCCGCTGCGCTTCCGCGCGAGCGAGCTGCCGGCGTCGGAACGGGCGCCGGTGATCGCCGCCTACCGGGCGGTGGCGGGCCGGGCGGTGAAGTCGTTCTTCGAGGCGATGCCCGATCCGGCGGACCACCCGGTGTTCAGGATCGAGCCCCGCCAGGGCTGACCGCCGCGCTGCGGGGGTCAGCCCTCGACCACCTCGATGTCGCAGCCGCCGAGGACGCGGCCGTTGACCTGGATCTCGATGCGGTGCCGGCCCGGGCGGATCGTCCGGATCGAGACGTGGCGGAAGCGATGGCGCCGGACGATCGTCTCGGGGTGCCCGGGGCGCAGGTCGCGGCTCGTGAGCTTGAACACCTTCCCCGCCTTCAGCCCCGTCGCGCCCTGGTAGTGGACCACGTAGTCGATCGCCGCACGGGTCGGCTCGGCGACCGACAGCACGGCCGTCAGCGTCACCTGCCCGCCGATCGCGACCACCGGGGGCGTGCAGTCGATGGCGTCGAGGGTGACGGTGTTGTCGTGGGCGTAGCCGAGCAGGCCGAGCGCCTCCGGGTCGCCGCGCTTTACCAGAGTCCGCAGCCCGTGGCGGGCGACGAACTCCCCGTGGGTGGAGGCCGCCCCCCACCGGCGGGCGCAGTCGAGCGCCACCTCGCGGTGGTCCTTGGAGATGTCGTTCAGATGGTTCGCCACCGAGCGGCGCACGTACTCGGAGGGGTCGTCGAAGAGCATGTCGAGGAAGACGACACCGAGCTGCGGGTCGGCGATGTGCGTCGGCAGCTGCGCGGCCCAGGGCAGGCGCGGGCGGGTGCACTCGGAGACCAGGCGCCGCACCTCGTGGTCGGGATGGGACGCCCACTCGCGCAGGTGGCGGTAGGTGATCTCCGGGTGGCGCTGGATGAAGGGGCGCACGGTGGCCTCGCTGGAGAAGCGCGGTGAGAGCGCCGCGAGGAGCGGGAGGGCGACCTCGGGCTCGTCGATGCCGCGCTCGGCCACCATCCAGCCGCAGGGGAGCGTCATCCAGCCGTCGAGCGCCGGCGACCCCAGCGCGTCGTGCAGCACCCGCGCCGCCTCGGGGAACGACGGCGGCAGCAGGTCTCCGAGCACCCGCCCGAGGTGGGCGACCCTCTCCAGGAGCCGGAGATCGGCGAGTCCCTCGCCCGCCCGGGCGCGCCAGGCCTCCCGCGGGAACGCGGGCCACGCCTGCGCGATCTCGTCCCCGAGCCGCTCGACCAGCGCCGGCGAGAACTCGTCCTTGAAGTCGGCCACCGCGTCGCTCAGGCGTCCGGGGAGAGGGGGAACGACATGGTGACCTCCGTGCCGCCGACCCCATCCGACCGCACGCCGACCTCGTGCGCCAGGGCGCGGATGGTCAGCAGGCCGACGCCGGCCTGGGAGGCGCTCTCGGGCGAGAACCCGGTTCCGCGGTCGCGGATCGACAGGTGGAGGAGCCCGCCCGCCACCCATGCCGCGAGCGTGACCGACCCCGGCTCGCCCGAGCCGTAGGCGTGGCGCACGGCGTTGGTGCAGGCCTCGGTGACGGCGACCTTCACATCCTCGACGCGCTCCCCCGCCATGCCCGCGGCGCGGGCGACGCCGGTCGCCACCTGCCGGGCGACGGTCAGGCTGTCGGCGGTCGCGGGCATGCGGAGCACCACGGGGATGCGCGCCGACTGCGCGCCGGGAGTGTCGTGCGTCTCATCCACCCGGCGCGAGGCTACAGCGCGCGCCGGGCGGGACCCCGCCGGCGGGTCAGCCGGCGGGGTCCACCCTGAGGTCGATGAGATCGTTCATCCCGGTCAGCTGGAGGATCCTGACCGTCGCGCCCCCCCGGACGGCGACCACGCGGACGGCCGCCGCCCCGCGGTCGCGGGCGGCGCGATCGGCGAGCAGGATCGCGCGGGCGCCGGTGGAGTCGAGGAAGGTGACCGCGCGCATGTCGATGGTGAGCGGCATGCCGCGGACCGCCGACCGGGCCGTGACCTCGACCAGCCGCTCACAGCCGCCCAGATCCAGCTCGCCGGCGACCACGACGGCCGGTTCGCCCTCGCGCTCGACGGCCGCCACCGCGAGCGGCACGGGATCGTCGGACCACCGGCGTGCACCGGCGCTCACGACGGGATCGTCTCCGCGCGGGCGCTCACCGGCAGAGCGCGAACCAGACCCGGAAGGGCGAGCGCCGGTCGATGCCGAGGCAGTCGGCGAGGAGGGCGACGAGCTCCAGCCCACGGCCGCCGGCGACGCCGGGGCGCGACCCGCGCAGCGCCGAGGGCTCGAACCCCACTCCCTCGTCGCCCACGCAGACGACGATCAGATCCGGGAGGAGGTGCGCCTCGACCCGGATCGAGCCCGGACCGCCCTCGCCGTGGAGGACCGAATTGGTGACGAGCTCGGTGACGAGCAGCCGGGCGTTCTCCATGCCCTCCTGGCTGAGGTGCCGCGACAGGGGCGCGATGGCCCGGCGCGCCCGCCCGGGCGCGCCGGAGTCCGGATCGAGGCCCACGGCCCACCGGTCGATCTCCTCGCCGGAGCGGCGGGCCGCGGGGCATGGACGCAGCCGCCACCTGGCCGACAGACGTCCGTCGCCCGCGTCGCCGTGCTGTTGCCGAGCCTCCACATCCAACCTCGAGCCCTCGCGGACCGTCTCGTCGCGACGGTCGGTCCTGCTA
>LNEQ01000140.1 GCA_001464995.1 Actinobacteria bacterium Ga0077541
CTCGACCTCGAGGTGCCCGACGGCACCTGCGTCGGGCTGCTCGGCCCGAACGGGGCGGGCAAGTCGACGACCATGAAGCTCCTCACCTCGCAGGCGATTGCCGACGAGGGCGAGCTCGAGGTGCTGGGATACCGGCTGCCGGACGAGTCGAAGCAGGCGCGCGCGGAGTGCGGCGTGGTGCCCCAGCTCGACAACCTCGACACCACATTGACCGTCGAGCAGAACCTGCTGGTGTTCACCCACCTCTACCGGGTGCCCCGGGCGGGGCGGCGCGAGGCGATCGAGCGGGCCCTGGCCGTGGCCAACCTGTCGGACCGGCGCGCCAGCCGGGTCGATGAGCTGTCGGGAGGCATGCGCCGACGGCTGCTGATCGCCCGCGCCCTGGTGCACCGGCCGCGCCTGGTGCTGCTCGACGAGCCGACGGTCGGCCTCGACCCCCAGGTGCGCCAGGAGCTGTGGGCGCTGATCGGCGCCTTGCGCGCCGAGGGGGTGTCGATCCTGATGTCGACGCACTACATCGAGGAGGCCGAGCGCCTCGCGGACACCGTCGTGATCATGTCGAAGGGCCGGGCGGTCGCGACGGGCCGTCCGGGCGACCTGGTCGCCGAGCACGCGGGCGCGGAGGCGGTGGAGGTCTACGGCCCGCCCGACCGCCTGGCCGAGGTGGAGGCCGACGCCGAACGGCTGGGACTGCGGACACGGCGCACGGGGACCTCCATCTCGCTGCTCACGCTCGACCGCGCCTCGGGCCCGCTCCCGGCGGGCGAGCGCCGGCCGGCCAACCTCGAGGACGTCTTCGTCCTCCTCACCGGGGAGGACATCGCATGAGCACCACGGCGCCCACGCGCCGGCCCTCGCGGGCGTTCTGGTGCGGGAGGTCATCAACTTCTCCTCGTACTGGCGCTCCACGACCTTCTCCTCGACCGTCGAGCCCACGATCTACCTCCTGGCGTTCGGCTTCGGGTTCGGATCGCTGGTCGCGACGGTCGGCGGGTTCCCGTACGTCGAGTTCGTCGGCACCGGCACGGTGGCCACCGCGGTGCTGTTCTCCTCGGCCTTCCCGGCGATGTTCGGGACGCTGGTCAAACAGCAGTACCAGCGCACCTACGACGCGATCCTCGCCGCGCCGGTCGACACCGAGGAGCTCGTGACCGCCGAGGCGCTCTGGATCGCCGCGCGCGCCGGCACGTACGGCTGCGTGCCGATGGTCGTCGCGATGGCCTTCGGGCTCGACCCGAGCTGGGGGATGCTCGCCGTGCCCCCGATCGCCATGATCGCCGGCTTCGGCTGGGCCGGCTTCGGCATCACGATCGCCTCGAAGATGAACTCGTTCGAGAACTTCAGCTACGTGATCAGCGCCGTGCTGACGCCGCTGTTCCTGGTCGCGGGGACCTTCTTCCCGCTCGACGAGCTGCCCGAGTGGGCCCAGGCGCTCGCGTGGCTCAACCCGCTCTACCACCTGGTCGAGCTCGTGCGGCACGCGGTCTTCGGCTGGGAGTTCCCGCTCGACCTCGCGCACCTGGGCATCGTGATCCTGTTCGGCCTCGTCACCTGGCGGCTCGCGGTCGCCGGGATGACGCGCAAGCTGATCACCTGACCCGATCCTGAGCCGGTGCGACGGCCTCCCTCAAGGCCCCGGCAGGGGTGCCGATACCGGCAGAGGCCGACACGTTCCCGGAGTGCCGATGAAGCGCATCATCTACTGCAGCCAGGCGGTGCACGACTTCCCGCCCGATGAGCTCGTCACGCTCCTCGACCGCTCGCGCGAGCGCAACGCGGCGTGCGGCCTGACCGGGATGCTGCTCTACAGCAGCCAGAGCTTCCTGCAGATGGTCGAGGGTGAGGCCGATGCGATCGAGGCCACCTACGCGCGGATCCGCGGCGACGAGCGGCACACCAACCTGCGCCTCCTGATGGACGCGGAGGTGCCCGGCCGCCTCTTCCCCGACTGGACGATGGGCTTCGAGCACGTGGACGACGAGGAGCTCGCCGACGAGCTCGACGGCTTCACGCCGGCGACCCGGTACCCGCTCGTGAACCCCGACCTCATCACCAACGCCACCGTCGCCCAGACGCTCCTCACGCTCTACGCCAAGAACCGGGTCCGGTGACACCCGATCCACCGGCCGCTCCCGGTCCGGCGGCGGCCGCGATTCGCGCGACCGAGGTCGAGCTCTTCTCGCTGGCCGGCCACGACGGCGTCCTGCGCGAGGTCAACGGCGCGTTCGCGCGCCTCATCGGACTGCCTCCCGGCGAGATCGCGGGCCGGTCTCTGCTCGAGCTGGTCGATCCCGACGACCTGCAGAGTGTCGTCGCGGGCCTCTCCGCGCTGGAGGGGGGCGCTCCCGAGGTCCTCTTCGAGTGCCGGTTCCTGCAGCACGGCGGCTCGGTGGTGCATCTGCAGTGGGTCGCGCGTCCGGTCGCGGGGACCGACCGCTGGTGGGCCGCGGGCCGCGACACCACGGCCTTCCACCGCCTCCTGGCCGAGCAGATCGACCTGCGCGCGCGTTTCGACCTCGCGCTCGGCAAGGCGACGGCGGCTGTCTGGGAGCTCGATGTGCCCTCCGGCCGCTTCACGTGGGAGCACGAGGCCGCAGCCCTCTTCGGGGTCGCGCTCGACGCCGTCCCGGCGGACGCCGCCGCGATGGCCGCGGCGGTCCATCCCGACGACGCCGGCGATCTCGAGGAGGCGATCCGCCGGCTCGTGACCGATGGGGCGGCCGAGGTGGGGGTGCGCGTCGGGGTCGATCCCGGCCTCCGTCATCTCTGGGTGCGCGGACGGGTGCTCGACCGCGACCGCCGGGGCCGGGCGCTCCGCGCCGTCGGCCTGGTGCTCGACGTGACGGTCGAGAAGGCCATGGAGGAGC
>LNEQ01000141.1 GCA_001464995.1 Actinobacteria bacterium Ga0077541
GCGGGCTTCGAGGCCGGTCGCCAGGCGGCCCGCCTCGTGCGGCCGGACGGCGAGCTGCTGCTCGTCGCGGTCGCCGACCCGGCCCTCGCGATCTTCAACCGCTGGGGACCGGCGCCGCTCGTCCGCCCCGAGGAGCGCATGGACGGCCTGCTCGCGGTGGCCACCGAGCGGCTCGAGGACCGTGCCGAGGAGTCGCTGGAGATGATGCGCACCCAGCTCGGTGACACCGGCCGCCTGCGGGAGATGGTGCTCGAGGGGCAGGCGTGGGACGCCCTGCGCGACGTGGCCCTCTCGGAGGGCGCCGATCTGGTCGTCGTCGGCAGCCACGGCGGCCGCCGGCTCACCGGCATCGCGCTCGGCAGCACGGCGACCGAGCTCCTGCACGCGGCCCCCTGCTCGGTGCTGGTGGCGCGTCCCCCGTTCGACCCCGGCGCCTTCCCCTCGCGGATGGTCATCGGCGTCGACGGCTCGGCGTCGTCGCTCGCGGCGCTCGACGTGGCGCGCGCGATCGCGCGGGCCGCCGGCCCGCGCACCCGGGCGTCGGTGCTCGCGGCGCGCGGCAGCGGCATCGACGACGCCGTGCTCGAGCGCCTCGCCCTCCCGCTGCCCGTCGAGTACCGCGACGCCCGCCCCGTGGAGTCGCTGGTCGCCGAGTCTGCGTCGGTGGACCTCGTGGTCCTCGGCGCCCGGGGCCTCTCGGGCGGCCGCGCCCTCGGCAGCGTCTCCGAGCGCGTCGCGCACCGCGCCGAGTCGTCCGTGCTGGTCATCCGGCAGGCCGACTGACCCGCAGCCCCGGTCTCCGGATCCTGCGGGGACCGGGGCGGTGCGGGTGGCTACTGACCGCCCGGCGGAGGGTACGGACGGCCGGCGGGAGCTCCCCCGATGCGCGGGTCGCGACCCCGGCATACGGTCGGCTCATCACACCGCACACGCGAGGAGTCCGGTCATGCACACCACCGCCGCGCCGAGGCGTCTCCTGGTGCTCGCCGACGAGACCTGCGCCGGGCACGAGTTCTTCGATGCCCTGCGGGAGCGGGCCGACGCCGACGCGACCGACGTCCTGATCGTCGCGCCGGCCCTCACGTCGCGCCTGCGCTACTGGCTGTCCGACGAGGACCCGGGCATCGCCGCTGCGGGAGAGCGCCTCGCAACGTCGATCGAGCACTGCGCAGCCGCCGGGGTGACCGCGCGCGGCGCGCTCGGCGACGCCGATCCGCTTCAGGCCCTCGACGATGCGGTCCGCACGTTCGCGCCGGGCGAGGTGATCATCGCGACGCATCCGGCGGACCGCTCGAATTGGCTGGAGCACGGCCTCGTGGCGCAGGCGCGCGAGCGCTTCGACGTCCCGATCACCCACGTCGCGGTGGATGCGGCGCACGACGAGTCGCACGTCGTCGTCGCCGAGCCGGCCGACTCCCTCGCCCCGGCGCACGAGCGCCACACCTCGCGCGACCTCGCGCTGCTGGCGGTCGCCGGCGTGCTCGCGATCCTCGGCAGCCTGATCTCGTTCATCTTCTACGCGATCGACGCGTCGGACTGGCTCGTCTGGACCTGGGTGCTGGTCTTCGACCTCGGCCTCAAGCTCGCGGCCGTCGCGGTCCTCTGGGTCCTCTTCCAGCGCCGGGCGCGGGCGGACCGCCTGGACCTGTAACGACGTGGAGGGCCCGCCCGAACCGGGGCGGGCCCTCCGTCGCCGGCAGCTACCGCAGGACCACCACGGCGCCGCTGAGCGTCTCCTCGAGGTCCTGACCGATCCGCAGCGAGACGTCGTGCGGACCCGTGGCGAGCCGCTTCGGCAGGGTCACGCTCACCGTCTGCTCGTCGAGGACGCGGGCCTTCACCCGCCGCCCGTCGATGCGGACCCTCACGGCCTGGTCGATGCCCTGGGCCCTGAGCTCGATCGTCTCGCCCGGCGTCACAGCCGAGTCGAGCACCTCGAAGCCGCGCGCCGGGCCGGCCGGCGCGAAGCCGGTGCCGTAGGCCGACAGGTACCACTCCTGCGTGATGCAGCGGCGCGCGCTGCCACAGGCCCGGACCTTCAGCTTCTGCGGAGCCGCGCGGCCCGCGGCAGCCTTCGGGGTCCAGGTCAGGAGCCCGGTGCGCCGGTTGAGCTTCGTGCCCTTGGGCGAGGCCAGCACCTTCAGCGAGCGGACGTTGTCGAGCTCGAGCTGGAAGGCCCAGGGCTTGCCGACCTGCGGCGTTCCGTTGGGGCTGCCGGCCAGCACGACCGGCTCGAGCGCACCGGTGGTGATCTCCTTGGAGATGTTCCCGACGCGGTCGTCGAGCCCGACCGACTGCACCGACACGTGCCAGCGGTCCGCGCCACGCAGCGAAAGGGTCGCCTGGGGCTTGGCCAGGATCGGCACCGTCACCTTGCTGGCGGGCGCGTCCTGCGGGTCGATCGGGGTCGCGGTGACCACGTATCCGCTCACGCCGGGGACCTTCTTCCATGCGACGACGGCGCCGTCCCTCGTGCGCTTCGCGCGCAGACCCGTCGGCGCCTTGGCGCGGCCGGGGTCCCTCACCGTGATCGCGATCGGCCAGTAGCGCGCCGACAGGTTGGCGTCGCCGGCGTGCACGACCCCGTAGACCCAGTGCTTGCCGGGCTCGAGGCCCGCGGTCGGCACGTCGAAGCAGCCGGTGGCGGGCAGGTCCTTGGCGATGTCGCGGCCCGTCGCGGCGAAGCCGTTCTGGTCCTCGAACAGATCGACCAGCGTCCCCGCGGGCGCGTTCTTGATGTCCCAGCAGACGTTCACGGGCTGACCGGCGACGACGGGCGGGCGGGCCCGCGTGCCGTAGCCCGGCGCCGGGTCGAGGTAGGGGGCCGCGTCGATGCTCGACACGGTGACCGAGGTGATGCCGGTGCCGCGTGCGATGTGGCGGCCGGGCTTCAGGCCGGCGACCGCGAGGTTGAGGCCCGCCCCCCCGAGGGGCAGCGCGAAGGTCTTCACCCTCCTCCCGTCGGGGCCGATGATGCTGGCGGTCTTCGCGGTGCCGGCGATCTCGATCAGCGACTGGCCGGCCGCCGCGGTCACGTCGAAGGCCACGTCGCCCACGGCGGTGGCCCGCTTGGCCGCGGCGCCGGTGGTCCGCTCGGTGAGGGACAGCGGCTGCGGCTGGACGGTGATGAACGGCGTGATCGAACGGATGACCTCGAAGCCGCCGCTGCCGAGGGGGCGCACGAACGCCGCACCGATCGTCAGGGGCTTGATGACCGGCGGGTCGACCGTGATCACACCGCCGATCGCCCTGTCGGACGCGATCGCGCTCACGCCCCCCAGGACCTGGCCCCCGATGACCGGAACCGGCTCGGGGATCTGGAAGACGACCGTGCCGAGAGCCGTGAACGCGGAGCCCGTGATGCCCATGAACATGCGCCCGCGGACGATCGCCGCCTGGGTCGAGGGGAAGGCGACGTTCGCCTCGGCCTCGACGCGGAAGGGCTTGGCCGAGAGCAGGATGCGCGCCTCGCCGAGCTTCAGCAGGCGCCCGAGCGCCTCCGCGCTCCCCTGGAACTGGATGGCCGGCCCGTTCACGGTCATGTTGATGTCCGCCACGAGCGCGCTGATGCTGCCCGCGGGGGTGACGATGACCGGTCCGAGCGAGAGGCTGGCCCGCCCGTCCAGCCGGATCGAACCGCCGGTGTTCGTTCCGGCGACGCCCGGGCGCACGCCCGACCCGGTGCGAGTGAGTGTCGCGCCGAACGACTCCAGCGTGGTGCCGCCGAGCGTCGGGCCGAGGAAGAGCCCCGGAGCCGGCAGGCGGACGTCCGCGCCGAGCTTCTGGAAGGCGCCGTCCTGGAGGTTGAAGGTGCCGCCGACGGCGAAGTCGCCGGGCAGGAGGAACAGGGCCCCGGCGCCGTAGCGGTTGTCGGTGGGGTCGATCGTGACCCCCGGGTTGGCGATCTTGAGCCCCGGGAATACCGGGAACTTGCCGGCGTAGGTGGCGGTCAACGAGGTCGGCTTCAGCCCCTCGAGGCGCGAGACCTCGATGCCGGTGGCCACGACGAGGCTCTTGCCGTCGCCGATCGGCAGGGGGACGAACATGCCGACCGTGCCGAACACGCGGCCGCCGCGCAGCTCGTCGAGCCCGAAGAAGTTCGGGATCGCGACCGACGTGCCGCCGGGCGTCTTCAAGGTCGGGCTCAGGTCGAACTTCAGGAGCTTGGCGACGGTCTTGAGCGCCGGCTGCTTGACCTCGAGGCCGATCGCGTCGCGGCAGTTGGTCTGCTGGAGGATGAGCCGGGCCTCGTCGTTGGTGCGGAGATCGAGAGGCAGCCCCTCCGGGGTGACGACCGTGTTGAGCCCCTGGGCGGGGGCCGCGGCGGCGTCGCAGATGCCTCCCGCGGTGACGGTGACCGTGCCGGCGATGAAGGGCTGGTAGTCGCCGGCCGAGTTCTTGACCGCGGCCACCAGCGGAAGGCCCGCGGTCTTCTGACGGAGGCTCGTGCGGTCGACGTTGAGGACCATCTTGCCCCGGATCTCCACGGCCTGGCTCGACAGGAGCCGCGGCGTGTCGATCTCGACCTCTCCGTTGCCCACGTCGAGGCAGTCGGCACCGGTCACCGGGAAGGTGGCTCCGCTGACGAAGCCGACCGTCATGTTGGCGAAGCTGGAGCATGCGGCCGCGTCGGCGCGCTCGGGCGCGGAGAGACCACCCGCCAGCGCGGCGCCGGCCGCGAGGGCGGTCATGGCCGCCAGGCGGGCGGGCCTCCTGCGGCGCGGCCGGCGAGGCGGCGCCACGGTCTGCAGTGTCACGGTCACACCTCCACCCCGGGGAACGACTGTCACAGCCCAGGACGGCGGATCCGGCGTTTTATTCCCGGAGGGCGAGCGGCGCGTGCCGCCGGCCCTCGGCGGCTACGGGGCGGTGGCGATCACCACGGCGTTGCCCGAGGGATCGGTCACGCGGATGCCGTCCTCGTCGAGCGCCGGGACGTGGCCCGTGTCCGCGAGGCGGAGGGCGACGGCGTCCAGGTCGGCACGGGCGGGGAGGTCGATGCGGTACCACTCGAGGCCCCGCGAGCCAGGGGGAGGCGCCGGGCCCCCGCGCGAGGCCCAGGTGTTCAGCCCGAGATGGTGGTGGTAGCCGCCGGCGGCGACGAAGAGGGCCCCCGGGTAGCCACGGACCATCACGTCGAAGCCGAGGACGCCGCTGTAGAAGGCCTCGGCCTCCGCCACGTCGCGCACCTGCAGGTGGACGTGGCCCATCACGGTTCCCTTCGGCACGCCCTCGTCGGCGGTCCCCGCCGGGAGCGCCCCGAGCACGCCGTCGAGGTCGATCGCCAACGTTCCCATCTCGAGCTCGCCGTCGCGATAGGCCCACTCGTGCCGCGGCCGGTCGCGGTAGATCTCGATTCCGTTGCCCTCCGGATCGGTCAGGTAGAGGGCCTCCGAGACCAGATGGTCGGCCGCCCCGTCGAAACCCCAACCGGCGCCGGTGACGCGGTGGACCGCCTGCGCGAGATCCGCTCGCGAGGGCAGCAGGATCGCCAGGTGGAAGAGGCCCGTGGTGCCGCGCGGGCGCGGGGGCGCGGCGGGGTCCCCCACCAGCTCGACCAGCGGGGTGCCGCCGAGCGCGCCCAGGCGGACCGTGCCGTCCCCGGGGGCCAGGTCGTGCAGGCCGATGACACGGCGGTAGAAGCCGGCCACGCCGTCCAGGTCGGCGACGCGCAGCCGGACGGGGCCGAGCGTGGTGTCCGCAGGTAATGCCGGGGTGATCTCGTTCACAGGTGAACCATATCGCGCGTCGAGGTGGCGGGCCGCGGTCTAGACCATCGAGGGGGTGACCCCGCCCGGAAGGCCCAATAATCTCCCGCCCGAGATGAAGAAGAAGAACGAGCCGCTGACCACGCACGACGTCCACCTGAGCCCCCCGATCGACGAATGGGAGCGGCAGGGCGCGCTGCACGAGCTGACGCGCGTCGCCCGGGACCTCGAGTTCGACGACTCGGCCGCCGTCATCGCCCGCCTCGGCAGGCTCACCCAGAGCCAGAGGGACGCCGTCGCCGAGGCGATGGAACGGATCCTGGAGCTCGGCGAGTAGGTTCGCCCGCGCGGGGATACGGGCACTCGTTACGAGTGCACCTCCCCGGGCCTCAGGAGAACGGCGACGGCCGCCGAATGTGGCCACGAGCGACAAATCCGCCGCCATCCGAGTGGCGATCGCGATAGCCTAGGAACTCGGCGTGTCGACCACCTCCTCCCAGACCATCAAAGTCGTTCTGCCCGAGCTCGGTGAATCGGTCACCGAGGGCATCGTGGTCGAATGGAGGGTCGCGGAGGGCGACTCCGTGGAGTCGGGTCAGACCCTGCTCGACGTCACCACCGACAAGGTCGACGTCGAGGTCCCCGCACCGGCGTCCGGCGTGGTGGCGCGCATCGTGGCCGCCCCGGGCGACACGGTCGAGGTGGGCGCGCTCCTGGCCGAGATGACCTCCGGCGACGGCGCGGGCAACGGCGCCGCCGCACCGGCGGCACCCGCGGCTGACACCCCGGGTGACGGAGCCGCGCCGCCGGCCTCCGAGGAGGCCCCCGGCCCGATCGTGCCGATCGTCCTCCCCGACATGGAGTCGGTGACCGAGGGTGTCGTCGTGGAGTGGCGCGTCGCGGTCGGTGACGTCGTCGCGGTCGATCAGATCATCGTCGAGGTCTCCACCGACAAGGTGGATCTCGAGGTCCCCTCCCCCGCCGCCGGGCGCATCGTCTCGATCGCGGCCCCCGCCGGCGAGACCTTCACCGTCGGCATCCCGCTCGGCGAGATCCAGTCGGGCGCCGGCGCCGCAGCAGGCCCCACCCCCGCGCCCGCCGCCCCCGCCGCGGAGGCGCCCGCGCCCGCGCCGGCCGGCTCCACGGCCGCCGCCGACCTCGAGTGGCCCAAGATCAGCCCCGTCGCACGCCGCCTGGCGCTCGAGAAGGGCATCGACCCCTCGGGAATCGCCGGCAGCGGCCCCGGCGGGATCATCCGCAAGTCCGACATCCTCGCGGCCCCCGCAGGGGGCAACGGCGCCACGGCACCCGCGCCCGCGCCGGCCGCCGCCGGCGAGGAGGCCGTGCCCTTGCGCGGCCCCGCCGCCGCGCTGGCCGGCTACATGGACGAGAGCCTCTCGATCCCCACGGCCACGAGCTTCCGCACGGTGGGCGTGGCGGCGCTCGACGCGCAGCGGCGCCAGATCAACGGCGACCTCAAGGAGGCCGGCCGCTCCGAGAAGCTGTCGTTCACCCACCTGGTCGCCTGGGCCATCATCCGTGCCGCCGACGCGTTGCCCGCCATGGGAACCGGCTTCCAGGTGATCGACGGCAAGCCCCACAAGCTGGTGCGCGACGCGGTGAACCTGGGCCTCGCCGTCGACGTCGAGCGCAAGGACGGCAGCCGCTCGCTGCTGGTTCCGGTGGTGCGCGACGCCGCGGCCCACGGATTCCGGGGCTTCCTCGACTCGTTCGACGACCTCGTGAAGCGCACCCGCGCCGGCCAGGTGAAGCCCGACGAGCTCAAGGGCGCGACCATCACGCTCACCAACCCGGGCGGGATCGGGACCGTGGCCTCGGTGCCGCGCCTGATGCCCGGACAGGGCACGATCGTCGCGACCGGCTCCATCGGCTATCCGCCGGGGCTGGCGTCCGCGCGTCCCGAGGCCCTCCGCGAGCTGGGCGTCGAGAAGGTCATGACGATGACCAGCACGTACGACCACCGGGTGATCCAGGGCGCCGAGAGCGGCGCCTTCCTCGCGGAGATCGACCGCCTGCTCGGCGGCGCCGACGACTTCTACGAGAAGATCCGCGCCGACCTGGGCCTGGGCGTCGCCCGCGTCGAGGAGAAGATCGCGGCGGCTCCCGCCGCACCCGCAGGTGTCGCCGCCGTCGCCGACGACGCCCTGCTCGCCGGCGTCGCCGCCGCGATGAGCCTGGTGAAGGCCCACCGCTCGCACGGCCACCTCGCCGCGCGCCTCGACCCGCTCGGCTCCGAGCCGCAGGGCGATCCGGCGCTGAGCGCGGAGAACGTCGGGCTCACACCCGAGGTCATGGCCCGCATCCCGGCCTCGCTGCTGCGCGTCAAGGTGCCGGGCGAGAGCTTCGCGGCGGCCCTGCCCCATCTGCGCACCGCCTACTGCGGCACGATCGCCTACGAGATCGAGCACCTCTCCGACCACCAGAAGCGCCTCTGGCTGCGCGGCGTGATCGAGTCGGGCCGCCTCCGCGACCCCCTCAGCCCCGAGCGGCGCACCGCGATCCTCCAGCGCCTGGTGCAGGTGGACGCCTTCGAGCGCTTCCTGCGGCGCACCTACCTCGGGCAGAAGACCTTCTCGATCGAGGGCGTGGACGCCCTCGTGCCGATCACCGACGCCGTGATCGAGCTGGTCGCCGAGGAGGGCACCGGTGAGGTGGTGCTCGGCATGGCCCACCGCGGCCGCCTCGCGTTCATCACCAACGTCGTCGGCCGGCCGGCCGAGTCGATCATCGCCGAGTTCGAGGGCCACATGGCCTTCGAGTCGGGCGACGAGGAAATCCGCGAGACCGCGGGCGACGTCAAGTACCACCTCGGGGCCGAGGGCACCTACGTCACCCGCAGCGGGCGCTCGGTCACCGTCAAGCTGGCCGCCAACCCCAGCCACCTCGAGCAGGTGAACGCCGTCGCCGAGGGCCACACCCGCGCGCTCCAGACCGAGCGCTCCGGGCGCACGCCCGAGCACGACCCGAAGTCGGCCGTGCCCGTCGTGATCCACGGCGACGCCGCCTTCAGCGGTCAGGGCGTGGTGGCGGAGACGCTCAACCTCCAGGCGCTGCGCGGCTACAGCACCGGCGGCACGGTGCACATCATCGCCAACAACCAGATCGGCTTCACCACCGACCCCTACGACTCGCGCTCGACGTACCACGTCAGCGACCTGGCGCGCGGATTCGACGTGCCGGTCATCCACGTGAACGCCGACGACATCGACGCCTGCATCAGTGCCGCCCAGCTCGCGGTCGCCTATCGCGTCCGCTACGAGCGCGACGTCCTCATCAACCTGATCGGGTACCGCCGCCTGGGCCACAACGAGCTCGACGAGCCGGCCTACACGCAGCCGGTGATGAGCCGGACCATCAAGGCCCACCCGCCCGTCAGCAAGATCTACGCCCAGAAGCTCGTGGACGAGGGCGTGCTCACCAAGACGCAGGTGGACGAGATGATCGCGGTGGCCGAGCGGCAGCTGCGCGACGCGCACGACGCCGTCGTCAGCCGCGGCGAGACGGGCGCCGAGGGCAACGGCGAGAACGGCGCGGGCGCGAAGGCGGTCCTCAACGGGACCGCGGTCGCCGAGGACGTCCTGCGCGACCTCAACGAACAGCTCCTGAGCGTGCCCGAGGGCTTCACGATCCACCCGAAGCTGGTCCCCCAGCTCGCCCGCCGGCGCGAGGCGCTCGGACCCGAGGGCGGGATCACCTGGGCGCACGCCGAGGCGCTCGCGTTCGCGTCGCTGCTCACCGAGGGCGTCCCGATCCGGCTCACCGGCCAGGATTCGGCCCGCGGCACCTTCAGCCAGCGGCACCTCGAGCTGCACGACGTCGGCGAGGGCGAGACCTGGACGCCGCACACCGGGCGCGTCTACACCCCGCTCGCCAACCTTGAGAAGGCCTCGGCCTCCCTCGAGCTGCACAACAGCCCGCTCTCCGAGGCCGCCGCGGTGGGCTTCGAGTACGGGTACAGCACCCAGGCGCCCGAGGCGCTCGTGCTCTGGGAGGCCCAGTACGGCGACTTCGCCAACGGCGCCCAGATGATGATCGACCAGTTCATCGTCTCGGGCCGCGCGAAGTGGGGCGAGACCTCGCGTCTCACGATGCTGCTGCCGCACGGCTACGAGGGCAACGGGCCCGAGCACTCCTCGGCCCGCATCGAGCGCTTCCTGCAGGCGGCGGCCGAGGACAACATCCGCGTCGCCAACTGCAGCACCGCCGCGAACTACTTCCACCTGCTGCGCAAGCAGGCGCTGACCGCCAGCCAGCGGCCCCTCATCATCTTCACCCCCAAGAGCCTGCTGCGCGCCAAGAGCGCGTCGTCGAGCCTCGGCGACCTGACCGACGGCGGCTTCCAGCCGGTCTTCGACGATCCGCGCACGAGCGACCGCGCCGCCGTCACGCGCCTTCTCCTCTGCTCGGGCAAGGTCTTCCACGAGCTCGACGGCCACGCCAGCCGCGAGTCGCACCCCGAGATCGCGATCGGCCGCGTCGAGCTGCTCTACCCCTTCCCGGAGGAGCGGATCACCGAGCTCCTGGCCTCCTACCCGTCGGTCACCTCGGTGACCTGGGTGCAGGAGGAGCCGCGCAACATGGGCGCCTGGGAGTTCATCCGGCTCCAGCTCGAGCGGATCTTGCCCGCCGGCGTACAGTTGGAGTACGTCGGTCGTGCGCGCCGCGCGAGCACCAGCGAGGGGTACCCGCAGGCCCACCAGGCCGAGCAGGAGCGACTCCTCGCCGCGGCGCTGAATCCAGAACAGGAGAAGTGATGAGCGAAGGCTCGCGGGTCGTCGTGCTGGGCGGAGGCCCGGCCGGGGACGTCGCCGCGCTGCGCGCGGCGCAGCTCGGCGCACAGGTGACGATGATCGAGCGGGCCGAGCTCGGTGGGACGTGCCTCAACTGGGGCTGCATCCCCACCAAGGCGCTGCTGGCGACGGCCGACCTGCTGCGGCGCGTGCGGCGCGCGGACGAGTTCGGGCTCGTGGTGCCCGAGATCTCGGTGGACTTCACCAAGATGATGGCCCGCAAGGAGGACATCGTCCTGAAGATGCGCGGCGGCGTCGAGGGCGCCGCCAAGCGCAAGGGCGTGACCGTGGTGCGCGGCGAGGGCCGCGTCGACGGCGACGCGGTCGTCGTGGGCGAGGAGCGCTACCCCTACGACCACCTGGTCGTCTGCGTCGGCACCGAGCCCTCGGGGCTGCCGGGCTACGACATGGACCACCCGGCCGTGCTGACCTCCAACGACATCCTGCGCCTCGAGGCGATCCCGCAGAGCATGATCGTCGTGGGCGGCGGGGTGATCGGCTGCGAGTTCGCCAGCCTGTTCGCCGCGCTCGGCACGCAGATCACGATCATCGAGATCCTGCCCCGTCTGCTCGCGGGCGTCGACCAGCGCACCACCACGCAGTTCCAGAAGATGCTCGAGAAGGACGGCGTCAACGTGCACCTCGGCCGCCGGGCCGAGGTCACCGGATACCGCGACGACGGCGTCACGGTGAAGCTCGACGACGGCACCGAGATCTCCGCCGAGAAGCTGCTGGTCTCGGTGGGACGCCGCTCCCAGGCGGCCGGCATCGGCCTCGAGGAGCTGGGCGTCGAGATCAACGACCGCGCCCACGTGGTCGTCGACGAGTACCTGCGCACCAAGAACCCGAAGATCTGGGCGGTCGGCGACTGCATCGGGGGCCTCCAGCTGGCCCATCTGGCCTCGGCCGAGGGCGGCCGCGCGGTGGAGAACGCCCTCACCGGCGAGATGATCCCGATGGACCGGACCGTCGTCCCGAGCTGCATCTACACCCACCCCGAGATCGCGACCGTCGGCCTCAACGCCGACGACGCGAAGGCCGCCGGCTACGAGGTCAAGCTCGGCCAGGCACGCTTCGTGGGCTCGGGCAAGGCGCTCGGCGAGGGCGAGCCCGACGGCTACGCCCAGCTGGTGATGGATCAGAAGACCGGCCTGCTGCTCGGCGCGACGATCATGGGCGTGCATGCCGTCGAGATGATCCACGAGGTCGGTGTCGCGATCTCCGAGGGGCTGAGCGTCGCCGAGCTCGGCGAGATCATCCACGCGCACCCCACCGTCAGCGAGATGGTGATGGACGCCGCCCAGCAGGCGGTCGGAGTCGCCCCCTACCTCTCCTGAGATCTGGCGGAGGCTCGGCCCCGCCGAGCTGACGCCGCGGGAGGCCGTGGCCCGGCCGATCGGCCTGCTGCAGTCGCTCGATGCGGACGCGGTGCCGATCCACTCGTGGTCGACCGTCTCCACGCCGGGCCTCGTGCTCGGGCGGCTGGCGGCCGACCCGCCGATCGACCGGGGCGTGATCGCCGAGGAGGGTGTGACCGTCGTGCGGCGGTCATCGGGCGGCGGACCCGTCCTCTGGGATCGTGACCTGCTCGCGCTCGACGTCGTGCTCCCCCGCGGCCACCGGCTGGCCGGCGACGACGTGGTGGAGGCCTACCGGTGGCTCGGCGAGGCCATCGCCGACGCCCTGCGCGCGCTCGGCGCCCGCGACGTCGCGGTGATCGGGGTGGCCGAGGCCCGTGCGGCCCGCGCGCGCCCCGGGGCGGCCGCCGACGCCTGCTTCGGCGGCCTCTCGCCTTACGAGGTGCTCGCGGGCGGGCGCAAGGTCGTGGGGCTCTCGCAGGCACGACGCAAGCCGGGAGCGCTGCTGCAGGCCGGGATCCCGCTACGCCTCGACGCGCGGCGGCTCGCGCGCTTGATGGGTCGCGACGCGGCCTTCGCCGCGAGCCTCGCGGCCACCGCGGCGGGGCTCGACGAGGTGGCACCCGGTGCGGGCGCCGCCCAGACGATCGCGGCGGTCGATGCCGCGGTACGGGCCCGGGTCGGCGTGGATCTACGCGGCGACACGCTGCGCGCTCATGAGACCGTGGCCGTCACGGCGGCCGCGGCGACCGACCGCGTGGGAGGGATCCGGGTCTCGGAATAGGATCGCCCCGATGGAGCACGATCGCGAGAGGCGGCGGGCGACGCAGCGGCGCCGGGTGCGCCGGCAACGGCGTGCCGTCTTCTCCCTCCTCGCCGTGATGCTCGCGGCCGTGGGCATCGCCGCGACCATCGGTTCGAACGGGTCCCCGGGTCCCACGAGCGCGTCGGCCGCCGGCGACGCCGCACAGCAGCAGACCGGAACGGCGAGGGCGGTCGCCGCCCCCGCGCCGCCGGCCGAGGGCGCCCGCCCGATCTCGGTCGCGGCGGTCGGCGACATCGTGATGGGCAGCCCGCCCTACGGACTGCCCTCCGACGGCGGCCGCACGCTCTTCGACCAGGTGGACCACCTGCTGACGGGCGATGTCGTCCTCGGCAACCTGGAAGGCACGCTCGCGACCGGCGGATCGTCGAAGTGCGGGTCGGGGAGCCCGAACTGCTTCGCGTTCCGCACCCCGCCGTCATACGCGCG
The DNA here is from genome assembly GCA_001464995.1 of Actinobacteria bacterium Ga0077541. Lineage (GTDB taxonomy): Bacteria > Actinomycetota > Thermoleophilia > Miltoncostaeales > Miltoncostaeaceae > Miltoncostaea. Next base: position 13,130 of record LNEQ01000141.1, read on the forward strand.
CTGGCTGAAGGACGCGGGCTTCACCGTCATGACGCTCGCGAACAACCACGCGCTCGACTTCGGGCCGGTCGCCCAGCGCCAGACCGTCGCCGCCCTGCGGCGGGTGGGCGTCCGCAACACCGGCCGGCCCGGCACGCAGGCGACGCAGAACGTGGAGGGCCAGCGGGTCGCGATCCTCGGCTTCGCGCCCTACGAGTGGGCCGACCCCCTCCTCGACATCCCGCGCGCCGTGCGCCGGGTGCAGGCCGCCGCGCAGACGGCGGAGATCGTGATCGTCACCTTCCACGGGGGCGCCGAGGGAAGCGACAAGACCCGCGTGCCCCGGGGCGCCGAGGTCGCCTTCGGTGAGAAGAGGGGCGAC
>LNEQ01000142.1 GCA_001464995.1 Actinobacteria bacterium Ga0077541
TCGGCTCCGATCCGGCCCCCCCGGTGAGGTGCCGCCCGACGACCTACGTCAGGGTCGACGGCGAGCTGTCGGCGTCGATCGACGCCCTGCGCGGCCGCAGTGCCGGCGACTCGGCCCCCCGGGCGCTCGGCCACCTGGCGAAGGCCGCCCTGCGACGCGACGGGATGCTCGACCCCTTCCCGCTCGACCCGCTGTGGCTCGGCGGCACGGCCGCGCGGGTCGCGCGCGACCGCGCCCGGTGCTGCGCCCGCCGCCTCGTCCGTCCCGGGACGCGCTGACGGTCCATCGATCCCGCATCCCGGTGCGCCGGCCCTCGGGCGCGGCCGCCGGGATGCGCCGGGGGCCGGCCCATGTCGCGGGCGGGCCGGATGGCGGGACCCAGATTCGAACTGGGGACACCACGATTTTCAGTCGTGTGCTCTACCAACTGAGCTATCCCGCCGCATCCTCCGGGTGAACGCTAGGGGCCCTCACGGGCCGATTCAAGCCTCGGCGGCTCCGTGGGGCGGCGGGGCCGATCCCGACTATCATCGCCGGGATGCGTCGTCCGCTGATCGCCGTGCTGGTCGTGGCCCTCTCGGCGGGAGCGGCCGGGCAGGCATCGGCGGAGCTGACGATCGCTCCGAGCGGCGTGCGGATGATGGTCCCGGCCGGGTTCCGCGGCGGTGAGTCCGTCCCCGCCTTCGCCGCGCGCACGGGGCGGACCTACCGCTTCGAGGTCTCGTACGACGTCGACGGAGCCGCCCTCATCGGCACCGGGCACGTCTTCGTCGTCGAGGACGCCGCCACGGGGAGGCGGATGGCGGTGCGCTCGAAGCGATTCCCGCCCGAGCCCCCCGGCCCGTACCGCGAGTCGAGCGACCTGACGGTCCCCGACGCGTGGGAGCCGGGCGTCTACCGCCTGCGCTGGTCCGTCACGGCGCGCAGCCGGGGCGTCGCGCCGGCCCGGGCCACGGGCACCCGCTCCTTCCTGGTGGTGCGCTGACGATGGCGAGCCGCGGCCACGTGCTGGTGGTGGACGACGAGCGGGCCATCCGTCGCCTGCTGCGCATGTACCTGACCGACGCCGGTTTCACGGTGGCCGAGGCGCCCGACGGCGAGACGGCGCTCGAGCAGGTGCGCCGTGGCGGCATCGACCTGGTGCTGCTCGACCTGATGCTGCCGGAGATGGACGGCTACGAGGTCACCCGGCGCCTCCGGGAGATCGGCTCGCTGCCGGTGATCATGATCACGGCCCGCAGCGACGAGGCCAACCGCATCACGGGGCTCGAGCTCGGCGCCGACGACTACGTGGTCAAGCCCTTCTCCCCGGTGGAGGTCGTGGCCCGGGTGAAGGCGGTGCTGCGGCGGGTGAGCGCGCCGCCGGACCCCCACCGCGTGCTGCGCGCGGGGCCGGCCCAGCTCGAGCCCAGCAGTCGCCGCGTGACGCTCGACGGCCGCGAGGTGGAGCTCACCCGCCTCGAGTTCGACCTCCTGGCCGAGCTGGCGGCGCATCCGCGCGTCGTCTACACCCGCGACCGCCTCCTCGAGAAGGTGTGGGGCTACCAGTCGGCGGTGGGCGGCAAGACCGTCGACGTCCACGTCGCCAACCTGCGGCGCAAGCTCGGCGACGACATCGGCATCGTCGCCGTGCGGGGCGTCGGCTACCGGCTGGAGCCCGGCCCGACGTGATCCCGGCCATCCAGCGGCTGCGCCCCCGGAGCATCCAGGCCCGGGTCGCCCTGGCGATCGCGGTGGCGCTCGTGGTGGTCTTCGTCGTGGTCCAGGTCGTGTTCGTGTCGTTCGTCGAGTCGCGCGCGCGCGCCGAGGTGGAGAACGCACTCCACCTCCAGGCCGACTCGATCGCGCGCGAGGTGGAGCGCAACGGACTGGAGAACGCCGCCGCGACCGCGCGCGCGGCGCAGCGATTCATCGGAGACGCCCGGCTCGTGGTGACGGTGCAGGGCGTGGACGTCCACTGGAACCTCCCGGTGTCGCAGCTCGAGGCCTCGGCCACCGCCACGCGCGGACCCGTGGAGGTCCTGCTCGAGCGGCCCGACCCGGACGACGGCCTGTTCAGCGACTGGGTGTTCGTCGGCCTCGTCGCGGCGGGGGTGGTGGGCACCGGGGCGCTCATCTGGATGCTCGCCGGCGGAGTGGGGGCGCGCCTGCGGCGCTCGGTCAGCGCGCTCGCCGACGGCGCCGAGGCCGTCGCCCAGGGGCGCTTCGACGTCCGGGCTCCGGAGAGCGACGACGAGCTGGGGCGCCTGTCGCAGGCCTTCAACCGCATGACCGCGCGGCTCGAGTCGGCCGACGTGCGCCAGCGCGAGTTCCTCGCCGACGTGGCCCACGAGCTGCGCACCCCGGTCACCGCCATCGAGGGCTTCGCCCAGGCGCTCGAGGACGGCACCGCGCGCAGCCCCGAGGATCGCGCCGAGTCGGCGGCCTTCATCCGCGCCGAGGCGGCGCGCCTCCGCGAGCTGGTGCGCGATCTCCAGCACCTCACCTGGCTCGACCTCGACCCGCCGGTCCGTACGGAGCCCGTCGACCTCGCCGGCGCCGGACGCGAGGCGGTCGCCCGCCTGGAGGTCGACGCGCAGGTCAAGGGCGTGGCGCTGCTCGGCCCCGAGGGCTCCCTCGCAGCCATCTCCGACCCCGCGCACGTGGAGACGATCCTGACCAACCTGATCTCGAACGCCATCGCGGCGACCGAGGCCGGCGGCACGATCCGCCTGACGACCCGCCGGGAGCACGGCGAGGGCGGGATCGCGGTCAGCGACACCGGACGCGGCATCCCGCCCGAGCACCTGCCGTTCATCTTCGACCGCCTCTACCGGGTCCAGCCGGGGCGCGACCGGCCCTCCGGGGGCTCGGGGCTCGGGCTCTCGATCGTGCGGCGCCTCGCCGCCCTGCTCGGCGGGCGGGTGAGCGTCGAGAGCGAGGTCGGCGCGGGCTCGACGTTCACCCTCTGGCTGCCGGTCGCCCCCGTCGCCGCGGCCCGGCGGGAGCGGGTCGAGTCGGGACCGGCCTAGGACACCAGGGTCAGGCCCCCTGGGCGAGCACCCGGCCCGCATCGCGCACGAACCCGGCCAGGTCGGGACCCGGATCGAGCAGCCCCGCGTTGAGCAGCGTGGCCAGTCCATGGGCGAAGCTCCACGCCGCCGTGGCGACGACCCGCGGGTCGCCGCCGCACTCCGCCGCGTGACGCGCCGCCCCGGCGTCGAGGGCCGCGCGCGCCGCGTCCGCCCCCTCCCGCAGTCCCTCGTCGTCACCGTCGAGGAGGTCGAAGCGCCACATGACGGCGAAGTGGCCGGGGTGGGCGACGGCGAAGCCGACGTACGCGACGCCCTGATCGACGATCCGCCCGCCGCGATCGTGGGCCTCCACCAGGCCGGCGGCCAGGTCCTGGAAGCCCTCGGCCGCGAGGGCCGTCAGCAGGCCGCGCTTGTCGCCGAAGTGGTGCGCGGGCGCCGCGTGCGAGACGCCCGCGCGCCGCGCCAGGTCGCGCAGCGTGATCGCCGAGGGGCCCTCGGCGGCTGCGATGGCCGCCGCCGAGTCGAGCAGCTCCCGGCGCAGCCCGCCGTGGTGATAGGGCCTCTCCTCGGGACCGCCGTCTGATCTCGTCGTTGAGAAGTTCGCCTTCCGCCGCCTATCTTGTCGGCGACAAGATAGCTGGTGCCCACCCTCCTCGCAGGAGCCGTCAATGCCCGTCACGTCCTGGACCACCGCAGCGACACCCGCACCGGACGTGCCGGTGCACGTCGTCGTCACCGAGTTCCACCTGCCGCGCCTGCGCGACACGCTCCCCTTCCTGCGCTCCACCCGGCGGATCACCGCCGCCCTGAGCGAGGCCGAGGGCCTGGTCGGCTACGCCCTGCAGGCGCGGATCCTCCGGCGCACCTACCGCACCGTCTCGGCCTGGCGCAGCCCCGACGACGCACGCCGCTTCGCCCGCGGGGGGGTGCACGGCGAGGTCGCCGGCGCCGCGCGCGCCGGCAACCAGCCGAAGTCGGTGGCGCGCTGGGACGCGCCGGCCTCCGAGACGCCGCCCTCCTGGGACCGTGTCGAGGAGGTGCTGATGGCCGCCGCGTCCGGGGTCACACCGCCCACGGGCACCGGAGTAGGGTCGGGGCGGTAGACGACAGCGAAAGGGGTTTCCCGATGGCCCAGCGCCGCTATCTCCTCGATGAGGACGCGATCCCACGCAACTGGTACAACGTGGCCGCCGACCTCCCGTCGATGCCCCCGCCGCCGCTCAACCCCGGCACCGGGCAGCCGATCGGCCCCGACGACCTCTCGCCGATCTTCCCGATGGGGCTGATCCAGCAGGAGGTCAGCGCCGAGCGCTGGATCCCGATCCCCGACCCGGTGCGGGCGATCTACTCCATGTGGCGGCCGACCCCGCTGTACCGCGCGCTCGGGCTCGAGGCCGCCCTCGGGACGACCTGCAAGATCTTCTACAAGTACGAGGGCGTCAGCCCGTCGGGCAGCCACAAGACCAACACGTCGGTGCCCCAGGCGTTCTACAACCGCGAGGAGGGCGTCACCCGCCTCGCCACCGAGACCGGCGCCGGCCAGTGGGGGTCGGCGCTGTCGTTCGCCTGCCGGCTCTTCGAGATGGAGTGCAAGGTCTACATGGTGCGGGCCTCGTACGACCAGAAGCCCTACCGGCGCTCGATGATCCGCACCTGGGGCGCCGAGGTGGTGGCGAGCCCGTCTCCGGACACGCATGCCGGTCGCGACATCCTCGAGGCGGACCCCGCGAGCACGGGCAGCCTCGGCATCGCGATCAGCGAGGCCGTCGAGGACGCCGCCACGCGCGACGACACCAAGTACGCGCTCGGGAGCGTCCTCAACCACGTGCTGCTGCACCAGACGATCGTCGGCATGGAGGCACGCGAGCAGCTCGCGATGGCGGGCGCCGACCCGGACGTGCTCGTCGGCTGCGTCGGCGGCGGCTCGAACTTCGCCGGCCTGGTGTTCCCGTTCCTCGCCGACAAGGCGGCCGGCAAGGACATCCGCATCGTGGCCGCCGAGCCCGCCGCGTGCCCGACCCTCACCCGGGGCCACTACGGCTACGACTTCGGTGACACCGCCAAGACCGCGCCGCTGCTGGCGATGCACACGCTCGGTCACGGCTTCGTGCCGCCGGCCATCCACTCCGGCGGGCTGCGGTACCACGGCATGGCGCCGCTGGTGTCGCACCTCGTCCACACCGGTCTGGTGGAGGCTCGCGCCTACAAGCAGAGCGAGTGCTTCGCCGAGGCCGTCCGCTTCGCCCGGGCCGAGGGGATCATCCCGGCGCCCGAGCCGTCGCACGCCCTGCGCGCGGTGGTCGAGGAGGTCGAGAGGGCCCGCGAGGAGGGCGTCGAGAAGACGATCCTGTTCAACCTCTGCGGCCACGGCAACTTCGACATGGCCGCCTACGACGCGTACCTGTCGGGCGAGATGGTCGACACCGAGCTGCCCCAGGCCGAGCTCGACATCGCCGCCGCCGAGCTCGAGGGCCTGCCCGCCCTGCCATGACCGCTCCGCACCCCTGACCGCACCGGCGCGGTCAGGGGTGCGGGCTCAGGCCCAGGTCAGTAGGGGCTCTTCCTGCTCCCGTGCCCCGTGCCGCCTCCGTCCTCGCCCTCGAGCGCCTTGCGCTTCATGCGGCGCTGGCTCGCGGCCACGCCGCCGATGATCACCAGGCCGATCAGCAGGTACGGGATGCCGAAGAGGAAGCGGTTGTCGTCGAGTCCGACGAGGAAGAGCACGCCGCCGACGGCGAAGATCAGGCCGATCAGGTACGAGAAGATGATCCCGGTCGCGCTCATCCGTCCTCCCCGAAGTGGGCCTCGAGCTCGGCCACCACGAGGGGCGCCAGCTCGTCCCAGGCGATGTCGTCCTCCTTGGTCACGCTGACGAAGTTCGCCGTCATGAAGACGTTGGTCACGCCGTCGAGGGCGAAGATGCGGGCGCCGAGGGGCGACTCGGCGGGGTCGCTGCCCGCGCGGAAGGTCTGGGCCCTGCCGCTCGTCGAGGGCTGGTCGAGCGTGAACTTGATGGCGTTCGGGTTGGGAGTCGCCTCCGGCCGCACCTCGATCATCCTCTTGCTCTCCTCACGATTGCAGGTATTTCACCCTTTTGGGGGATGCTCGCGCCCTTGGGTTTCGCCTGGGCCGGCCGATGGGGAGTCACTGGGCCAGCCCCAGGCCCCCATGAAAGGTAGCGGCATGGCAGGGTCCATCGACCCCACGCTCCGCTCGGCAGACGTCACTCGCGCACCCGCGACGTCGGCGCCGGACCTCTGTGGCTGGTGCTTCGGCGCCGGGAAGTACCTCGAGGCCCTCGACTGCGACGTCGAGCACGTGTACCTCCCCGTGATCTGCTCGGGCTGCAACGGCACCGGCCACAGGAACGCCGCCGCCTGATCGACGCGGCCGGGTAGAGTGCCGCGGTGCCCGCCGCCGCGAACCACGACCCCCGCGCCCGCCTGACCACGCTCCTGCGCGAGCGGGCGCTCGTGCGCGAGTCGGTCGTGCTGTCGTCCGGCCGGCGGTCGTCGTACTACTTCGACGCGCGGCAGGTGCTGCTCGACCCCGAGGGCGCGGCGCTGTCGGGCGAGCTGATGTGGCGCGACCTGGCGCCGTCCGGGCCCCGCGCGGTCGGGGGGCTGACCCTCGGCGCCGACCCGCTCGTGTGCGCGGTGAGCGCGACGGCCTGGGCCGGCGGCGAGCGCGTCACCGGCTTCTTCGTGCGCAAGGAGGCCAAGAAGCACGGCCTCCAGCAGTGGATCGAGGGCCCCTTCATCGAGGAGGGCACCCCCGTCGCCGTGGTCGACGACGTCCTCACCTCGGGCGGGTCCCTCGTGGCCGCGATCGAGAAGGCACGTCAGGCAGGCGGGGTGGTCGTGTCGGCGGCCGTCGTCATCGATCGTGGTGAGGGCGGGCGCGAGACCGCCGAGGCGGCGCTCGAGGGCGCCCCCCTGTACGCGCTCTTCACCGCCGACGAGCTCCTCGAGGCGGGACGCTCCGGGGCGTGACGCCTGCCGGCACGGCGCCCTCCGAGACGGAGGCCGTCGTCGTCAGGGTGGCGGGACCGACGGTCACGGTGCTGGAGGACGGGCGCGAGCGCGAGGTGAGGCTGACGCCGCGCGTGCCGGGCGGCCCGGCGGTCGCCGGCGACCGGGTCCGCGTGCGCCACGACTCGGACGAGGAGGCGATCATCGTGGCCGTGGAGCCGCGCCGCACCGTGCTGGAGCGCGGCGACGGGCCCGAGGGGCGCCCGCGCACGATCGTCGCCAACGCCGACCTGGTGGTGATCGTCGCGGCGGTCGTCGACCCGCCGCTGCGGCCCCGCCTGATCGACCGGTACCTGGTCGCGGCGACCATCGGCGGCCTGGAGGCCGCGATCGTGATCACCAAGACCGACCTGGCCCACGACGCGGACGGGCTCCAGGAGGTGCTGGCCCCCTATCGCGCGCTCGGGCACGCGGCGCTCGCCGGGGTCGCCAAGGATCCGCCCTTCATCGAGACGGTCCGCGCCCTCATCGGCGGGCGGGTCGCGATCCTCGCCGGGCACTCCGGCGTGGGGAAGTCGACCATCACGTCGGCGCTGACCGGCGTGCCGCGCGCCGTCGGCGCGGTGAGCCAGAAGGTGCGCACCGGACGGCACACCACGAGCGACCCGCGCCTGATCCCGCTGCCCGGCGGCGGCGCGGTGGTGGACACGGCGGGCGTGCGCACCTTCCATCTGCCGCGGATGGACCGTGAGACCCTCGAGGCGGGGTTCCCGGACATCGCCCGCGCCGCCGCCGACTGTCGCTTCCGGGGCTGCGCGCACACCGGCGATGCGGGCTGCGCGGTGCCCGACGCGGTGCCGGCGCAGAGGCTCGAGAGCTATCGCCGGATGCTCGCCGACATGCGCTGAGCCGCCCCCCATCCGCGCCTTGACCCGACATCCACCCGCACCGTAAGTTTGTGCGGCACGGCACGATCCCCGCGCCGCGCTCCCGTGACCGAGACCCTGCTGGAGGATTCATGAGCCGTCCCCGTCGTTTCTTGCCCCCGATCGCAGGAGGCGCTCAGACGACCGGCTGGGAGGCCCTCGAGAAGTGGGTCGGCGGCTCGGGCTCCGCACCGGCGGGGGGCGCCACAGCCCCGGCCGCCGGCAAGACCGGCTGGGAGGCCCTCGAGAAGTGGGTCGGCGGCTCCGGCGGCGGCGCAGCGGCGGCTCCCGCGGCAGCGGCGACCGGCAAGACCGGCTGGGAGGCCCTCGAGAAGTGGGTCGGCGGTTCCGGCGGCGGCGCAGCGGCGGCTCCCGCGGCGGCCGCCGGCAAGACCGGCTGGGAGGCGCTGGAGAAGTGGGTCGGCGGCTCGGGTGGCGGCGGCGCAGCGGCGGCTCCCGCGGCAGCGGCGACCGGCAAGACCGGCTGGGAGGCCCTCGAGAAGTGGGTCGGCGGCTCCGGCGGCGGCGCAGCAGCGGCACCCGCGGCCCCGGCCACCGGCAAGACCGGCTGGGAGGCCCTGGAGAAGTGGGTCGGTGGCTCGGGCGGCGGCGGCGCAGCAGCGGCACCCGCGGCCCCGGCCGCCGGCAAGACCGGCTGGGAGGCCCTGGAGAAGTGGGTCGGTGGCTCGGGCGGCGGCGGCGCAGCAGCGGCACCCGCGGCAGCAGCCACCGGAAAGACCGGCTGGGAGGCCCTGGAGAAGTGGGTCGGCGGCTCGGGTGGCGGCGGCGCAGCGGCGGCTCCCGCGGCAGCGGCCACCGGCAAGACCGGCTGGGAGGCCCTCGACAAGTGGGTGGGCGAGGGCGGCGCGTCCGCCGGCGCCCCGGCCGCATCCTCGGGCGGCGCCAACGGCTCCTCGGCTCCCGCCGAGCCCGCCTCGGTCCCGGCCGGCGGCGGAGCGGCCGCCCCGGCTTCGGGCGGCGGCCTCATGGGCTTCCTCAAGCGGCTCTTCGGCGGCAAGTAGCCACCACCGCGCGACCGCCGGCGCCGTCTCGTGACGGCGCCGGCGGACGGCCGTGAGCGCGTCCTGCGGCCCGCGGGTGGTCACCGCCGCGTGAGCCGCGTCATCAACGAGCGGTCGGCCGGGGGCGTGGTGCTCATCCGGCACGGCCCGGCGCTCCTCGTCGCGCTGATCCGCGTGCGGGGCGGGTCGCTGCTCGCGCTTCCGAAGGGGCACCTCGAGGCCGGCGAGACCCCGGAGCAGGCCGCCCTGCGCGAGACGCGCGAGGAGACGGGCCTCGTCGGCCGCACGCTCGCGCCGCTCGAGGAGATCTCGTACGTCTTCTGGTCGCGGATGCACGGAGCCCGGGTGTCCAAGCGCGTCCACTTCTTCCTCCTCGAGTACCGCGCGGGCTCCATCGCCCACCACGACGCCGAGGTCGACGGCGTGCGCCTGGTGCCGATCGAGCGGGCGACGGCCGCGCTCGGCTACCCCGGCGAGCAGCGGGTCATGTCAGAAGCCCTCGCCTGGGTGCGGAGGGCAGGTTACGGTGGTGCCGGGGCGAAGGGATCTCCGACGACGGGGTGACCCGCGCCCCGCCCGCCCACCCGCTCCCGAGGACACCCGTGTACGCCCTGAACTTCTACTCGCCGCTGTTCATCGACCAGCTCCGCAAGGGGCGCAAGACCGCCACGATCCGCCTCGGGGACAAGTCCCACAAGTACCGCAAGGGCCAGCTGGTCTGGGTCACGATCGGCCACCGTCACGGCCCGCGCCAGAAGATCTTCACCGCGATCATCGACGACGTGCAGGTCAAGCCCGTGCGCGAGCTGACCCAGCGCGAGATCGAGCGCGACAACCCCGAGTTCCGCCTGGTCGAGGACACGCTGCACTTCCTCTCGCACATCTACTCGCGCGAGGTCGCTCTCGACGATTCGGTCTCGGTCATCCACTTCAGCGAGATCATCGAGTTCCCCTCGCTGAAGTAGGGGCGGGCTCTGTGACGGCGGCGTGACGCCCGCGCGGGTGGGCGTGGGTTGATTCGCGCTGGCCGTGGACTTACCCTGTTGGCACTCACAGTCAACGAGTGCCAATGGAGAAGTGCATGAACTTGCAGCCCTTGGGCGACCGCGTCGTCGTCCAGTCGATCGAGGCGGAGCAGGTCACCGCCAGCGGAATCGTCCTTCCCGACACGGCCACCGAGAAGCCCCAGCGCGGGCGCGTCCTCGCTGTCGGCGCGGGCCGCTTCGAGGACGGCAAGCGCGTGCCGCCGCAGGTCGCGGAGGGTGACGAGGTCATCTACTCCAAGTACGGCGGCACCGAGGTCAAGGTGGACGGCGAGGACCTCCTCATCCTCCGTGAGTCCGACATCCTCGCGAAGGCGGTCTGAGCATGGCGAAGCTGATCAAGTTCGACGAGGACGCCCGCCGCGCGCTCGAGCGCGGGGTCAACACCCTGGCCGACGCGGTCAAGGTGACCCTCGGCCCCAAGGGCCG
>LNEQ01000143.1 GCA_001464995.1 Actinobacteria bacterium Ga0077541
GCGGCGATCGGCGCCCTGGTCGCGTGGCGGGTCGACTGGTCGGACTCGTTCGGCGGGCTGACCTCGTCGTCCATCGCACCGATCGGTGTCGCCCTCCTGGCGTTCACGCTCGCGGCCGCACTCAAGGCGCCGGTCTGGGCCTGCCTGCTGCGGGGCCTCGGCCGCGGCGCCGGGGTGCGCTCGCGCGACCTCGTCAGCCCGGTGTTCATCGGCCTCCTCGGCAACTGGGTCGCGCCGGCGAGGCTCGGCGAGGCCGCCCGCGTCGTACTGGCCGAGGGACGCATGCGCCGCCGGGGGATCGACCTCGGGCTCGCCGCCGTCGCGGGGGGCGCCGCCGCGGAGCTCCTGGTCTCGACGGCCGCCTGGGCCGCCCTGGGCATCGTCGCCGCGCTGGTCCTGCCGGTGCCGGGCTACGTCGCCGCGGCCGCAGCGGTGGGCGGCCTGGTCGTCACCGCGATGGTCGTCGTCGCGGTCCGCTCCCGCGCCGCGATCGCTCCTCCGCAGCGACCCGCCTCGCGCCTGCGCCGGGTCCTGCACGGGCTGCGGGCGGCGCTGCAGTCGGCCGGCTCCGGTCTGCGGGCACTGCGCGCGCCGCGACCCCTCGGCGTCGTGGCCGGCGCCGGGATCGCGGCGATCGCGCTCCAGTGCGTCGGCACCTTCATGGTCCTCGAGGCCCTCGGGCTGAATGCCGGCCTGGCCGCCGCGGCCACGGTGCTGGTGACGACCACCGTGGCCCAGACGGTGCCGATCCTCCCGGGCGGAGTGGGCTCGTTCCAGGCCGCGGTGGCCCTGCCGCTCATCGCCTCGTACGGGGTGGCGGGGACCGACGCGCTGGCCGCCGGGCTGCTGCTGCAGGCCACGCAGGCCCTCACCGGCATCGGTCCCGGCCTGGTCTTCCTCGCCCGTGAGGACCTCGACCTGCGTTCGCTGCGCCGCATGGAGCGGCCGGTGGTGGTCGAGGGCGTGACTTCGCCGGCCCTGTCCCCATATCCTGGTCGGTCATGAGCCGGCGCACCCCGAACCGCCGCCCCTCCTGGGGCGCCGCCGTGACCGCGACCGGTGGCGGTTCGTCGTCGCCCCTCGGCGCGCGGCGCTGGCCGCGCGAGGTGGCCATGTTCGCGGGGGCCTACCTGCTCTACTCGCTGGCACGCGGCGTCAGCCGCGGCTCGGAGGTCGAGGCGCTGGAGAACGCGGCGCGCGTCGTCGCCCTGCAGGCGGAGCTCGGCCTCAACGTCGAGCGCCAGGTGCAGGAGTGGATCACCGGCCTGCAGGTGATGTCGGTCCTCGGGCTGCTCTACCTGCTGGCGCAGCTCGTGGCCGTCCCGTTGGCGCTGGTGCTCGTCTACAAGCGTCGCAGGCCGGTCTACCCGGTGCTGCGCACGACGCTGCTCGGCGCGTGGCTGGTGGCCATACCGATCTACGCCCTCTTCCCGACCGCCCCGCCGCGCCTGGCCGGCGTCGGCATCGTCGACTCGGTCACCCGGGAGTCTCTGGTCCCGCTCGACGCGCCCTTCGTCGAGTTCTTCTACAACCCCGTCGCCGCCGTCCCGAGCATGCACGCCGCCTTCGCGGTGGCGGTGGGCATCGGGCTGGCGTCGGTCACGCGCGTGCCCGTGCTCCGCGTCGCGGCCCTGATGTGGGGCCCGCTCGTGATCCTGATCGTCGTGGCCACCGGCAACCACTTCATCCTCGACGTGGTCGCCGGCCTCCTCGTGGTCGGCGTCGGGTTCGCGATCGCGGTCGCGTTGCACGGCACGCCCTGGACCCGCCCGGCGCGGGCGGCCATCGCACCCTGGCGGCCGGTGCCCGCCGGCGGGGATGCGCTGCGCGTGGCGATCATGTGCCCCTACGCGTGGGACGCGCACGGCGGCGTCGCCGCCCAGGTGCGCGACATGGCGGCGTCACTGCGCGGGCGCGGCCACCAGGTCGACATCCTCGCGCCGGCGGACGGCCCGATCGACGAGCCCAACTTCCACGCGCTCGGCCGCACGGCAGGCGTACGCCACAACGGGTCGGTGGGCCGCGTGGCCCTCTCGCCCTGGGCGAACATGCGCGCCTGGTGGATCGTGCGGCGGGGCGACTACGACGTCGTCCACCTCCACGAGCCGCTCGTGCCCCCCTGCCTGTCGGTCCTCCTGTTCTCGGGGCGCCCGATGGTCGGCACGTTCCACATGTACGGGCCGAACTCGCGCCTCTACGGCGTGATGGCGCCCTTCGCGCGCATCGCCGTGCGTCGCCTGCACCACCGCACCGCCGTCTCGGAGGCCGCGCGGTCGAGCACCGCCAAGTTCCTCCACGGCGAGTTCGAGGTGATCCCGAACGGCGTGGCGCGTCACGAGCGATCGGCGCCGCCGCGCGACGCGGGGGACGATGGCGTGCGCATCCTGTTCATCGGTCGCAACGACCCCCGGAAGGGCCTCGGCACGCTGCTGACGGCGATCCGCGGCCTGCCGGGCGTGCGCCTCGACCTGGTCGGGGTCGACCGCGACGAGGTGGAGGCGCTGCAGGAGCAGATCGCGCCCGGCACACCCCTGCCGGACGGTGTGACCGCGTTCGGGCGGGTGTCGGACGCGCGCCGTGGCGAGCTGCTCGATCACGCCGACATCCTCTGCGCGCCGTCGCTGAAGGGGGAGAGCTTCGGGCTCGTGCTCGTGGAGGCCATGTCCGCGGGCGTCGCGGTCGTCGCCTCGGCGATCCCGGGCTACGTCGACGTGCTCGACGGCCACGGGCGCACCGTGCCCCCCGGCGATGTCGCCGCACTGACCGCGGCCCTGCGCGAGCTCGCGGACGACCCCGGCCTGCGCGATCGCCTGGGCGAGGAGGGCCGACGCGCCGCCGCCCGGTTCGAGTGGGACCACGTCACCCCCCGGGTGCTCGGCGCGTACGGCACGGCGATGGCGGCGCACGCCGTGCGCCGGGGCCTCGTCGCCGTCCCCGTGGCGGGCGACGCGGTCGAGGCCTCGGCCGAGCGGGCCTAGACCGGGCGGCACGGCACCCCGCTCAGGCCAGGTGCGGCTCCAGCTCGGCCGCCAGGGCCTCGGGGGTGAGCTCGTCGCCGTCGTTGAGGCGCGCGAGGGCGCTCGCGATGACCGCGCGGGCGTCCTTGCGGGAGGCCGTCACCAGGAAGCCCGACAGGAAGCTCTCCCCGGCGAGGCACCGGTCGAGCTCGCGGTCGCGATCGTGGTCGTTGAGCTCCGTGAAGTAGACGACCCGGTAGCGCCGGTCGTAGCCCCCCTCCCGGTAGACCTCGAACATGATCTTGGCGGCCCGGCCCGCCGTGTCAGCCGCCCACGCCAACCCTCACCTCCTCGTGACCGGCGGCCGGCGCGCGCAGCCTGCGCTCGAAGTCGGCCAGCCGCTCGTGCAGCTCGCGCTGCCTGGCGTGGCTGCGGACCATGTCCTCGCGATAGCGCTCGAGGAAGTAGCCGATCGTCTCCACGCGGATCTTGATCGAGCCCGTGGGCTTGTTCTCGTCGATGTCCTTGAAGCAGAAGTAGGGCGTCCCGGACGTCTGGACGACCTCCTCGACGGTCGCGTAGATCGGAGCGTCGTGCCCGCACTTGAACGACGACAGCTCGAGCGCGACGAGGTTGGGGTGGCGTGCCGTGTACTTGGCCGCCCAGACCTTGCGGCTCGTGTTCTCGGAGTACGAGTTCTTCCAGACGTCGGAGATGTCCATCGGCTCGGAGATGCGGCCGGCCTCGACGTCCTCGCCGAAGAGGCGCCAGACGATGTCGTCGTCGATCGGGAGGCTGTCCTGCGTGAACGCCGGGTAGCCGATCTTCTGGAACTCGTCGAGGATCTCGTGGCAGATCCCCGGATCGTTGTGGTACGGGCGGCCGAGCACGACGACGCCGAGGCGGTCCTCGCGCTCGAGCTCCTCCAGCGTCTCGCGCGCCGCCGCGCGCAGGTCGCGCTCGAACCCCTCGAGCGCGGCGTAGCCGGTGTCGACCGCGCGCCGGTGCTCACCGCGGGTGAGCCCGAGGATGTCCTTCCAGTCGTCCCACATCTGCTTCTCCAGCAGGCGCGGCTGGTCGAGGTTGACGAACGTGTCGACGTAGCGGACGCCCATCTCGGCGAACAGGTCGCTCTCCTTGGTGAACGCCGCCTTCACCGCGGCGGGCGTGGCCGTGACGGTCGGGCAGGCCCGGCAGCCCTGCGTCTGCGCCAGGGGCGAGGGCAGGGCGTCGATCATCGGGAAGAAGACGACGTCGAGCGGCTTCTTCGCGTGGACCCGCTGGAGCAGGTCGTGCACGTGCGGGATGCCGACCTTCGAGGGGAAGCACGGATCGATCGCGCCGCGCTTGGCGCCCGCCTTGTACAGCTCCTCGGAGGTGAACCCCGAGTAGACGATGTTCTCCGGCGGCACGCCGAGGCTCTCGAAGTACGCCGAGAAGAGCGGGTTGACCGAGTACTGGTTGAGCACGCGGGGGATGCCGATGCGCAGCCTCTCGCGCCGGGCCAGCAGCGCGTCGCGCTCCCTCTGGGCGCGGGTGAGCGCCCGGCGGGCGGGCGGGTCGGCCACCAGCGGCGGGCCGGTGCTGCGCCAGACCGCCTCGGCGGCGATCTGGAGGAAGTTGGGATAGGCCTCCCTGTTGGAGTCCATGCCCTTCTTGATCACCCGCATGGAGTCGACGTCCTCCACGAGCCCGCGCTCGCACGAGTTGCCGACGATCAGGCGCCGCACGCCGGGCGTGAGCGGGATCTTCGAGGACCGCTCGGAGTCGTCGATCGACGACCCCTCGACCGTCACGTCGATGAACGTGCGCAGGCACTTGTTCTTGCAGAAGTAGCAGCGGGTGTCCTCGCTGCGATGCGTCACGAAGGAGATGTCGCGGACGCCCTCCATGCCGATGAACTGCGTCCGGCGGCCGTTCTCCCACAGGCGGACCGCCTCGATGGCCGCCCCGATGGCGCCCGACTCGCCGCAGTGCTCGTGGACGCGCACGCGCGGGGTCACGTCCTTGGCGGCGAAGCGCGACTCGATGAAGTCGACCTGCGCCTTGACGGCGGCCAGGTTGTGCTGCGTGCCGCCCTGCAGCACGAAGTTGGTGCCGAGGGACGCCAGGTTCGGGATCTGGGAGACGTAGAGCCAGATGTTCTTCGGCAGCACGGCGGCAAGGCCGGCCATGATCTCCTGCGGCTGCCAGCCCTGGCGCTGGAAGTCGACGATGTCGGACTGCATGAAGACCGCGCACCCGTAGCCGAAGGTGGGCATCGACTCGGCGGAGAACGCGACGTCGGCGTACTCGGCGACCGAGAAGCCGAAGCCCTCGGCGGTCGACTGGAGGAAGTAGCCGTTGCCGGCCGAGCACTGGGTGTTGAGCTTGAAGTCCTTGACCTGCCGGTTCTTCAGGATGATCAGCTTGATGTCCTGGCCGCCCACGTCGCAGATGACGTCGGTGTCGGGATAGAAGGCCAGCGCCGACTCGGTGTGGGCCACGGTCTCGACGAGCGCGACGTCGGCCGCGAGGGTGTCCTTGAGGATGTCCTTGGCGTAGCCGGTCGTGCCGATGCCCATGACCTTCAGGGTGGCGCCCTGGTCGAGCACCTTCTGCTCGAGGTCCGAGAGGACCTCCTGGGTGTCCACGATCGGGTTGCCCTTGCTGAGCTGGTAGCTCTTGACCAGGACGTTGCGGTCGCGGTCGAGCAGCACCGCCTTGGTCGAGGTGGAGCCCCCGTCGAGGCCGACGAACGCCTCCAGCACCTCGCCCGGCGCGAACGTCGCCTCCGCGAACCGCGGGACGCGGTAGCGCTCGCGGAACGCCTCGAGCTCGGCAGCGTCCTCCGACAGCCCCTTGCCGCCCGCCGCCTGCTTCTCCTCGATCCGGCCCACGTCGATGTAGCGGCGCAGGTTCTCCGTGCCGCGGTAGGCGCCGACGCCCTCCTCCTCCGACAGGCCGAACTGCACCGCGCCGAGCGCCGCGAAGTACTGGGCGCTGTCGGGCACCCGGATCAGGTCCTTCGGGTCGGCCCCCTCGGGCAGGGGCGTGTTGCGCTCCCGCCAGATGAGCGGGATCGAGTGCTGCCAGGCCTCGACCATGCCCCGGATGTAGGTGTTCGGGCCGCCGAGGAGCAGGACGTGCGGCCGCAGCGTGTTGCCCCGCGTCAGCACCGACAGGTTCTGGCCGACGATGGCGTCGAAGAGCGACGCCATGAGCTGGTCGGGTGGCACGCCCATCTTCTGGAGGGAGTTGATGTCGGTCTCGGCGAAGACGCCGCACTTGCCCGCCACCGGGTGCAGCTTGATGCCGTCGTAGCCCATGTCGCAGAGCTGGTCGGGCGGGATGCGGAGCTTGGCGTTGATCTTGTCGATCACGGCCCCGGTGCCGCCGGCGCACTTGTCGTTCATCGACGGGATCTTGGTCTTCTTGCCCGTCTCCGGATCCTCTTTGAAGATGATGATCTTGGCGTCCTGGCCGCCCAGCTCGATCACCGATCCCGCCTCGGGATAGAGCTTCTCGACGGCCAGCGAGACGGCGTTCACCTCCTGGACGAACTTCGCCCCGATGCGGGGGCCGATGCCGCTGCCGCCGGAGCCGGTGATGAAGATGCGGAAGCGCTCGCGCGGCAGCGGGAACTCGGTCCCGATGCGGGTGAGGAACTCGAGCACCTTCTCGGGCTGCTTGGTGTCGTGGCGCTGGTAGTCCTGCCAGAGCACCTCGTCCGCGACCGGGTCCACGACCACCGCCTTCACGGTCGTCGACCCGACGTCGAGCCCGATGTAGAGCCGCGGGTGGTCGAGCACGCTCATGCGGGAGACCCCACTCCCGCGCCGGCCGGGGCGCCGGCCCGGCGGCCGCCTGCACGGAGGTCGTGCACGTGGGCGACGAAGTTGGCCGCGGTCCCGATCAGCCCGGGGGTGTGGGGCACCTTGTAGAGCGGGTCCTGAAGCTCGGGGTGCTCCTCGGCGTGGGCGCGGACCTCGTCGAGCGTGAGGCCTGTGCGCTCCAGCACCCGTTCCATCTCCTCGCGCGCCTTGACCTTCGCCTCGCCGAGCGCCATCTGGACCCGGCTGTGCGCGTTGATCTCCCCCTCGCCCGAGGTCTCGACCGGCAGGTAGATCATGTCCTTGTACTGGTTCACGACGGCCGACTGGACGCCGTCGGACTGCGTCGAGGGCATGCACCCGAACGGCTTGAGGGACAGCACCATGTGGCACATGTCCTTGTTCGAGTAGTAGATGTTCTTCGCCACCTCGAGGTGGCCCTCGCCCCCGCCCGCCCGCGAGTTGTAGAGGGGGTGGCCGATGCGCTGCAGCTCGTACTGGTCGGTGAGCTCGTGCGGCACGTTGCCGAGCGCCTCGCGCAGCCGCCGCCACTCGCGGGTGAAGACGGCCTCGGCCAGCGACAGGGCGGCGTTCTTCCTCCGCGCCCGAAGGTCGGCGGCCATGCGCTTGTCGACGCGCCATTGGGAGGGCATCGCCTCGTCGTCGGTCACGCCGGCCCGGTCGGTGTTCTCCTGCTTGGCCTGGTGGATCATGTACATGATCCAGGTGCCGACCGGCTCCACCAGCACCTGGGCGCCCTCGCGCTCGAGGAACGGGAACATCCGGTAGTTGCCGTCGCCCTCGGTGGTCTGCGCCCAGAACTCGCCGGTGATCTTGACGATCGGCTTCACCCGGGTGCGGTCGATGCGCACGGAGCGTAGGTCGTCGGCCACGCCCTGCAGAGCCGACACGTACTCCCTGCCCAGCAGAGCGTCGGCGAACTTGCCCGCCCGGTCGGCCATGCCGCCGACCGCGGGGAGCGACGTCAGGAGGGCGCCCACCCGGCCGTCGAGGCGCTGGTTGCGGTGGGTGCGGAAGACGTCGTGCAGGTCCTCCATCGCGCGCTCCATGGCGCGGTCGGTCGCCCCCTCCTCGATCTCGAAGGGGCGCATCTGGTAGCCGACGTCGTTGAGGACATCGCCCATGTTCAGCGCGTTGAGGAAGGCGAGGAAGAAGTCCACGTTCAGCTCGAGGCCGTCGGCCTCGCCCGCCTGGTGGAAGCCGCCCGACTGCTGGAAGAGCAGCACCCGGAAGCCGTCGAAGCCCGAGTTGCGGAGGGCCAGGCGGTACTCGGCCTCGTACATCCCGAACCGGCACGGCCCGCAGGCCCCCGCCGTGACGAAGACGTGTCGATCGATGATCTCCTGGCGCGACATCCCCCCGGCCTCGAGGCGCTGGAGGTGCTGCACCAGGTTTCCGACCGTGAAGTAGGTCGGGTTGCACTGGCCGTTGTTGCCGTACTCCTTGCCGGTCTGGAAGGCGGCCACGTCCGGGCACGGCAGCGCCTCGGGCCGGTAGCCCAGCCCTTCGAGCGCACCGTGGATCAGGCGCTCGTGCTTCCAGGTGAGCCCGCCGTAGAGCACGGTGGTGTGGGGCCTCTGCGACGCGGTGAAGCGGTTCTCGGCCGGACGGGCATGGTGCTCGCGCGCGACGTCCTCGATGCCGAGCTCGCGGGCGAGGCGCTCGTGCTCCTCGCGCACCCGGAGCCGGATGGTCTCCTCCGGCAGAGGTCTTGGCGTGGTGGACATCGCGTCTCCCCGCGTCGGTGGCTGTGGGCCCGAGGCCGATGGGCGTGTACCTACCGCAGGCACCTCACCGGCCGTCCGTCGGTGTACTCACCGCTCACTGACGAGAACCCTTCCCCCGCGGAACCGCCTGCGGTTAGGGTCGACGTACCGAGCCAGTCGAGCCGGAGGCCCGATCACCAGCGCCCCCCGCACCGCCCCGCCCACCACCGGCCGGATGGTGCCGCCGCGGTCGCCGGTGCCCTGCCTGGCCCGCGACGCCCTGGTGGCGCAGGCGCGTGCGGGCCTGGACGGCGGTCTGCTGCGTGTGGTCGCCGCGCCCGGTTACGGCAAGAGCGCCCTCCTGGCGCTCGCCGTGCGGGAGGCGCCGGGGCCGGTCGTCTGGTGCGCGTGCGGCGTGCGCACCGTGCGGGAGGGGCCGGCGCGCGCGCTGGCGCAGGCGCTCGGCCCCGCTGTCGCCGACGCCCCGGGGATCGGCGACCCGGACGATCCGGCCGAGCGCGCCTGGGCGCTCGGCGAGGCCGTCGCGCTGCTGGCCGGCGGCGACCTCACCATCGTGCTCGACGACGTGCACATGCTCTTCGGCACGCCCGCCGAGGAGGAGCTCGTGGCACTCGTGCACGAGCTGCCCCGGCGGGTGCGACTGGGGGTCGGGGGGCGGCGCGTCGGGCCGCTCGGCGCCCCGCGCCCGGATGCCGTGGATCTCGACGAGCGCCATCTCGCCCTCTCGGAGGAGGAGTGCCACCAGTTGCTGGTCGCCCTCCGCGTTGACGCCTCCCCCGAGGAGCACGCCGAGACCCGGCGCCGGACGGAGGGCTGGATCACCGGGATCCTCCTCGAGGCGCGAGGGGGCGGCGATCCGCTCGACTACCTGCTCGCCGAGTCGGTGGACCCGCTGCGCGAGCCGGCCCGGCGGCTGCTCGAGGACTGCTCCGTGCTCGACCGGTTCACGCCCAAGATCGCGGCCCGTGTCACCGAACGCGACGATGCCGCAGCGCTGGTCGGCGAGCTGTGCGAGCACCGCGCGTTCCTGGTGCGCGACGGCGCCGGGTGGCTGCGGCACCACCGCCTGATGCGCGAGGCCCTGCTGCGGCGGCTCGAGCGCGAACGGCCGGCGTCGCTGCGGGGCCTGAACGCGCGCGCCGCGCGCGCCCTGTCGGCGGCCGGCAGGCACGAGGCGGCGGCGCGGCACCACCTGGCCTCGGGGGACCTCACCGCGGCGATCCGCATCCTCGCTCCGCAGACCGGCGGCGGCGGGCGGGGAGGTGATGGAGTCGGGGCGTGGCTGGGCGCCGTCCCGGCGGCCGTGTGGTCGGACACGCCCGGCGTCGTGCTCGCCCAGGCGTCCCAGCTCTTCTACCGCGCCGACTACCGCGGCGCGTTCGCCGCGATGGAGGCGGCCGTCGAGCAGCTCGTCGGCGAGGGGGACCACCGGCGGGCGGCCGTCACGCTGGTGCGCCTGCTGCGCGCCGCGCCCCTCGCCGGCGCGCTCTACGAGGGCACGATCACGGCGTCGCGGCGGCTCATCGCGCAGATCGGGGAACCGGCGGAGATGCTGCCCTCAGCCCGGGTGATGCTCGCGCTGCTGCTCGCCGAGAGCTGTCGTTACGCCGAGGCCGAGGAGGAGCTGTCGGCGGCCGAGGCCACGTCCGCCGACCCGGCGCTGACGCGCCTGCACGTGTCCGTGACCCGCGCGTTCGCCATCGACCACCCCCAGGGACGCCACACCCAGGCGGTCGCCGCGCTGGACGCCGCGATCGCGGAGCTCGGCGCCCACGCCGACGCCGACCTGCTGCACTACCTCCTCTACGCGCACGCGTTCCGCGCCATCGTGCTCACGGACACCGGGCGCCACGCGGAGGCGATCGCCGAGATCGAGCGGCTGCGCGCAGCGGCCACGGCGCGCGGCTTCGGGCAGCTCGCGGTGCCGGTCGTGGCGATGCTGCGGCTCGGGGCCCTCATCGGGATGGGCGACACCGGACGGCTGGGCGCCGAGCTGGCCCGGAGCGCGCCGGTGTTCCAGCGGCTCGGGGGGGCGCTGCGCGGATACCGCTACGACACCGCCGCAGCCGTCCTCGCCGCCGCCGCGGGCGACGTCGCCGGGGTGCGGCGCGCGCTGGTGGGCGCGCGCGAGGGGCTCGCGCGCCACGGGCTCCCCCACGACTCGGCCATGGCGATGATCGACCTGAGCCGGGCGGCGATGGACGTGGACATGATCGGCGAGGCGCGCGAGCTGGCCGACGCGGCCCGGGTCCAGGCGGACCGGGCGCAGGCCCCGTGGGCCGGGGCGCGCGCGGCGATGGCCGCCGCGGTCGCGTGGGGCCCCGGGGCCGAGGGGGACGCCGCCCTCGCCGAGGCGCTGCGGCGCTCGTCGGAACGGCAGATGGTGGAGCTCTGGTCGCGACGCGAGCGAGCGATGGCGGCGCGGCTGCTGCCGCGGGCGCTCGCCCGGGACCTCGGCCCCCCCGGTGTGGCGGTGCGCCTGGCCGCGGCCTGCGGCGGCGAGGTGCTCGCCGCCTGCACCGGCTCCGGGACGGTGGCCCACGAGGTGCGCCTGGCCCTCGCCGAGGCGAGCGCGGCCGTGGCCGTGGCCGACCGGGGGGCCCGTGAGATGCCCTCGCACGAACCGGTGCCGCCCGCCTCGCCGGCGGGTCGCGCCCCACGCCCCGTGGCCCCTCGCGGAGCGGGGGCCGGCATCAGGATCACCACCCTCGGCGGGCTCGCCATCCACCGCGGCGGGGAGCAGATCCCCGACTCGGCGTTCGGGCGCCAGAAGGCGCGCGTGCTCCTCGCGATGCTGGCGTGCGCCCGCGGACCGGTCCATCGGGAGAGGCTCATCGAGGCGCTGTGGCCGTCCCTCTCGGAGGAGCGGGGGCTGGCCGCGCTCCACTCCACCCTCTACGCGCTGCGCCGCGCCCTCGAGCCGCACGCCGCCGGCCGGCGGCGATCGTCGCTGGTCCGGGCGGAGGGGGTGACGTACCGGTTGACGCTGGGTGAGCACGACTCCTGGGACGCGCTCGAGTTCCTGGATGCCGCGGGGGCGGGGCTCGCCGCAGAGGGCGAGCGCCTGCCGATGCTCCTGGAGGCCGAGCGCGCCCACGCGGGCGTGCTCCTGCCCGAGTGGCCCTTCGCGCCCTGGACCGAGCCGCTGCGCACCGAGCTCGAGGAGATGCACCGTGCCGTGCTGGTCGGCATCGCGCAGGAACTCGCCGCCGCCGGGCGCGCGTCCGAGGCCGCCAGCCGCTATCGCCTGCTGATCGCCGGGGAGCCCGAGCGTGAGGGCTGGCACCGCGATCTGATCCGGGTGCTGGCCGAGTCGGGCGAGCGGGCGCTGGCCCTGCGCCAGTACGGCATCTGCCGCCGGCTCCTGCGCGACCGGCTCGGCGTCGAGCCGAGCGGCGAGACGCGTCGACTCCACGCGCAGATCCTCCGGGACCGCTGACGGCCGGGGGCGCTCGGCACACGAGGTCACCAGGGAGCCGGTTCACCAGGGCCCGGGCCGGTCGCCGCGGCGATTGGAGACCCTGCGTGCGTCAGGCCGGGCTCGTCGCCCGGGGCCGGCACCGCACCCGCACGATGCGGGTGCCCCGGACCTCCTCGACCCACAACGACCAGTCACCGGTCTCGATGACGTCGTCGATCTGCGCCGGGCGTCCGAGACGGGAGAAGATCAGGCCCCCGATGCTCGTGATGCCCTCCTCGGCGAGGTGCACGTCGAACTCCTCCAGGTCCTCGAGCGAGACGTGCCCGCGGGTGACGATGTCGCCGTCGTCGGTCACCACGATGTCGGGCTCCGGGTCGCGCTCGTCGTGGATCTCGCCCACGATCTCCTCGAGGACGTCCTCGAGGCTGACGACGCCGGCGAGCTCGCCGTACTCGTCGAGCACCACCGCGAGGGACGCGCGTGCCTGGCGCATCCCGGCGAGCAGGATGTCGAGGGGTTGGGACTCGGGCACCAGGTGCACCGGGCCGGACAGCTCGCCCACCGGCGTCTCCGGTGTCTCGACGTAGCCGCGGCTGAGTGCGCTCAGGTGCACCACGCCGGTCAGTGCGCCACCCGCGGAGAGCACCGGGAACCGGCTGTGCGGGCTGCCGAGCACTTCCAGCAGCGCCTCGCGAGCCGTCCGCTCGGCCCGGATGATGGTGACTGAGGGGGCCGGGCTCATGACCTGGCGCACCTGCGTCTCGTGGAGCTCGAGGACGCCCTCGATCATGCCGGCCTCCTCGGGGTCGAGCGTCCCGCCACGCTCGCTGTCGGCGATCAGGCGCTGGAAGTCCTCCGTGGTCAGGGCCATCTCGTGCTCGGAGGCGGGCTGGACCCCGAGCAGGCGCACCAGCCTCACCCCCGCGCCGTTGAGCACGGCGATGACCGGCGAGAAGAACAGCCGGAAGGCCTCGAGCGGCAGGGCCAGCCGCGTGGCCGTGGCCTCGGCCTTCTGGATCGCGATCGTCTTCGGGGCCAGCTCGCCCACGACGACGTGAAGGACGGTGATGACCGCGAAGGCGATCGCCCCTGCCGCGAAGACCCCGGCGGCCTCGCCGACACCGAACCTCTCGAACGCCGGTTCGAGGATGCTCGCGACCGCGGGCTTGCCGAGCCACCCGAGGCCGAGGGCGGTGACCGTGATGCCGAGCTGGCAGGCCGCCAGATAGCGGTCGATCTCGTGCGACTGACGCGTCGCGAGTGCCGCCGAGCGCGAGCCGGCCGAGGCCATCGCCTCGAGGCGCACCACCCGCGCCCGCGCCAGGGCGAACTCGGCGGCGACGAAGAAGCCGGTGGCGAGGATCAGTAACACGACGGCCAGAAGGCCGACGACGGTGCCGGTCATGACGGGTGACTCCCTCTCCGTGGTATCGCGCCAGGGTAACGGGGTCCGCGGCGGATGTGGCCCGGTGGGCGCCGGGGGCCGGGCCGGGCCGGGCCGGGCGTGATGGGCCGCCGGGGGAGCACGACGTGTTTCACGGCCTCGCGGCCAGGTTCACCCGCGCGTCACGGCCTGGCAGCGAGGGTGGGGTGGACCCCGAGAAGGAGAGAACCGGATGCGCTACCGACCCGTCCGCAGGCGGCTGACCGCCGCCGCCTCGGCGGCGGCGCTGCTCGCCATCGCCCCCGCCGCCAACGCCTTCGAATCGGCACGCGTGGTCGGCGACTTCAACGTCCCCGACGGAGGTGTCGCCGAGATCGTCAGCGCGACCCCCGACGGGCGGACGCTGCTCTACACCGACTCCGGCGGCGCCGTCGGCGTCGTGGACATCACCGATCCGGCCGCGCCGGCGCAGGTGGCCCGCATCCCCATGCCGGGCGAGCCGACCAGCGTCGCCGTCACCGAGGACGGCGCCCGGGCGCTGGTCGGGGTCAACACCTCCGTGAAGGAGGAGGGTGCGCCGCCGGTGCTCACGCCGGGCCGTCTCGTGGTGATCGACATCGCGACGCGCACGATCACCGCCGAGGTCGAGATCGGGAACGGCCCCGACTCGGTGGCCGTGACGCGCATCGACGGGGTCGATGTCGCGGTGGTGGCCATCGAGAACGAGCCGGTCGTCGTGGACGCGGACGGCAACCTCACCGACGGTGAGGTCCCGGGCCTGCCCGGAGACGTCAGCGGTCCCGGCCTGATCCAGGTCATCGCCCTGGAGCCGGGCGGCCCCCGCGTGATCGACGTGCCCCTCGCGCCCCTCGCGGCGACGCTCTTCTTCCCCGACGACCCGCAGCCGGAGTTCGTCAGCATCCGGGGGACGAAGGCCGCGGTCACTCTGCAGGAGAACAACGGCATCGCGATCGTCGACATCGCGGCCGCGCTCGCCGGCCGCACGGCGGTCGAGAAGGTCTTCTCCGTCGGGACGGCCGGGAACCGCCCCGCCGACCTCACCGACGACGACACGATCTCCTTCGCCGAGCGCTACCCGGCCGACGTCGACCGGACCGAGGAGCCGAACGCCGGCGCCCGCACCCCCGACGCCGTCGCCTGGAGCGCCGACGGGCGCGTGCTCTACACGGCCGACGAGGGCGAGCAGGCCTTCACCGGCGGCCGCGGCTGGAGCGCCCACGACGCGGCCACCGGCCGCACGGTGTGGGAGGACACCGATCTGGAGCGCAGGGCCGCCCGGTTCGGCCACTACCCCGACAGCCGCTCCGACGCCAAGGGCATCGAGGTGGAGGGCGTCGCCACCGCGACGATGGGCTCGCGGCAGCTCGCGTTCGTCGGCTCCGAGCGGGGGTCGTTCCTCGCCGTCTACGACATCTCGCGGCCCCGGTCGCCCCGGTTCGTCCAGCTGCTCCCCACGGGCGTCGAGCCGGAGGGGATCCTGCCGATCCCCTCGCGCGAGCTCGTGGTCACCTCCGCCGAGGGCACCGGCAACCTGACGATCTTCCAGGGCGTCGACGAGCCGCCGAGCGGCACGGCCACCCGGCCCCAGATCGTCTCCGCCGGCAAGGGCACGACGTGGGCGGCCCTGTCGGGACTGACGGGCGACCCCTCGAAGGCGGGCGTCGTCTGGGCGGTCCCGGACAACGCGCTCCCCTCCGACCTGTACCGGATCGACATCGACGGCGGCACGGCGCGCCTCACCTCGCGGGCCATCCGCAAGGACGGTGTCCAGGCCCGCTACGACCTCGAGGGCATCGCCGCCCTGAAGCACGGCTTCTGGCTCGCCTCCGAGGGCAACGCGAGGTTCGGTGAGGAGGACTACGCACCGAACATGCTGGTGAAGGTCGACGCGCGCGGGAACGTCATCCGCGAGGTCGTCCTCCCCGAGCAGATCGACTCGCCGGCCGGAGGCGTCATCCGCAGCAACGGCTTCGAGGGCGTGGCCGTGTCGGACAGCGGCCGCTACCTGCTCGCCGCCGTCCAGCGGGAGTACGCCGGCGACGCCGTGATCGGCGGGGTGCGGCACTCCCGCATCGCCCGGTACGACCTCCTCACCGGGACCTGGGACTTCTTCCTCTACCCGCTCGACGCGCCGCCCCCCGACGCGACCTGGGTGGGCCTGTCGGAGATCGTGAACCTCGGCGGAGACCGCTACGCGGTGATCGAGCGCGACAACGCCGCCGGCGGCGCCGCGGCGGTCAAGCGCGTCTACGAGTTCACGCTCGACGGGGTCGAGGCGACCGACGGCGCGCCGCTTGCGGCCGACGCGGATGCGACCGGGAAGGTCATCGAGAAGACCCTCCTTCGCGACGTCCTCGGGGAGTCGGCCCCCTTCGAGAAGCTCGAGGGTCTGGCCGTCACGACCGACGGCCGCCTGTGGTCGGTCATCGACAACGACGGCGGGCTCCACGAGTCGCGCCTCAGCGACCTGGGCATCGTCGAGGAGGACGTGGCCCTGTGGCTCAGCCTGCTCCACAGCAACGACGGCGAGTCGAAGCTGCTGGGCACGGGCGACTCGGGCGGCGTGGCGCGCTTCGCGACGGTGGTGGACCGCCTGCGGTCCGCCTCCACGAGATTCGGCGCGCGCGCCGAGACGGGCGAGATCACCGTCTCCTCGGGGGACAACTTCCTCGCGGGCCCCGAGTTCAACGCGAGCCTCGCGAAGGGCGTGCCGTTCTACGACAGCATCGCCCTGGAGCGGATCGGCTTCGACGCGCTGGCGATCGGCAACCATGAGTTCGACTTCGGCCCGGACACCCTGGCCGACGTGATCAACGGCGCTCCGCGCACGGGCCCGTGGCTCAGCGCCAACCTCGACGTCGCGGCGGAGCCGGCCCTCGCGGCCCTCGCCGCCCGCGGGCGCATCGCGCCCAGCACGGTCCTGGAGGTCGGCGGCACGCGGGTCGCCGTGATCGGCGCGACGACCGAGCGGCTGCCGACCATCTCGAGCCCCGAGGACGTGATCGTCAACGAGGTGCTGCCGGCCGTCCAGGCGGAGATCGCGAAGCACCAGGCCGACGGCGTCGGGATCATCATCCTCTCGAGCCACCTCCAGAGCATCGAGGAGGACGAGGCGCTCGCGGCGCTGCTCTCGGGTGTGGACATCATGATCGCCGGCGGCGGCAGCGAGCTGCTCGCCAACGCCGACGACCTGCTCCAGCCCGGCGACGCCGCGACGGGCGCGTCGCGGCCCTACCCGGTCGTCGTGAAGGACGCCGACGGCAGGGATCTGCCGATCGTCACGACCAGCGGCGACTACGCATACGTCGGCCGGCTGATCGCCGGCTTCGACGAGGACGGCGCCCTCGTGCGCGTCAACGACGAGAGCGGCCCGGTGCGCGTGATCGGCGGGGACGTGCCCGACGCGGCGAAGCCGGACGCGAAGCTCCAGCGCCGGGTCGTCGAGCCGGTCCAGGCCGCGGTCGACGCCCTGGCCGAGAACGTCATCGCCACCACCGAGGTGCGCCTGTCCGGAGTCCGGGCGGGCGGCATCCGCACCCAGGAGACGAACCTCGGCAACCTGGTCGCCGACTCCCTGCTGTTCGAGGGCAGGCGCGCCGCGCCGGGCCTCGGCGTGGCACCGCCGGTGGTCGCCATCCAGAACGGGGGCGGCATCCGCAACAACGACGTCTTCCCCGCCGACCTGGCGAGCGGGATCAGCGAGCTCGACACCTTCCGGATCCTGCCCTTCTCGAACTTCGTCGCGATCGTCCCCGACGTGAGCCGGGCGACGCTCAAGGCGATCCTCGAGAACGCCGTGTCCCGGGTCGAGTTCGTGGACGGGCGGTTCGCCCAGGTCGCGGGCCTGCGGTTCACCTGGGACGCAGCCGCGCCCGCCGGTAGCCGGGTGACCGAGGTGGTGCTGGACGACGGAACGGCGATCGTCACCGGCGGCGCCGTGGTGGACGGACCCGCCATCTCGGTGGCCACGATCGACTTCCTGGTCAACGGAGGCGACGCCTATCCGTTCGGCGCCCCGGCCTTCGAGCGCTCGACGGTGACCTACCAGCAGGCGCTCCTGAACTACATCGTCGCGCCGGCCGCCGACGGCGGGCTCGCCGGGGCCGTCACGGCGGCGGACTACCCCGAGGTGCCCTCGCCGGGCGACGGCGAGCGGATCGACCGGGTGAACTGAGCGGTACGCCGCGGGGCCGGTGGGGTGCGGTCGCACCCCACCGGCCCCGGCGGCTCGGCCGGGGCTCCTCACGGACGAACCGGCGGCACGATCCGCTCCGGTGAGCGTGGCCGCGGGAGCGGCGGAGGGACCGCGCGCCCTCGTATGGTCGACCCATGCGGATCGCCACCTGGAACGTGAACTCGGTGCGCCAGCGGATGCCGCGGCTCTTGTCGTGGCTCGACGAGCGGCGCCCGGACGTCGTCTGCCTGCAGGAGACCAAGCTCGCCGACGCGGCCTTCACCGAGCTGCTCGGCGAAGAACTCGCCGCACGTGACTACGCGGTCGCCGCCCACGGGCAGGGCCAGTGGAACGGGGTCGCGATCCTCTCGCGGGTCGGCCTCGAGGACGTGGTGACCGGGCTCGAGGGGGCGCCGGAGTGGGAGGGGCCCGAGGCCCGGGCGGTGGCCGCGACGTGCGGCGGGGTGCGGGTCCACTGCCTCTACGTCCCCAACGGCCGCGAGCCGGACTCGGACCACTACCGCTACAAGCTCGCCTGGCTCGCGGCGCTGCGCGACGTGGTCGCGGCCGGTCCGGCCGACGCGATCGTGCTGGGCGACATCAACATCGCGCCCACCGACGACGACGTGTTCGACCCGGGCGCGTTCGCGGGCCAGACCCACGTCACCCCGCCCGAGCGCGACGCCCTCGGCGCCCTCATGGCGCTCGGGCTGCACGACGTGGTGCGCGAGCGCTGGCCGGCGGAGCGGATCTTCACCTACTGGGACTACCGGGCCGGCATGTTCCACAAGGACCTCGGCATGCGCATCGACCTGGCGCTCGCGTCCGGGCCCGTCGCCGCCCGGGTGCAGGCCGCCTGGGTCGACCGCCAGGCCCGCAAGGGCAGCGGCCCGAGCGA
>LNEQ01000144.1 GCA_001464995.1 Actinobacteria bacterium Ga0077541
CGCAGTCTCCCGGACGCGATCGACCTGCTGGTGCAGCAGTTCGCCGACCCGGGGATCGGGGCGGTCACCGGCCACGCCCGGGTCGGCAACGTCGAGAGCGGCCTCACCGCCATGCAGGCGATGGAGTACTCGGTGATCGTCGGCCTGGCGAAGCGCGCCGAGCAGTTCTGGGGCGGCCTCTACACCGTCAGCGGCGCGGCGGCGTGCTTCCGCACCTCGGCGCTGCGCGCGGTCGGCGGGTGGACCGTCGAGACGGCGACCGAGGACATCGAGGTCAGCTGGCGGCTGCAGCGCGCCGGCTGGCGGCTCGCCTACGATCCGCGCGCCGTCTTCCTGATCCAGGCGCCGACGCGCCTACCCGCCCTCTACCGGCAGCGACGGCGCTGGGCGCAGGGCATGGTCGAGGTGCTGCGCATGCACTGGAACGTCGCGTCCACGCCGAATCGCGCCCTGATCCCGATCACCGCGCAGGTCGTGGGAGCCGCGCTCTGGATGGCGCTCGCCACCGCCGTCCTGGTGAGGGCGCTCGCCGGGGTCGCGGGCGGCGTGATCGGGGCGGGCAGCCTCGCTCCGGTGGCCACCTCCGACTGGTACGTCCTCGCGCTGTGGACGATCGGGCTGTTCGGGCTGCAGACCTCCGTGGCCGCGCTCTTCGACGGCACCTACGCGGCCGGCGGCTGGCGCGTGCTGCCGCTGTTCCTGGTCTTCCCCCTCTACTTCTGGCTGGTCATCTATCCGAGCTTCCTGCTCGGCGCCCTCCGCGGACTGGCCTCGCCGGGATCGTCGCGGTGGTCGCGGACCGAGCGCTCACCCGTGCGCGACACGGTGGTCGCCCGGAGCACCTCGCGCCCGCGCTGACCGCCGCCGATAGGCTGCCGGGGTCCGCCGAACGACCGGAGGTGCCCGAAGAGATGTCGACCCTGCGTCTGCCACGTGGCGGGTGGGTGACCTTCGCCGGCGTGGCGCTGGTGGTGGCCGGTGTGCTCAACGTGCTCCAGGGGCTCGTCGCCCTGAACCAGGAGGCGCTCTACGCGGGCGCCGACCTGATCTTCGGCGACCGGACGGCCATCGGCACCACCTGGCTGGTGATCGGCGCCGTCGAGATCCTCACCGGGGCCCTCGTGCTGCGCGGCCGGGTCTTCGGCCAGTTCCTCGGAGTGATGGTCGCGGGCCTCAACGGCTTCTGGCACTTCCTGTTCATCGGGGCCGACCCGGCCCGCTCGATCGCGATCATGGTCGTGGACGGGCTGATCATCTACGCCCTGACCGTCCACGGGGACTCGTTCGACAGCTGAGGCTGAGATGGAGGCGCCGGACCCCGCGGGGGCTCCCCCCGCCGCGAACGTCCTGAGCGCGGAGTATCTGCGCCTGCTCGTCATCTGCGCGGTGATGGGGCTCCCTGTCGCGGTTCTGGCGGCGGCGTACACGTCGTTCACCGAGCGCGCGCGGGAGGCGCTGTGGACCGACCTCCCGGACGCGGCGGGGTGGGCCGAGCCGCCCGCCTGGTACGTGCTGGCGCTGCCCGTCGCGGGCGGCCTGATCGTCGCGCTGGCGCTGCGCATGCCCGGGCGCGGCGGTCACCTTCCGTTCGAGCCGTTCAGCCTGGCGCCGATGCCACCGGCGGCGCTTCCGGGAGTGCTCCTGGCCGCCTCCGCGAGCCTCGCCTTCGGGCTCGTCCTCGGGCCGGAGGCCCCCCTCATCGTCCTGGGCGTCGTGGCGGGTGCGCTCACCGCGCGGCTGGTCGGGGCGACCGGCCCCGGGGGCCGGCTCATCACCGTCGCCGGCGCGTTCGCCGCCATCAGCATCGTGCTCGGCGGCCCCCTGGTTTCGTCGCTCGCGCTGTTCGAGATCCTCGCCGTGAGCGGAGCGGTCGCCTCGGCCGCCATCGTGCCCACCCTGGCGCCGGGTTTCGTCGCCGCCGGCACCGGCGCGCTCGCCTACACGGGGATCGCCGACTGGCCCGGCCTCAACCAGGCCGCGCTCCACGGCCCCGACCTGGTCGACTACCCCTCCGTCCGCCTCCCTGACGTCGCGTGGAGTCTGGCCGTCGCGCTGCTGGTCGGAGTCGCCGCCGCGCTCGCGCGCCCCATCGCGAAACGTGTCGACCGGTCCGTCTCGGCGCGCCCGACGGCGGCGCTGCTGGCCGGGGGACTCGCAGTGGGCGCGATCGCCGTGGCCTTCCGCGCGGCGAGCGACAGGCCGGTCGACCTGGTGCTCTTCTCGGGACAGACCTCGCTGCCCGCGATCGCCGCCGAGGGCTCTGCGGGCGTTCTCGCGCTGGTGGTCGTCGCCAAGGCGGTCTGCCTCGCGATCTCGATGGGCGCCGGCTTCCGCGGCGGAGCGATCTTCCCGAGCGTGGCCATCGGCGCCGCCCGTGATCCTCCCCGGGCTCGCCACGACCCCCGCCGTCGTGGCCGGCATCGCGGCCGGCACTGCGGCGGGGATGCGGATGCCGGTCTTCGGAGCCGTGCTCGCGGCGCTCCTGGTGCCCTCCGACATCTCCGATGCGATCCCGATCGCCGTGGTCGCCGCGGTGGCGGGCTGGCTGGTCGCGCTCGCCGTCGACCGCCTCCTGGCGCGCCGGGAGGCGCTGCCGGCGGGCGCCGCCGCGCCCGGGCCGTGACGACCCGGGCCGACTACACCGACGAGGAGTGGGCGGCGCTCGGCAGGGCGCCGCTGGTGGCGGCAATGGCGGTGTCGCTCGCCGACCTCGGGGGCCCCATCGAGATGACCCGGGAGACGATGGCGGCCCTCGCGGCCGTCGGCGCTCCGCCGGACGACGAGCCGCTGCTGGCGGCCGTGTCGCTGGGCGGGCCGGAGCGGGCGGATGACCGCCGCGACGCCATCCGGCAGCTCCACCTGACGGGCGCCACGGCGCGCGAGCAGATCGTCGAGGAGCTGCACCGCGTCGCCGAGATCCTCGCGGCGAAGGCGACGCCCGGCGAGGCGGCCGCGTTCCGCGCCTGGATGGTGCAGGCGGCCGAGGAGTCGCCGCCGCCGCCAGGGAGGGCGGCTTCCTCGGGATCGGCGCGACGCGCATCAGCGACGGCGAGGCGCAGATGCTCGCCCGGCTACGGCGCATCCTGGGGGTCGCGCCGGACTGAGCGGGCCTGCGTGTGGGCGGAATCGCGGGTCAGGGGCAGCATGACGCTGAGCGATCCGGCCGCTGCGCGGTTCCTTCGCTCGGTGTCGATCCCCTCCACCGGCGGGACGCGCACCGTACGGCGCCCACGTGTGCCACCCAGGACGACGCGCCGCAGCGCGACGTTGTCTGCGACGGTCGTCTCCCGTAGGGCCCGGGCCGGGTTCGCCTCGATCCTGAGGTCGTAGGGGCCGTTGGGGAGGCGGGTGATGTCGACGGTCTGCCCAGGGGTGCCGATCCCGTAGGTGTCGCCGGCCCCGACCTCCAGCACCTGGCGCACCTGCACCGCTGACGCGTCGCCGCAGGCGGTCGACAGGAACGGGTCTCCCGGTCTCAGTTCGGCGTTCGGCACCAGCTGGTCGATCTGGTCCGTCGGCGCGAGGCACCAGGCTTCCTTGGGGCTCGCCGCCACGATCCGTCCGCCGGGCGTCGCGAGCGAGTAGCGCGCGAAGTCACGGAAGTGCCAGTGGTCGTGCTCCTCCCGGGCGTCGTAGTCGAGGATCCCGACGGGCACCGCGGCGACGTCCTCGTCGGCGCGCCGGAAGAACTGGGACGCGTCCATGATCGGGGCCGCGCCGCGCCGGTAGCCCTCCACGATCAGGGGACCGGGGCCCGCGTTCCAGACCGTCGAGGAGAAGTGCAGGGCGTCCCGGCCGTCTCTGCCGATGGCGACGATCTCGTAGGCCGGAAGGGCCGCCAGGTTCGGCAGCGCGTCCGCGGGGGGCACCACGTCCGTCGGCGGGATCGGCGTGGCGGGGGGGCGCCGGTAGGGCGGCCGGTGCTCGGGATGGCCCTCCACCACGGGGCCTGACGCCGGCACCTCCACCTCGACGCCGTCGGTCGATCCGCGCTGCCGAGGCGGCAGGGGCCGTACGCGCAGCCCCAGCGTCACCGCCCGTCCCCCCCGAGCCATCCCCAGCCACTCGGCCGTCGCGGGCCGCACGCGCACCCGTACGGTGTACCTGCCGGGCCGCAGCCCCGCCGTCACCGCCCGGGAGAGGTCGACCGGGACGGCGTAGTCGGTCGCGAGGCCCAGCCGCAGCCCGCGCGCGAAGGGGTGGGACAGGCAGCTCTGGGGAAACGGGCTGAGCGCCGCTCCGGAGGGGCCGAGGCGCACGGCCTGTGCGTTGAGGCAGAGGTCGAGGGCCTCGCGGCGCACGACGCGGCGCGCGGCGTCGAGCACCGTCACCCCGATCGCGCGCCCAAGCCCCTTCGGCCCCAGCGGAACGCCCTCCGGCATCGGGAGGCGCTCGCCGCCGACCACCTGCGATGCCCGCCAGGTCGTGGCACCCGCGTCGCGCCGCACCTCGACCTCGACCGGGCCGCCGCGGTTGACCAGGTGGAGTACGACGGGCACCGTGCGCGACGAGCCCGGGTAGGGCGCCGCCGAGACGATGTCGCCGCGCACCACGATCAACTCGGCGCGCGCGGGGGTCGCGCCCGCGGCGACGCCCGTCGCGAGAAGGGACGCGGCGACGGTCGTCGCGCCGGCCACGCGCGCGAAACCGCGGGTGGCACCCGGGAGCCGGAGCATCAGGAGACCCTACTCCGCGGCCGGCCACGGCCGTTCGCCTCAAGGCGCCCTCATGGGCCCTGCTCAAGGTACGCAGCGTGACTCCCGATGAACTACGTGACGCCACTTGCGTCCTCGAGACGGTCTCAGTCCGAGTGCCCCCGAGACCGTCGTGCCCCCGAGAAGCAACGTGCCCCGGCCGGATGAGCGCCGGCGTGATGACGCCTGCGCGCGATCGGCGGGGGCCGGAAAGGCTCACGACACGATGTCCCACAAGCTCCGGCGACGCGCCCCGTTGGTGGCGCTCGCCTCCCTGACGTTGTTCGGTTCGGCCCTCGCCGCCGAGCACGTCGCGCCCGGAGTGATCGACGTCACCGAGACGGCTCGCGCCGCCGATGCCCAGATCGCCGCAGCAACCCTGATCCGCGACGCCTCGCGGCGTTCGGGCATCACCTCGGAGGGCGGCTACAACGCCTACGAGCTCGGCACGGCCGGCCCCGCCGGCGACGTGTGGATCCGCAACCGCCTGGTCGACGGCCAGACCGGTGCCGGAGCCGCCATGGCGAGCGAGCGCAACGACGGCCAGATCGGCGGGTTCCCGCTCAACACCGAGCGATACGTCGTCTGGTACGAGAAGTTCGTCGAGATGCCCACGACGAGCTCCGACCGCTGGCAGGTCGTCGGCCCGGAGATCCACGGCCCGAACGTCTCCGCCTTCCCTCAGGCCCTGCTGATGCTGGAGGTCGGACCCGACCAGCGCCGCCGCCTCAACGCGAACGCGGGCCGCTCGAGCACCCGGTACCGCGACATCGGCGCGATCCAGATCGGCCGCACGTACGCGATGAAGATGCGCGTCAAGCTCTCGGCCGGGTCGGACGGGGTGATCCAGATCTGGCGCGACGGCCAGCTCGTCGTCGACCTCCCGGGAGCGACCATCCACACGGCTATCGCCGGGTCGTACTGGAAGGAGGCGAACTACCGCAACGCCACGATCAACGGGCCGATGACGCACGACTTCGCCAGCCTGCGCATCTACAGCGGCGACGTCGCCTTCCCGGCGGGCACGACTCCGGCGCCGCCGCCCTCGGCGACCCCGACGCCGACGCCCACCCCGACGCCGACGCCCACGCCCACGCCGACGCCCACGCCGGCTCCGCCGCCGTCGAGCTCGACCATCCCGGGCCTCGGGCAGGCCGTCCCGTCGGGGACGGCCCAGGCGAACCCGATCTTCGCCGCCGGCCTCACCGGCTGGTCCTCCTGGCAGGGGAGCGCCGTGGTGAACACGGCGGGCGACGGAAGCAGGGTCGCGACCGTGAGCCGTACGTCAGGGAACGGCGACGCCCGCGGTCCGGACCGCCGTCCCCGGCGTCAAGTACCGCGCGGTCGCCTGGGTCCGCGCCGCCAACGCCCAGTCGGTCGGCAAGGTGGCGCGCGTCTACGCACGCCAGCTCGGCACTCAGGACCGGGTCGGCAGCGGCGTGACGCTCGGGACGACCTGGAAGCAGAGCGTCGTCGAGATCACCGCCTCGGGTACCCGGGGCGTCGATGCCCGGGTCGGCTTCGCCAACGCCGTCGCCGGCGACAAGATGCAGGTCGCGATGATCTCCACCACCCGGGTGGCGTCGGCCGCCGAGCGCGGCAGCAAGGGGTCGAAGCGCGCGGTCGGGGCGCTGAGCCCCCGCACGATCGACCTGCAGGCGCCCGCGCGTCTGGTGCCGGGCAAGAGCGGCGCGGTCACCTTCCGGGTCCCCTCCCGGACGCGCTACACGGTGACCGTCCTGGTGGGCAAGAAGACCGTGGCCACGTATCAGCGGACCGCGAAGGCCGGGCTCAACCGCTTCGGCCTGCGCGCGCCGCGCACGGCGGGCGTCTACACCGTCCGCGTGAGCCTCCCCACCGTCAGCGTCTCGGCGCCGTTCCGGGTGGGCGGAGGGCGGTAGGCCCCCCGCAGAGCGGCTCGTAGGGCCCGCGGCCCGCGCCCCCTCTCGGGGGGTGCGGGCCGTCGGCGTTCCGGCGCCGACGGGCGTCTCAGTCCGGCGGCGCCTCTCCGCCGCGCGCGAGGAACGCCCGCAGCGCCTCCTTCGCGCCGCCGACCACCGGGCGGCCGTGGGCCGGCAGGAGGGTGTCGAAGTCCTCGGCGAGCAGGCGGGTGTACGCCTCCGCCAGCCGCGCCCGCGTCCGCGGCGGATCGGACATCAGCTGGTCGGGCACGAATCCGAGCGGGCCGTCGGACGGCATCCGGACGAGGCCGTCGGCCACCGCGAGCGCCCCGTGGGCGCGGCACAGCAGGGCGGTCTCGTCGGGGCAGATACCGCCCACCGCGAACGAGGCCACCCCGCCCGGGAGGTCGTCACCGGGCGCGAAGAACTCGACCGTCTCGCCCTTCGTGAACTCCTGCGCGCCCAGGCGGCTGCACAGCACCCGCGTCCCGAACCGCTCGGCGAAGAGGCCGGAGTCGCGGTAGTGGTGGCGGTTGGTCAGCAGGGCGGCGACCGGCCCGCCGGAGGGCGCGAACCACTCGAGCCCCTCATCGGGCACCCTGGGGTCGATCAGAACCCGCTCGGCCGAGAGGTAGTAGCTGCTGATCTCGATCCCGTGGCGCTCGTGGATCGTGGTCCAGTGGTGCAGGCCGGGGAGGATCTCGTCCATGCGGCTGAGTCTGCCACGCCCCGGGGTCAGCGGCCGGGGAGGTCGGTCCTCTCCACCGGGACGAGCTCGACCTGCACGTCCAGATCCTCCAGGCCGTCCCGGTCGAGCGCCGCCCGGAGGGTGTGCGCCTCGGGCACCGGAAGCGGCCCGATCGCCCGCACCTCCACGCCGTCCGGGGTGTTCTCGACGCCCACCACCTCCCAGTCGCGCGCCTCCGCCCACGCCGTCGCGACGTCGGTCACCTGCGCG
The DNA here is from genome assembly GCA_001464995.1 of Actinobacteria bacterium Ga0077541. GTDB lineage: Bacteria > Actinomycetota > Thermoleophilia > Miltoncostaeales > Miltoncostaeaceae > Miltoncostaea. The sequence goes on from LNEQ01000144.1 coordinate 7,554, forward strand.
TCGCGGAGCGTCTCGGTCGCGATCCGCTGCGAGCTCGCCGACAGGGGTAGCGCCAGGGCGACGACCGCGATCACCACGACGGCGGTCGCGGCCCGGTGGTCCAGGCGCCGGCGCGTCGTCACGGGCCGCGCGGTGCCGACGCGGTAGGCGGCCATGACGATCAGGCCGCTCAGGAGGATCGCCCCGACGTTGGTCAGGAACAGCAGCAGGGCACCGGCCGCCTCCGCCCCCGCGCCGGCCTCCAGGGTCAGGCCGACCACGGCGAGGGGCGGCACCAGGGAGATGGCGATCGCCACGCCCGGCAGAGTGTCGGACACGTCCGACCGCACCAGGGCGAAGGCCCCGACGACGCCCGTTGCGACGGCGGCCAGCAGGTCGATCAGCCGCGGCTGGACGCGGCCGGCCACCTGGGAGTTGGTCGCGGCGACCACGTCCACTGCCACGAGGGTGCCGATCGCCCACCCGATCGCCACGACGAGCGCCGCGCCGCTCACCACGAGCAGGAGCGACAGCGCCAGGTTGCGCAGGTCGCCGATGACGACGCTCAGCACCGTGCCGAGGATCGGCGTCATCAGCGGCGCCACGATCATGGCGCCGATGACGGTGGCCGTGGAGTCCGACACCACGCCCGCCGAGGCGATGGCCGCGGCGAGGATGAGGAGGACCCAGTAGCGGCTCAGCTTGCGGGCCCGGTCGGGCCCGTCGAACAACAGGCCCCCGGTCATGCGGGTCAGATCGGCGTCGGTGATCGTCGGCATCGGCCCTCGTTCGTCGGCGTCCGTGGCGGGGCGGGCCGCGTTCGAGGCGGCGGCTCCCTGGGCATTCGGCGCGCCGATCCGATCTCCCGTCCGCCGAGCGGGAGGTGCGCCCCGCCTCGGGCGGGGCTACGGTTGGGACATGGCCGCCACCGTCGTCACCTGCCCGTCGTGCGGAAAACGGTCGCGCGTGCGTGCTCACGCCACGGCGATCCCCCGCTGCACCGGTTGCCACGCGCCGCTGCCCTGGTCGGTCGAGGCCGGCGAGGCCGACTTCGCCGAGGAGACGCGCGCCGCCGTCCCGGTGGTGGTCGACCTGTGGGCTCCGTGGTGCGGTCCGTGCCGCCAGATCGCGCCGGTGCTCGAACGGCTGGCCGAGCGCCACGCCGGCCGCCTCAAGGTGGTGCGCGTCAACATCGACGACAACCCCGGGCTCGCCCAGCGCCACCAGGCCATGAGCATCCCGCTCCTGGTGGTGATGCGCGACGGCCGGGAGGTCGACCGGATCGTCGGCGCGATGCCGGCGCCCGCCCTCGAGAGCCGTCTCGCCCCCCATCTGGGCCCCGCTCCCGGCTGACCCCGCGGGGCGCGGGCGTCGCGAACCGGTCCGTGACAGGGTCATGGAGCCCGGCCGTCCGCCCGAGGAGAGAGCCTTGAGAGCCACCGTCTTCCACGGCACCCGCGACGTGCGCATCGAGGAGGTGCCCGACGCCACCCTGCGCGAGCCCACCGACGCGCTGGTGCGCGTCACCCACGCGTGCATCTGCGGCAGCGACCTCTGGCCCTACCGCGGCGAGCTGCTGATCTACGGCGAGAACGGGCGCATGGGCCACGAGTTCATGGGCGTCGTGTGCGCACGCTGAAGCCCGGCGACCGCGTCATCGCGCCGTTCGCGTTCTCGGACGGCGTCTGCGAGTACTGCAGCGCAGGGCTGCACACCTCCTGCGTGCAGGGCGGCTACTGGGGCGCGGCCAACGACGGCGGCCAGGGTGAGGCGGTGCGCGCCCCGCTCGCCGACGGCACGCTGGTGAAGCTGCCCGAGTCGGTCGACCTCTCCGACACCCGCCTGGCGACGGCGATCGCAACCCTCACCGACGTCTGCGGCACCGGCCACCACGCCGCCATCAGCTCGGGCATCGGTGCGGGTGGGACCGCGGTGGTCGTCGGCGACGGCGCCGTCGGCCTCTGCGGCGTGCTCGCCGCGTCGCGGCTCGGGGCGGACCGCATCATCATCATGGGCCGCCACGACGCGCGGCTCGACGTCGCCCGCCGCTTCGGCGCCACCGACGAGGTGCGCGAGCGCGGCGAGGAGGGCATCGCCCGGGTCCGAGAGCTCACCGACGGCGGCGCCGCTCACGTCCTGGAGTGCGTCGGCACGCCTCAGGCGACCGAGACCGCGATCGCCGTCTGCCGCCCGCGCGGCACCGTCGGCCACGTCGGCGTCCCCGCCGAGCCGATCGGCCTGATGGACGTCTACAACCGCAACATCACCCTGCGCGGCGGCGTCGCCCCGGTGCGGGCCTACATCCCCGAGCTGCTGGAGGACGTCCTGGCCGGGCGCATCGACCCCTCGCCCGTGCTCGACATGACGGTCACGCTCGACGAGGTGCCCGAGGGCTACGCCGCGATGGACGAGCGCCGGGCCATCAAGACCCTCGTCACCGTGTCGTGAGAGCGGGCGCGCTCGAGGACGACCACGCTCGTGCCGCGATGAGTTCGGTCGCGTCCCGCCGGAGAAGCCCGCCGTCGAGACGTGCGATGGAGGCGTTGGCTTCGCCGACCGCGCGCGACGTGATGCACTGGTCGATCCGGAGCCGTGCGGCGCTCAGGGTGACCGGGTCGGCCGGGCGCGGCGGCGGGCGCGAGCCCAACCCGATACGCGGGCGCTCCTCAGCGCCAGCGCCACGTGCGGGGGAGGGCCAGGTCGTCCGCGTGCAGGTCGAGCCGGATCGGGTCGCCGACATCGACGGGCCGGCTCTCGACGCGAAGGAAGGGCGTGACCCATGAGGTCTGCGGGGCCTCGGGCGAGTTCGAGAGGGAGATCTCGTCGTCGAACCAGACCCGGAAGTGGACGCAGAAGCCATCGAGCGAGCCGGCCCGGGTGGCCGGGTGCTCGTAGGTGATCCGATGCGGCAGATCCTGCGGCCCCGCCGTCATGAGGTCGAGCGTGACCACCGGCTCCACCCGGCACAGGAAGTGGTCGAGGGGGAACTCGCGCAGGAGGCGGTACCAGTAGTCGAAGGGCTGCCTCTCGCCGAACCCGCGCAGCGCCGAGAAGTCGATGCCGTGCACCTCCTGTTGCCAGGCGGGCGGGAAGCGCAGCTCCTCCCTCAGCTGAACGGGCTCGATGAAGAGTTCCAGCCGGTGGGGCAGGATGCGCCCGCCCGGCTTCAGCACACGGTCGCGCAGATCGGCCACGTTGGCGAGCACGTTCTCGTCGAACAGGGCCGGGCCGATCTGCTCGTGCACCAGCACGTCCGCGCGCTCGGGCAGTGAGAAGGAACGGCTGTGCGTGTGGTGGAAGCCGACGTTGCCGATGCCGTTGGCGGCCGCGACGGCCTGGGCTGCTTCGATGATGGGGCCGTGCTCGATCGCCTCCACGCGGGCGACGTGGCGCGCGGCGAGGAAGGCCAGCACACCGGTGCCCGTGCCCAGGTCGACCACCACGTCATCCGGGCGGAGGTGGGCCCGCAGGGCGGCCTCGTAGGCGTCCACGCGCGGGCGGTCAGCCAGCATGATGTCGTGCAACTGGAGGTCCGCGAACTGGCGCCGGTTGCGCAGATCGTAGGCCAGCCCCCGAACCTTCGGGTGACGGGCGATCCTGGAGCGCACACGAGCGGCCGTGTCGACCGCAACCCCGAGCACCCTCGCCCCGAACGATCCCATGCGCATCACCCCCGGTGATCAGGTCAAGGGGGTGCACCCCCTTGACTATCCGGCCACTCTAGCGGCGGCGGCGGCGGACTGCGGGTCCCTCGATCGATGGGGGTCCGCGACCGAGGTCGCCCTCACGAAGCGGGATGTCCCGGGACCACAACGTGGCGCGGGAGGGGTCGGGCGCGCGATCGGGCCCTGGACACCGACATGCCGTCGGCCGTCGGTCCGGGCGTGTGATCGGTGCATCGTCGGACGCTCGGCAGGTGGTCCATCGGCGTCCGGACGACGAGGGTTTCGGCGGTGAGGGCCACGTCCGCCCGTGCCGCGATGACGACGGGCGTCCGCGTGGAACACGGCGCGGTGCCGATGCCCGAGGGGTCACGCGCCAGATCGTCCAGGACGATGGTCGAGCGGTAGTCGCCACCCGGGCTCGAGCTCGTCGAAGCCGTGGCGATGCCCCCAACGGGATTCGAACCCGTGCTGCCGCCTTGAAAGGGCGGAGTCCTAGGCCGCTAGACGATGGGGGCCAGGTGGGAGGGAAGTAGACCAGAAAAAAGGGCCCGGGATGGCTTTGAGAAAGCCGTCCCGGGCCCCGGTGGCAGAAGAGGTTTGGCTCAGGGGCGTGGTTCCGTCCCCATCGCTGCAGCTGCGCGTCAGGGGCACGCCCCTAGCTACTGCCACCTCTACAGTCACTATGCAATAGGACCACCTCCCTTCCGTAGTGCGACCGACTTTAGACGGATCGGCGGACGACGGCCAGAGGTGCGGATACGCGTGTTTCGCGGCACCCGCCCGCGCGCCCTCGCCGGGCGCCGGCGGGGCGCGCGCTGCCAGGATGTCCGGGTTCGGCGTCCCGGCCCACCGGGGCGCACGCCCCGGAGGAGGAGCCCGCATGCCGAAGGCCGTCTGGAACGGCACCGTGATCGCCGAGAGCGACGACACGGTGATGGTCGAGGGCAACCACTACTTCCCGGTCTCGTCGGTCGATTCCGCGCTGATCGCCGACAGCTCCACCACCAGCGTCTGCCCCTGGAAGGGCACCGCCAGCTACTACGACGTGGTGGTGGACGGTCAGACCAACGCGGGCGCGGCCTGGTACTACCCCGACCCCAAGCCCGAGGCGGCCCAGATCAAGGACCGGGTCGCCTTCTGGAAGGGCGTGAGCGTCGAGTCGTAGGAGAGCCGCCGTGTCCGGTGTGGACCTGATCGTGATCGGCGCCGGCATGGCCGGCATCAACGCCGCCGCGCGGGCGGTGGAGGCCGAGGCGAGTGTCGTGGTGATCGAGCGCGACCGCGTGGGCGGCACGTGCCCGCTGCGCGGCTGCATCCCGTCGAAGGCGCTGATCCGCAGCGCAGAGGTGGCGCACGGGGCGCGTACGGCGGCGGAGTACGGGATCTCGGTCGGCTCGGTGGGCGTCGACATGGGCGCGGTGGCCGACCGCGTGCAGGCGATCATCGACAAGGGCGGCGCGGGCGCGAGGGCGTACCTCGAGTCGCTGCCGGGCCTGAGCCTGGTGATGGGCGAG
>LNEQ01000145.1 GCA_001464995.1 Actinobacteria bacterium Ga0077541
CGACATGCTCGGCTTCGCCCAGGCGATGCTCCCCGAGGGATGGATCAACTGGCTCGGCGTGGTGCCCGAGCGGCGTCGGGGCGGCATCGGCCGGCTGCTGATCGCCGATCTTGCTCGGCAGGTCCGCGAGGTGCGCGGCACGCATCTGGCCGCCCTCGTCGAGGTCGGGACGGCCGGGCAGGACTTCCTGCGCGCGCTGGGCTTCCGCCCGCGCGGTGAGTTGCGCACGCTGGTCATCCGAAGGGGCTGACGGACCACACGCGCGGCGTGACCCTCCGGTCGCGCGCCTGTGGACGCGCCAATTGGCGCGTCGGTCGCGCGTCGATTGGCACACGGGCCCCGCCGGGGCCCGTGCCCGCCCTCAGGCGAGCACGTCCGGGACGAAGGTCTGCTCGCTCATCGGCGGGCGCACGTAGGCGCCGTCATCGCTCCGGGGCGGGAGCACGACCGGCTCGGGCGTGAGGTCCTCGTAGGGGATCGTGCTGAGCAGGTGGGAGATGCAGTTGATCCTCGCCCGGCGCTTGTCGTCGGCCTCGACCACGTACCAGGGCGCCTGCTTGGTGTCGGTGTGGGCGAACATCGCGTCCTTGGCCCGCGAGTACTCCACCCAGTGCTCGCGCGACTTGAGGTCCATCGGGCTGAGCTTCCAGCGCTTGGTGGGGTCGTCGATCCGGTCCTGGAAGCGTCGCTCCTGCTCGGCGTCGCTCACCGAGAACCAGTACTTGACCACGATGATCCCCGAGCGGATCAGCATGCGCTCGAACTCCGGGCAGCTGCGCAGGAACTCCCGGTACTCGTCCTCGGTGCAGAAGCCCATCACCCGCTCGACGCCGGCGCGGTTGTACCAGGAGCGGTCGAGCAGCACCATCTCCCCCGCCGAGGGCAGGTGGGCCGCGTAGCGCTGGAAGTACCACTGGGTGCGCTCGCGCTCGGTGGGCGCGGGGAGCGCCACGACGCGGCAGATGCGGGGGTTGAGCGCCTCGGTGATGCGCTTGATGGTTCCGCCCTTGCCGGCGGCGTCGCGCCCCTCGAAGATCACGAGGACCTTCAGGCCCTGGTCCTTCACCCACTCGTGCATCTTGACCAGCTCCACCTGGAGCCGGGCCAGTTCCTGCTCGTAGATGATCCGGTCCAGGCGGCGGACCTTCGGGGCCTTCTCGACCTTCTTCGCCATCGCGCCTCCGAGCAGCGAGGGGCGGACGCTACCCCTCGTCGAAGAGCGGCGTGCTCAGGTAGCGCTCACCCGTGTCGCACAGGAATGTAACCACCGTCAGGCCCGCGTTCTCCGGCCGCCGGGCCAACTCGAGGGCCGCCCAGACGTTCGCCCCGCCGCTGATGCCGACCAGGATGCCCTCCTCGTGGGCGAGGCGCCGCGACATCGCGAAGGCGTCCTCGGCCGCGCAGGTGACGACCTCGTCGTAGATCGAGGTGTTCAGCACGCCGGGCACGAAGCCGGCCCCGATGCCCTGGATCTTGTGCGGCCCGGGCGCTCCGCCGGAGAGCACGGGCGAGTCGGCGGGCTCCACGGCGACGGCGCGGAAGCCCGGCCGGCGCTCCTTGATGATCTCGGCGACGCCCGTGATGGACCCGCCGGTGCCCACCCCGGCCACCAGCACGTCGATCTCGCCGCCGGTGTCGGCCCAGATCTCCTCGGCCGTGGTGCGGCGGTGGATCTCCGGGTTGGCGGGGTTCTGGAACTGCTGGGGGACGAAGGCGCCCTCGGTCTCGTCGGCGATCTCCTGCGCGCGGGCGATCGCGCCGCGCATGCCCTCGGCGCCCGGCGTCAGCACCAGCTCGGCGCCGTAGGCCCGCAGCAGGGTCCGCCGCTCGACGCTCATCGTCTCGGGCATCGTGAGGATGCAGCGGTAGCCCTTGGCCGCGCAGACGAAGGCCAGGGAGATGCCGGTGTTGCCGGAGGTCGGCTCCACCACCACGCTGCCGGGGCCGAGGGTCCCGTCGGCCTCCGCGGCCTCGATCATCGCGAGGCCGATCCGGTCCTTGACCGAGCCGCCCGGGTTCATCGACTCGAGCTTCCCGAGGATCTGCGCGCCGGCGCCCTCGGCGATGCGGTTCAGCCGCACCAGCGGGGTGCGTCCGATCAGCTCCGTTATGGAGTCGGCGATGGGCACCCGCGGACCCTACCAGCGACCGGGGTGGCGGTTCACACGCTCGCGCCGGCGAGCGTGGACAGGTCGACCTGGGGACGCGCCCCGAGGTGGGAGATGACCTCCGCGGCCGCCCGCGAGCCGAGCGTGGCGCACTCGGCGAGGGCCGCGCCGCGGGCGAGGCCGTGGAGGAATCCCGCCGCGTAGAGGTCGCCGGCGCCGGTGGTGTCGACCAGCTGCTCGACGGCGACCGCGGGGACCTCGACCGTCTCGTCGGCCGTCACGACCATCGAGCCGTGCTCGGAGCGCGTGATCACCACGATCTCGCTGCGCCCGCGCACCGCCGCCACGGCGGCGGAGAGGTCGCGCGTGTCGGTGAGGGCGAAGATCTCCTCCTCGTTGGCGAAGAGCAGGTCCACGTCGTCCTCGACGAGCGCCCGGAACTCGGCCAGGTGGCGCTCGACGCAGAAGGAGTCCGAGAGGGTCAGCGAGACGCGCCGGCCGGCTGCGTGCGCGGCGGCCATGGCCACCCGGAACGACTCCTTGGCGCGCGGCTTGTCCCAGAGGTAGCCCTCGAGGTAGAGGATCGACGAGCTGGCGACGAGATCGGTGTCGACGTCCTCGGGGCCGAGCTCCACGGCCGCGCCCAGGTAGGTCGACATGGTGCGGTGCGCGTCGGGCGTCACGAGGATGTGGCTGCGGGCGGTCTCGGGGCCGTCGGGCGCCGGGGGCACGTCGAAGCGGACGCCGGCGGCGCGGATGTCATGGGCGAAGATCTCCCCGAGCTCGTCGGCGCGGACCTTGCCGATGTAGGCGGCCCGGCTCCCGAAGGAGGCGACCCCGACCATGCTGTTGGCCGCGGCGCCGCCGGACATCTCGATGGCGGGTCCCATGCGGCCGTACAGCTCGGCGGCACGGTCGAGCTCGATCAGCGTCATCGAGCCCTTGGGCAGGCCCTCGGCCTCGAGGAACGAGTCCTCGCAATGTGACAGCACGTCGACGATGGCGTTCCCGATGCCCACGACGTCGATCCCAGCGGCCTTCGTCATCCCTCTCCCTCCTCGTGAACCCGCGGGATCCTAGCGACCGCGCGATGTGACGCCCCGCGTTACGCGGGGGTGACGTTCCCACGGGGTACTCCACAGCCTGTTCAGAGTCGGGTGGAGAGCCTCATCAGCGCCCCGGCGAGCACCTCGGCGCCGCGGGCCACCTCCTCCGGGGAGGTGTACTCGTCGGGCCGGTGGCTGACACCCCCCGCCGACGGCACGAAGATCATCGCGGTCGGGCAGATGCGGGCCATGAAGACGGCGTCGTGGTAGGCGCGGCTGACCATGCGCGACGACGTCAGCCCCGACTCGGCGCACGCCTCCTCGATCGCCGACAGCACGGCGGGGTCCGACGTCGCCGGGCCGTCGGCGTTCAGCACCTCGTCGGAGTGGCCCACGCCGCGGGATGCGGCCGCGGCGCGCGCGGCCTCCCGGACGCCCTCCAGCACGCCGTCCCGCCGGGCCTCGTCGGTGTCGCGGATGTCGATGTCCATGCGCACGCGGCGCGGGATGCTGTTCACCGCGCCCGGCTCGAGCGTCATCAGCCCGACGGTGCCGACCGTGTCGGGGGAGCCGCTGGCGCGGGCCAGGCGGTCGACCGCCTGCACGACCTCGGCCGCCGCCACGAGCGGGTCGTGGCGCTCGGGCATCAGCACCGCACCGGCGTGCCCGCCCTCCCCCGTCAGCTCGACCCGGAGCGTCGCCGGGGCCGCGATCGCCGTCACGACGCCGATGGGCACGCCGGTCCTCTCCAGCTCGGGACCCTGCTCGATGTGGAGCTCGACGAAGGCCGCATAGGCGCCCGCCGCCAGCCGTGCGCCGGGAATCGGCCCGGACACCCCGGCCTGCGCGCGTGCGTCGTCGAGCGTCCGGCCCTCGGCGTCCCGAAGGCGCTCCAGGCGCTCGGGGGTGACGACGCCGGCCAGCACCCGGCTGCCGAGGCAGCCGAACGCGAAGCGGGTGGGCTCCTCGGCGGTGAACATGATCAGCTCGATCGCGCGCCGTGGCCGCACGCCCGCCGCCTGCAGCGCGCGGATCGCCTCGAGGCCCCCGAGGACGCCGATGACGCCGTCGAAGCGGCCGGCGTCGGGGATCGCATCGGTGTGCGAACCGGTCGCGACCGCGGCCGCGTCGGGGTCGGTGCCCTCCCAGCGGCCGAAGATGTTGCCGACGGCGTCCACCCGGACGGCGAGCCCGGCGTCCTCCATCCGCCCGGTCAGCCAGCGGCGGGCACGCATGTCGGCCTCGGTGAACAGGACGCGCGTCACCGAGGGGTAGGGCGAGTCGGAGATCCGCGCGAGCTCCTCGATCTCCGCGCTGAGCCGCTCCGTGTCGATCGGCGCCCTCATGCGCCGGCCTCCCGGTTCCAGTCCTTGTAGATCAGGTACTCGGCCCGGCCCGGCCCGTAGGCGCAGCACCACTGCGGGCAGAAGGGGCCCATCCAGACGGCGTCGCCGGCTCCGAGCGGATACCAGTGGTCGGCGAAGCGGTAGACCAGCGTGCCCTCGAGCACCAGCAGCCCGTGCTCCATGACGTGCGTCTCGACGAACGGCAGCGCCGCGCCGGGCGCGAAGGCCATCAGGTTGACGGCCAGGTCGAGCGCGGGCTCCTCGGGCAGGAGCTGACGCACCGTGAGGGCCGGGTCGCCGAGCATCGGCTCGGGTGGGCGGTCGGCGGCCTCCCCGACGATGAGGCGGCCGTGCGGGGCACCGGGGACGGGCACGTAGGGCTTGTCGATGACGCAGACGCGTGCCGCCGCCGACGCGGTGAGCGAATGGGCGGTGCCGGGCGGGATGTAGGCGTAGCCGCCCGCGCCGAGGATCCGCGGACCGGCGTCGGCCTCCAGGGCGAGAGCGCCCTCGAGGACGTAGGCGAACCGGCCGGCGCCGTCAGGAGGAGGGCCGGCGCCGGCGCCGGCGGGCATCGCCACGAGCGACATCGAGAACCCCGCCCCCATGGCCGGGCTGATCAGGCGGACGTGCTCCGACCCGCTCCAGCCCGGAACCGGCCCCGGGACGTGGGTCTCCGGGGCGATCACGGCGTGGTCGCGCCGGACGACGGTGCGTGCGTGCGGCCCCGTCATCGTCCCGCCCGCCCTGAGGTGCCACCCCGCACGACGGACATGAACTCGCTCCCTGGTCGGCCCCGCCCGGAGGTCGGATGGTACCGGCGGGCCGGTGCCGGATTCACGGGCTCTCCGTCAGGCGCAGCGCGATGATCGCGGCGATCTCCTCGACGGCGGCCGCCCGCTCGGCATCGGGGTCGTCGCCCAGGCGGGCCTCGCCGGCGTCGAGGATCTCGGCCACGCTGCGGCCCCGCACGCAGATCACGAAGGGGAAGCCGAACCGCTCGCGGTAGGCCGAGTTCAGCCGGGCGACGCGCTCCAGGTCGGCCGGCACGAGGCGGTCGAGCCCCGCGGAGGCCTGCTCCCCGGCCGACTCGCGCGTCAGCTCGCCCGCCAGGGCGGCCCGCCCGGCGAGCTCGGGGTGCGCCCGGATGAGGGCCAGCTGCCGCTCGGGCGGCGCCTCGCGGATGACCGCGGCGAACGCCGCGGCCATCTCGGCGCGGCCGGCGAAGGGCCCGCGCTCCCACGCGGCCCCGGCGACCCAGGGCGACCCCTCGGCGACGTGCCCGAATCGGCCGACGAACTCCTCGCGGCCCGCCGCCCCGCTCACACGCCGGCGATGTCGGACGGCCGGAGCGGCACCCGCGTCAGCGGCCGGCCGCTGGCGTCGCGGACGGCCGCCACGATCGCCGGGGTCGAGGCGATCGTGGGCATCTCCCCCACCCCGTTGAGCCCGTACGGGGCGTGGGGGTGCGGGGTCTCGCTGATGCGCATGCGCACCTGGGGCATGTCGAGCACCGTGGGCATCAGGTAGTCGGTGAAGGAGGCGTTGCGCACCCGGCCCTCCTCCATCTGGATCTCCTCCATCAGCGCGAGGCCGAGCCCCTGGGCGATGCCGCCGTGGATCTGACCCTCGAGCGCCAGGGGGTTCATCACGCGCCCGACGTCCTGCGTGGTCGCGATCTCCACCGCCCGCACGATGCCGAGCTCGACGTCGACGTCGCAGACCGCGCGGTGGGCCGCGAACGCCAACGCCACCAGCGAGTCGCCCTGGCCCGTGTCCGGATCGAGCGCCTGCGTGGGGCGGTGGCGGTAGACGGCGGTCTCCTCGATCGGCCCGTCGATCGCCTCGTGCAGGCGCTCGCGCAGGCGTGCGCAGGCGAGCTGGACCGCGCCGCCGGTCATCCAGGTCTGGCGCGAGGCGGAGGTGCTGCCCGCCGAGCCGACCTGCGTATCGGCCGGCAGCACCCGCACGCGCTCGAGCGAGAGCTCGGTGCGCGCGATCTGGGCGAGGACCGTCTCGAGCCCCTGTCCCACCTCGGCCGCGGCGGTGTGGATCTCGACCAGCGGGCCCCCGTCGTCGCGCGAGATGCGCACCCGGGCCGTGGAGTAGTCGTCGAAGCCCTCCGCGAAGGCGATGTTCTTGAACCCGACGGCGACTCCGACGCCGCGCCGGGTGCCCTCCCCGTGCGTGCTGTTGGAGACGCCGCCGGGGAACTCGCGCGGGTCAACGGGCACCACGTCGGGGGGCAGGGGCATGTCGCGCAGCCCCTCGAGCAGCTCGCGCACCGGCGCCGGGCCGTCGACCAGCTGGCCCGTGGGCAGCCTCATCCCGGTCGCGAGGGCGTTGCGCAGGCGGATCTCGATCGGGTCGAGCGCGAGCTCGGCCGCGAGGCGGTCCATCTGCGACTCGTGGCCGAAGGCCACCTGGACCGCGCCGAAGCCGCGCATCGCGCCGCAGGGCGGGTTGTTCGTGTAGGTGACGATGGCCTCGACCTCGGCGTTGGGCACGTCGTAGGGCCCGCAGGCGAAGGTGGCGGCGTTGGCGACGACGGCGGTGCTGCTCGAGGCGTAGGCGCCCCCGTCGAGCACGACCCGGGCCCGCACGTAGACCAGCCGCCCGTCCCGGTCGGCGCCGTGCTCGTACTCCATCCGGGCCGGGTGCCGGTGCACGTGGCCGAAGAACGACTCCTCGCGCGAATAGACCATCTTCACCGGCCGGCCCGTGTGCAGGGCGAGCATCGCGACGTGCACCTGCATCGAGAGGTCCTCCCGGCCCCCGAAGGCGCCCCCCACGCCCGACAGGTGCAGGCGGGTCAGCGAGGGCGGCAGGCCGAGGCACGCGGCCACCTGGCCCTGGTCGACGTGCAGCCACTGCGTGGCGACGTGCAGGTCGATGCCGCCGTCCTCGGCGGGCACGGCGAGCGCGGCCTCCGGCCCGAGGAAGGCCTGGTCCTGCATGCCGACCGCGTACTCCCCGCGCACCACGACCTCGGCGGTGGCGCCGGGGTCGCCGTGGCGGATGGTGACGCGGCGCAGCAGGTTCCCGCCCGGGTGCAGCCGCGGAGCGCCCGGCATGATCGCCCGCTCGGGATCGGTCAGCGGGTCCTCGGGCAGGTAGTCGACCACGATCCGCTCGATCGCCCGCCGCGCCGTCTCGGGGTGGTCGGCGGCCACGATCGCCACCGGCTCGCCCTCGTACCGGACCCGGTCGATCGCCAGCACCGGCTGGTCGGAGATCTCCATGCCGTAGGTCGTCCTGCCCGGGACGTCGGCGTGCGTCAGCACCGCGTGGACGCCCGACAGGGTGAGCGCCCGGGTGATGTCGATGCCCCGGATGCGCGCGCTCGGGTGCGGGCTGCGCAGCGTCGCGCCCCAGAGCATGCGGTCGGCCCCGAGGTCGGAGGCGTATGCGAACTCCCCCCGCACCTTCGGCCGGCCGTCGGCCCGCAGGACGCTCTCGCCGATGCGCCCGAGCGGCAGGACGCGGGTGCCGGAGGTGCTCATCGGCGCAGCCGCGCGCTGGCGGCGGCGGCGTCGCGGGCGATCTCGTCGAGGTCGGCGGTCACGAGCGCGCCCCGCTCGACGACCGGGGCGCCGTCGACCAGCAGCGTCTCCACCTGGCGCGGCGGTCCCATCACGAGCGTCGCCACCGGATCGGCGAGGCCGGCCTGCCCGGCGTCGTCGACGCGCCAGAGGGCGATGTCGGCGCGCTTGCCCGGCTCGAGCGATCCGATCTCGTCCGCCCTCCCCAGGCAGCGCGCACCATGGATCGTGCCGAGCGCCAGGGCCGTGCGGGCGCTCATGGCGGTCGGCCCGCCGCGCAGCCGCGCCACCAGCAGCGCCTGGCGCATCTCCACCGCGAGCTCTCCCGACTCGTTGGACGCCGCTCCGTCGACCCCGAGTCCGACGGCCACGCCGGCCGCCACGAGATCGGCCGCCGCGGCCATCCCGGCCCCGAGCCGCGCGTTCGACGACGGGCAGTGCGCCACCGATGTTCCCGTGGCCGCGAACCGGGCGATCTCGTCGTCGGCCAGGTGCACGCAGTGCGCCAGCCAGACGTCGGGGCCGAGCCACCCGAGGTCGTCGAGGTACTCCACCGGCCGCACCCCGAAGCTCTCGAGGCAGAAGGCCTCCTCCTCGACCGTCTCGGCAAGGTGGGTGTGCATGCGCACCCCCCGGCGGCGGGCGAGCGCGGCCGCGTCGCGCATCAGCCCGGCCGTGACGGTGAAGGGCGAGCAGGGCCCGACGGCGATGCGCACCATCGCCCCGGGGGCGGGATCGTGCCAGCGGTCGATCGCGGCCTCGGTGGCGAGGAGCACGGCGTCGCGGTCCTCGACGACCTCGTCCGGCGGGAGGCCCCCGGACGAGCGCCCGAGGTCCATCGATCCGCGGCAGGGGTGGAAGCGCAGCCCGAGGCTCCCGGCGGCCCCGATCGCGGCCGCGAGCAGGTCGCCCCCCTCGCGCGGGAAAAGGTAGTGGTGGTCGGTGGTCGTGGAGCAGCCGGACATCGCCAGCGCCGTCAACCCTCCGCGCGCGGCGCGGTAGGTGATCTCCTCGTCGATCCCGGCCCAGATCGGGTAGAGCGTGGTCAGCCAGTCGAACAGGATCGCGTCCTGCGCCAGCCCGCGCGTCGCCCACTGGTAGAGGTGGTGGTGGCAGTTCACCAGGCCCGGCGTGGCGAGGCGGCCGCGCGCGTCGATCCGCCGGCCGCCCTCGGGCAGGGCCGGGGGCGCCCCGCCGCCGAGCGCGGTGATCACGCCCGCCTCGGTCAGGATCCAGCCCTCGTCGTGCTCGGTGCCGGCCGCGTCCACCGTCGCGATCGCGCAGCCCTCGATCAGGACGGCGCCGTTCATCCCATCGCCCCGAGCCGCGCCGAGGCGAGACGCACCGCGTCGAGGATCTTCTCGTAGCCCGTGCACCGGCAGAGGTTCCCGGCCAGGGCCTCGCGGATCTCTGCGTCGTCGGGCGCCGGAGAGCGCCGCAGGAGATCCTCGGTGGCCATGATGAAGCCGGGGGTGCAGAAGCCGCACTGCACCGCGCCCGTCTCGATGAAGGCCTGCTGCACCACGCCGACGTCGTCGGGCGGCGCGAGGCCCTCCACGGTCACCACCGACCGCTCCTGGGCCTGGCGCGCGAGCACGAGGCAGCTGCACACGAGGACCTCGTCGAGCATCACCGAGCACGATCCGCACTCGCCCTGCTCGCATGCGTTCTTCGCGCCGGGCAGCGCGAGCCGCTCGCGCAGCACGTGCATCAGGCTCTCGCCCTCCCAGATCGACTCGACCTCGTGGATCTCGCCGTTGACCGTCAGGATGAGCTTCACGCGCGATGCTCCTGCCAGCACCACGACAGGGTGCGGCGGCCGAGCACCGCGAGGGCGTGGCGGCGGTAGGCGGCGCTCCCGCGGACGTCGTCGATCGGCCGGGCGGCGGCCGCCACCAGCTCGCCGAAGCGCGCGAGAGCCGAGGCGGGCAGCGGCCCCGGGCGCTCCCATGCGCCGCGCTCGTCGAGGACCCCCTCCATGAAGGCCTCGGCCTCGGTGGCGCGGACGATGGTCGGGGCGGCGGAGCCGATGGCGGTCCGCACGGTGCGCGCCACGGCGTCGAGATGCACCGACAGCGAGCAGACCGCGATCACCATGGCGTTGCGCGGTCCCACCTTGGCGAACTGCTGGGGGCCCTGCGCGACCGGGACGCGGACGGCGGTGATCAGCTCGTCGGGCGCCATGACGTTGCGCTTGGGGCCGGTGCAGAACTCCGAGATGGGCACCGAGCGCGAGGCGGTGGCGGACGCGAGCTCGACCCGCGCCCCTGCCGCCACGAGCGGCGGCAGGGCGTCCCCGGCGGGCGAGGAGGTGGCGATGTTGCCCCCGATCGTTCCGCGGTTGCGGATCTGCGGGGAGCCGATGGTGCGGGCCGCCATCCCGAGCCCCGGCGCGAGGCCCCCCATCTCCCCCTCCAGGCGCGCGTGCGTCACGCCCGCGCCGATCACCAGCTCGTCGCCCTCGCGGTCCCACCCGGCCAGCTCGGCGATGCGGCTGAGGTCGAGGATGCGCTCCGGCCGGCGGCGGTCGAAGTTGATCTCGACCATCAGGTCGGTGCCGCCCGCCAGCGGGAGTGCGGTCGGGTGGGCGCCGCGCGCCGCGAGCGCGTCGGCGAGGTCCCGTGGCTGAAGCGTGGCCTCCAAGAGCGGGAGGATACGACGTCGGGGGCCCTGACGCCGAACCACCCGCGGCGCCCTCGGATACGGTTGCGCCCATGACCGACTACACGATCACCTACGGGAAGGCCTCGGTGCCGGTCTACCGGCATCATGCGGCCCCGCTCGAGGGTCTGCCGGCGGTGCCCGAGTCGGGCTTCACCGGCCGCTCGAACGCCCTCGTCGCGGCTCTGGTCACGGTCGAGGTCTTCGGCGACAACTTCCTGCCGTCGTACACCGAGGCCGACAACTCGGTGGTCGTCGCGACCGACTCGATGAAGAACCTCGTGCTCCGCGAGACGGGTTCCTGGACGGGCGCCACCATGGAGAGCCTGCTCCACCACCTCGGGGTCCATCTGCTCGGCGGCTACCCGCAGATGGAGGCCCTGCGGATGACGGGCGACGAGATCCGGTTCGATCCGGCGGGCCGCGGCGGGGTGCTCTTCGACCGCGTCCCGGGCGACCGCTCGGTGGCCGAGGTGCGCCTCGGCCGGGAGGGCGCGGGGACGGTGATCGAGTCGGTCGCCTCCGGACGCCACGGGATGGCCCTGCTGAAGCTGACCGGCAGCGCCTTCACCGCCTTCGTCCGCGACGACTACACGACGCTCCCCGAGCGCCGCGACCGGCCGCTCTACATCGCCCTCGACGTGGACTGGCGCTACGCCGATCCGCGGGACGCGCTCGGCGGCGACCCGGCGCGGTACGTGGCCGGCGAGCAGGTGCGCGACGTCTGCGCGGCGGTCTTCGAGGACCTGGTGAGCGAGTCGATCCAGCACCTCGTGCACGTGATGGGCGAGCGCCTGCTGGAGCGGTACCCCGGGCTCGCGTCGGTCTCCTTCACCGCGCGGAACATGACCCGCGACCCGGTGGTGGAGGGCGTCTACACCGATCCCTTCAACGCGTTCGGCACGATCACCCTCACGATGGCCCGGTGAGCGGCCGGCTCACGACCCACGTGCTCGACACGGCCGCCGGCCGGCCGGCGGCGGGGATCGCGGTCACCGTGCACCGCGACGGCCGGCTCGTCGCAGAGGGCGTCACGGACGCGGACGGGCGCACCGGGGCCCTCCTCGAGGGCGACGCCTTCACGGCGGGCGTCTACGAGCTCACCTTCGCCGTGGGCGCCCACTTCGCCGGCGCCGGGTTCCTCGACCTCGTGCCCGTGCGCTTCAGCGTGAGCGCGCCCGCCGAGCACCACCACGTGCCGCTGCTGGTCTCCCCCTTCGCCTACAGCACCTACCGGGGCTCGTAGGCCCCTACTTCCTCACGTACGGGATGCCGACGGCGGCGGGCGGGCGCGGCCGGCCGACGATCCCGGCGACCGCGATCAGGGTGAGGACGTAGGGCAGCGCCTCGAAGAGGATCGCCAGCGAGTCGGAGTAGACCGGCAGGCGCTGGGCGATCGCGCTCGACGAACCGAAGAGCAGGCAGGCGAGGAACAGCCCCTTCGGGCGCCAGTTGCCGAAGATCAACGCCGCCAGGGCGATGAAACCGGCGCCCGCGGTCATCCGCTCGCTGAACGAGTTGACGAAGCCGATCGACAGGAACGCGCCGCCCAGGCCTCCGAAGACCCCCGAGATGATCACGGCGGTGTAGCGGATGCGGTACACCGACAGGCCGACCGTCTCGGCGGCCTCGGGGTGCTCGCCGACCGAGCGCAGGCGCAGCCCGAAGGCGGTCCGGAAGATCGCGTAGTACGACAGCGGCACCAGCGCGAGACCGACCCAGATCATGAGGTTGAGGCTTCCGAAGGCGTCGCCGAAGTACGGGACGCCCTCGATGAATCCCAGCTCGAGGTCCGGGATCGCCGGGATGCCGCCGGGGGTGCCCTCGGGTCCGTAGATGTCGATGAACAGGTAGCCGGTGAGGCCGACCGCGAGGAACCAGACGGCCGTGCCGCTGAGGATCTGATCGGCGCGCAGATGGATCGAGAGGACGGCGTGGATGCCGGCCAGAAGCCCACCGGCGATGGCCGCGAGCACCACGCCCGCGATCCACGAGTCGAACTTGTCGGCGCCGAGGATCCCGAAGAACGCCCCGACCAGGAGCATGCCCTCGAGCCCGATGTTCACGACCCCGCTGCGCTCGGAGAACATGCCCCCGAGGGCCGCGAAGATGAGCGGGGTGGCGAATCGGAGCATCGAGGCCGTGAGCGCCGACCACACCACCACCGACTCCAGGTTGGACACGCTCGACTCGGTCGCCATCGCCCCGAGCGTGCCGAAGACCAGACCGACCCCGATCCCGATGTATCCCAGGCGCTGCTCGCCCCGCAGCACCGCCGACGCCGCGAGGGCGACGGCGATGATCCCGATGGCGATCGGCACGGCGGGCTGGCGGACGAGGAACGGCGGCACCGCGACGAGGAGGGCGACGACTCCGAGGGCGATCGCCCCGATCGCGATCGCCCGGTCGCGCCCCGGGGCGTGCGCCCTGGCCCACGCCTGCGCCCCCTCGAGCAGGGGAGTGCGCGGCGGCCGGACCACGGCCTCCTGGGCCACCAGGGTGCTCACAGAGGCCGGCGGGCGGGGGGTCCTGCGCGGCAGGTGCGGAAGGCGGAACCGCGGAAGGCCGCGCCGCTTCCAGAGGTAGAGGATCAGGAGGTCGGCGCCGATGAACAGCAGCACCAGCGCCTGGATCATCGTGGCCAGGTTGCCCGCGAGCTGCGGTGCGAAGACCTCGGGGTCGAGGCTGCGCGTCGAGGTGCCGTAGAGCAGCGCGCCGAACAGGAGCGACGCGAAGAACACCCCGACCGCCGTGTTGCGCCCGAGCATCGCCACCGCGATCCCGGTGAAGCCGATCACGTTGGTCTGGACGTCGAGCTGGCCGAGGCGGAACTGCCAGCCGAGCATGTCCATCGCGCCGCCGAGGCCGGCGAACGAGCCCGCGATCGCCATCGCCATGAAGTAGCTGCGGCCGACGCTGATGCCGCCGTACCGGGCCGCCTCGGCATTGCGGCCGACCGCCCGCACCCGGAAGCCGAGGGTCGTGCGCGACAGGATCAGCCAGTAGGCGATGAGCCCGAAGATCGCGAGGGTGATGCCCATGTGGAGGCCCTGCAGCTGGGCGTCGCCCCAGATGACCGGCAGCTTCGCGCTGTCCACGACGTCGTTGGAGATCGGCACCGACGCGTTCTGGTCGTTCTGGAGGGGTCCCCCGAGCCCGAAGAGGTAGCTGCCGATCCAGTAGGCGATCCAGTTGAGCATGATCGTGGTGATCACCTCGTGGGCGCCGACGGTCGCCTTGAGGATGCCGGCGATGCCGGCCCAGACCGCCCCCGCAAGCGCCGCGAGCACGATGGCGAGCACGATGTGGGCGGGGCCGAACATGTCGGCGAACGAGGAGCCGACCCACACCGACACGATGGCGCCGACGGTCCACTGGCCCTGGCCGCCGATGTTGAACAGGCCGCAGCGGAAGGCGAAGGCGACGGCCATCGACACGAAGATCAGGGTCGTCGTGAGGAGCAGCGTCTGCTGCAGGTTGAAGGCCGCGTTCTCGCGGTCCGACCCGGTCACCCAGGGGAAGAACCAGTTGAGCCCGGTCCCGTTGAAGATCCCCTTGTAGGTGGAGAGGGGGTTGTGGCCCGTCGCGGCGACGACGACGCCGCCGATCAGGAACGCCAGGATCGTGGTCGCGATCGACGTGAAGAAGCCGCCGGCCGAGGGCGCCATCAGCCCCCAGAGCCCGCCGGGCCCGGGCGGAGGTCCGGCGGGAGCGGCGGGTGGAGGCGCGGCCGGCGGCGGCGCGGTCGTGCTCACGCGCGCGTCCCGATGCCGAGCATCGCCTCGCCGAGCTCCTCACGGCCGACGCCGGGGGCGAACTCGGCCACGATGCGGCCCTCGAAGATCACGAGGATGCGGTCGGACAGCGACAGCACCTCCTCCAGCTCCAGCGAGACGAGGAGGATCGCCCGGCCCTCGTCGCGCTCGGCGATCAGGCGCTGGTGGACGTACTCGATGGCGCCGACGTCGATGCCGCGGGTCGGCTGGGAGGCCACCAGCACCGCCGGGTCACGGGAGATCTCGCGCGCGATGATGACCTTCTGCTGGTTGCCGCCCGAGAGCGAGTTCGCGTGCGCCTTCGGGCCGCCGCCGCGCACGTCGAACTCGGCGAGCAGCGGCGCGGCGGCCGCCTCCACCCGGCGGGGGAACATCCACCCGCCGCGCGCGGCGGGTGGCTTGTCGAAGTCGTGCAGGATGATGTTCTCGGCCAGGCTGAAGTCCATCACCAGGCCCCGGTGCTGGCGGTCGGTCGGGATGTGCCCGACGCCCGCCTCGAGGGCCTGGTGCGGGCTCCCGCCGGTGATGTCGCGCCCGTCGGCGACGATCCGCCCGGACGTCGGTCGGCGCAGCCCGGTGATCGCGTCGATCAGCTCGGCCTGGCCGTTGCCGTCCACGCCGGCGACGCCGACGATCTCGCCCGCGGCGACCTGGAGCGACAGGCCGCGCACGGCCTCGAGTCCGCGGTCGTCGTGGACCACCAGGTCGTGGATCTCCAGGCGTGGTCTGCCGGGCTTCGCCGGCGCCTTGTCGATGCGCAGCACGACCTCGCGCCCCACCATCAGCGTGGCGAGGCTCGCCTCGGTCGCGCCCTCGGTCGTCTGGGTGGCGATGACCCTGCCGCGCCGCAGGACGGTCACCCGGTCGGCGGCGTCGAGGACCTCGTTGAGCTTGTGCGTGATGAAGATGACGGACGTGCCCTGGGAGGTGAGGCTCGCGATGATCTGCTCGAGCTCCTTCGCCTCCTGCGGGGTGAGGACGGCCGTCGGCTCGTCGAGGATGAGGATGTCGGCGCCCCGGTAGAGCGCCTTCAGGATCTCCACCCGCTGCTGCATGCCGACGGTGATGTCCTCGACCAGGGCGTCGGGCTCGACCGCGAGCCCGTAGCGGTCGGAGATCGCCCGTACGCGCGCGGCGGCCTGGTCGCGATCGAAGAGGGGCCCGCGCCTTGGCTCGACGGCGAGCACGATGTTCTCCGCCACGGTCATGACCGGGACCAGCATGAAGTGCTGGTGCACCATGCCGATGCCGAGCGCGATCGCATCGCTCGGCGAGTGGATGTCCACCCTCTCGCCCCGGACCCGGATCTCGCCCTCGTCGGGCGTCGTGAGGCCGTAGAGCACGTTCATCAGGGTCGACTTGCCGGCGCCGTTCTCGCCGAGCAGGGCGTGCACCTCGCCCTTGCGGAGGTCGAACGAGACGTCATCGGACGCCACGACCCCCGGATACCTCTTGGTGATCCCCTTCAGCTCCAGCACCGACTCCCCCGGCGCACGAGGCGCCGGGGGAGCGGTTCCACCGGGGACGGCCGACGTCACGACCGGTCCGCCGTCCGTGGTCCTACAGCTCCGACGGGACCGTGATCTCGCCGTCGATGATCTGCTGCTTGAGGTCCTCGACCTCGTCGAGCAGCTCCTGCGGGACCTCCGCGCTGGTCGTGCCGAGCGCGACGCCGTCGTTGGCGAGGTTGAAGGTCGCGTCCTCGCCGCCCGTGAAGGTCCCGTCCGCCACGGCCTTGATGCTCTCGAACACCGAGGTGTCGACGCGCTTCACGGCGCTCGTGAGGATGTGGTCGCCGAGGTCCGACTGGTCGCGGTCGACGCCGACGCCCCAGACGCCCTCGTCGGCGGCCGCCGACAGCGCGCCGAGGCCGCATCCACCGGCCACCTGGAAGACGACCTTCGAGCCCTTGGAGATCTGGTCGAGGGCCTTCTCCTTGCACTTCGCCTGGGCGACGAAGTCCTGCGAGTAGTCGACCAGGACCCGGATGCCCGGGACGGCCGCCTCGGCGCCCGCCTTGTAGCCGGCGATGAAGATGTCGACCGTCGGGATCTTCAGGCCACCGACCGCGCTGATCGCGTCGCCGTCATCGGCCTCGGCCATCTTGGCCGCCATGTAGCCGATCAGGTAGCTGTTCTCGTTGGTCGCGAAGGTCAGGCCGCGCACGTTGGCGGGCGTGCTCTTGAGGGCGACGTTCGGGAAGTCCACGATCGCGAAGTTGCTGTCGGGGAACTTGGTGGCCACGGTGTCCACCGCATCCGCCATCAGGAAGCCGACCGCGACCGTCAGGTCGTAGTCGCCACGGGCGAGCGTGGTCAGGTTGGCGATGTAGTCGCCGGCCGCGACCGACTCCACGGGCCGCCCCTCGATGCCCAGCTCCTCCTGGGCGCGCTCCAGGCCCTCGAGCGCCGACTGGTTGAACGAGCGGTCGTTGAACTTGCCGACGTCGCTCACCAGACCCGCCTTGAGGTCCGACGCCGGGGCCTCCGCGGCGGTCGTCCCGCCCGCCGCCGAGTCGTCGTCGTCATCGCCGCACGCGACGACCAAACCGAGCGTCGCCGTCACGGCGAGCGCCCCGAACAAAGCCTTCCAGCGTCGAGCTCCGTCGCGGGGCTTGTCCCGCGCAGTCGGATGGGCCGTAGCGGGCTTATACAGGCTCGGCCCGGACGGCGGTATGGCGTCCGGGGATACGTCCGGCGACCGTCACCCTGACGATGTCAGGGGGCCGCGACCCTCTCGAGGATGCGGGAGCGCGGCGCGCCAGGGGGCCCGCCCATGCGGATCGCGCCGTCGAAGGCGGCCCGCCCGGCCTCCATGTGGCCGTCGTCGTCCGCGTGGAGCTCGGCCAGCACCTGGCCGGCGGTCACCCGGTCGCCCGGCGAGACCCGCAGCACGACCCCCGCGGACGGGCTGACGGGGTCCTCCCTGCGGGCCCGGCCTGCGCCCAGCCGCACGGCCGCGATGCCGACGGCGAACGCATCGACGGCGCCGACGACGCCCGCATCCGGGGCGCGCACCTCCTCGACGAGCGGGGCGACGGGCAGCGGGGCGTCGGGATCGCCGCCCTGGGCCCGCACCATCGCCCGCCAGCGGTCCATCGCGCGCCCGTCCGCGAGGGCCGCGGCCGGGTCGGCGTCGATCCCCGCCAGCCCCAGCATCTCGCGGGCCAGCGCGAGCGTGACCTCCACCACGTCGGCCGGGCCGCCGCCCTCGAGCACCTCGAGCGACTCGGCCACCTCGAGGGCGTTGCCGGCGGTACGGCCGAGGGGCGTGTCCATGTCGGTCAGCAGGGCCGAGGTGCGCACGCCGTGGGCCTCGCCGAGGCCGACCATCGTGCGCGCGAGCTCGAGCGCCCGGTCGCGGTCGCGCATGAACGCGCCGATGCCGACCTTGACGTCGAGGACCAGGGCGTCGGTGCCCTCGGCGATCTTCTTGGACATGATCGAGCTGGCGATCAGGGGGATCGACTCGACCGTCCCGGTGACGTCCCGGAGGGCGTAGAGCTTGCCGTCGGCGGGCGCCAGTCCGGCCCCGGCGGCGCAGATCACGGCTCCGATGCCGGCGAGCTGGCGGACGAACTCGGCGCCGGTGAGGTCCGACCGGAAGCCGGGGATGGCGTCGAGCTTGTCGAGCGTGCCGCCCGTGTGGCCGAGGCCCCTGCCCGACAGCTGCGGCACGGCCGCGCCGCACGCGGCCACAAGCGGGCAGAGCGGCAGGGAGATCTTGTCGCCGACGCCACCGGTGGAGTGCTTGTCGACCGTCGGGACGGGCACCGACGAGAGGTCGAGCCTCTCCCCGGAGCGGATCATCGCGTCCGTCCAGGTGGCGAGCTCGCGGGGCCCGAGCCCGCGGAAGACGATCGCCATCAGCAGCGACGACGCCTGCTCGTGGGCCACCTCACCGCGGGTGTACGCGTCGAGGAACCAGCGGATCTGCGCGTCGGTGAGCTCGGCGCCGTCGCGCTTGGCGACGATCACCTCGACGGCGGAGATGCTCACCGGCCCGCCCGCGCCGACACGTCGTCCGGGCCGAAGGCGCCCGGCAGGAGGTCGCCGAGAGGGGTCGGCGCGGAGCCCGGCCCGGCGTCGACGGCCAGGCCCTCCCCGCCGTGCTCGTACAGCAGCTGGCGGCAGCGCCCGCAGGGCGCGAGCGGCGCCCCGTCTCCAGCGACGACCGCCACGGCCACCAGGCGCCCGCCGCCGGTCGCCACCAGGTCGCTCACCAGGCCGCACTCCGCGCACAGGGTGACGCCGTAGCTGGCGTTCTCCACGTTGCAGCCGCGCACGAGGCGGCCGTCGTCGGCGAGGCCGCAGGCGCCCACGAGCACCCCCGAGTAGGGGGCGTAGGAGCGCCGGGTCATCTCCGCGGCCTCCGCGCGCAGGCGCGCCCAGTCGACGCTCACCGCACGCCCTCGAGCGCGGCGATCGCCGAGGGCGCCTGGCGGATCTCGGTGACCCGCGCGAGGCGGGGGTGCGAGGGGTCGAGCTCGGCGTGCTCCACCGCCCAGGTCACGTGGTAGGGCACGTGGACCCCCGCGCCGCCCAGCTCCAGCACCGGCGCGATGTCCGACCGCACCGAGTTGCCGATCATGCAGAAGCCGTCAGGGTCGGAGCCCATCGCCTCCAGCACGCGCGAGTAGGTCGGCGTGTCCTTCTCGGCGACGATCTCGATGCGCTCGAAGAGGTCGGACACCCCCGAGGCGGCCACCTTCGACTCCTGGTGGAACAGGTCGCCCTTGGTGATCAGCACCAGCCGGTGGTCGCGGCCGAGCACGTCGATGGTCTCGGCGACGCCGTCCAGGAGCTCGACCGGATGCGTCAGCAGCTCCTTGCCGAGGGAGATGATGCGCTCGATGTGGATGCCGTCGATCCGGTGCTCCGTGAGGGTCAGGGCCGTCTCGATCATCGAGAGCGTGAAGCCCTTCACGCCGTAGCCGAACACCGCGAGGTTGCGCCGCTCCGACTCGAGGAGGGCCGACGAGGCCGTCTCGGCGTCCACCCACGGCGCCAGCAGCTCCACGTACGCCTGCTCGGTGACGTGGAAGTGGCCCTCGCTGTGCCAGAGGGTGTCATCGCCGTCGATCCCGATGATCTCGATCGCCATGGCGGGGATTGTAGGGCCCGCCCCGGCGCGCGCCCCTTCGGAACCGGGGCCCGGTGCTCTAGCGTGGGCACATGAGAATCGACTCAGACAACGTCCGCCGCGCCCCGAAGGTGCTGCTGCACGACCACCTGGACGGTGGCCTGCGGCCGCGCACGATCGTGGAGCTCGCGGCCGAGTCCGGTTACGACGGGCTCCCCAGCACCGATCCCGAGGAGCTGCGCGGCCTCATCTCCCGCGGGGCCAACCGCAACGACCTGGTCCTCTACCTCGAGACGTTCGCCCACACGGTGGCCGTCATGCAGACCCGCGACGCGATCGAGCGGGTGGCGGCCGAGTGCGCGGAGGACCTCGTCGCCGACGGCGTCGTCTACGCCGAGATCCGCTTCGCGCCCGAGCTCCACATCGAGAGGGGTCTGACCCTCGACGAGGTCGTCGAGAGCGTCATCGCGGGGTTCGCGCGCGGCTCCGCCGGCACGCAGCTGACGATCCGCGTGCTCTGCTCGGCCATGCGCCAGCAGGCCTCGAGCGTCGAGATCGCCGAGCTCGCGCTGCGGCACCGCGACTCGGGGGTGGTCGGCTTCGACATCGCGGGCCCGGAGGCCGGCTTCCCCCCGGCCCGCCACCTCGACGCCTTCTCCCGGATCATGCGGGAGAACTTCCACATCACGATCCACGCCGGGGAGGCCTTCGGGCTGCCCTCGATCGCCGAGGCCCTCCACGTCTGCGGCGCCGAGCGCCTGGGCCACGGGGTCCGGATCATCGACGACATCTCGGTGGACGCCGACGGCAACCACCGCCTCGGGCGCCTCGCGGCGTTCGTGCGCGACCGGCGGGTGCCGCTGGAGCTGTGCCCGTCGTCCAACGTCCACGTCGGGGCGGTCCCCTCGATCGCCGACCACCCGATCGGCCTGCTCACGAAGCTCCGCTTCCGGGTGACGGTGAACACCGACAACCGGCTCATGAGCGACACCACCCTGAGCGCCGAGTTCGAGCACCTCGCCGAGGCCTTCGACTGGGATCTCAACGACGTCCGCTGGGCCACCATCAACGCGATGAAGAGCGCCTTCCTGCCCTTCGACGAGCGGCTGCAGATCATCAACCGGATCATCAAGCCGGGCTTCTCGATGCTGGGGGCCGACGGCTAGCCCGGTGGGCGCGCTCCGGCCCGGGTGACCACGTCCGCGGCCAGGGCGCAGGCCCGCCCGAGCGCCTCCTCCGGCCCGGCTCCCCCCCGCCGCGCGCAGAGGAAGGCCGCGGCGAAGGCGTCGCCGGCGCCGGTCGTGTCCACGACGGGCGCCGGCGGGACCACGGCCGGGGAGTGGGCGCGCGCGCCCTCCGCGCCGTGCCAGTCGGCGCCGTCGCGCCCGCGCTTGACCACCACCTCGGCGTGATCGCGCAGCAGGTCGGCGGCCACCGCCCCCGGATCCCGCGTGCCGCAGAGCACTTCCGCCTCGTCCAGGGTGACGAGCACCAGGCCCGCCCCTCGCGCGAGGTCGCGGAACGCCCGGGCGCCCATCGCCGCGAGGGGGGCCGCCGAGGCCGGGTCGACCGAGGTGGTCATGCCGGCCTCGGTCGCGGCGGCGAGCGCGGCCACGGCCGCGGGGCGGCTGCCCTCGCGGATCAGCGCGTAGCCCGACAGGTGGAGGTGCCCCCCGGCGCGCAGGTGCTCCCGGGGGATGTCCGCGGGGCCGAGGAGCGCGTTGGCCCCGGCGTCGGGGAGCATCGTGCGCTCGCCGTCGGCGCCGACCAGCACGACGCAGGCGCCGCTCGCGGCCCCGGGCCTGACCGCGAGCGCGGGCACGACCCCGTGGTCGCGCAGGGCGCGCTCGGCGTGCCGCGCGAAGGCGTCGTCACCGACGGCTCCGACCATGACGGAGGGGGTGCCCAGGTGGCCGAGCCAGGCCGCGGTGTTCGCCGCCGATCCGCCCGGGCGGAGGACGATCCCGGCCGGGCTGTCGCTGCCCGGCGCGAGCGGGCCGGACATGCGCGTGATGACGTCGGTCATCACGTCTCCGACCACCACCACCGGCGGCGCTCCGGCCCCCTGCTCAGCCCGCGGCGAGGGCCCCCGCGATCCGCGCCGCGAGCCGGGCGTTGCGCAGCACGAGGTCGACGTTGACCCGCAGGCTCTCCCCCGCCGTCCGCTCGTGGAAGCGCCCCAGGATGAAGGGGGTGACGTCCTTGCCGGTGATGCCGGCGGCGTCGGCGGCGGCCAGGGCCTCCGCGAGCACCCGGTCGTGCAGCGCGGGGTCCATCTGCAGATCCACGGGCAGCGGGTTGGAGACGACCAGGGCCTGCGGCAGCCCGAGCGCGTCGCGCGCCCGCTGGATCGCCGCCACGCCCTCGGGATCGTCCTCGCGCCAGGGCAGGCCGTGGCCGGAGTCCGCGAGATAGAAGCCGCCGAGGCGGTCCGAGCCGTAGCCGACCACGGGGACCGAGAGCGTCTCCAGGCGCTCGAGGGTGGCGCCCACGTCGAGGATCGACTTCACCCCCGCGCAGACCACCACGATCGGGGTCGATGCGAGCCCGCCCAGGTCGGCCGACTCGTCGAAGGTGGTCGCCGCCTCGCGGTGGACGCCTCCGAGCCCGCCGGTCGCGAAGACGCGGATGCCCGCCCGCGCGGCGATGTAGGCGGTACTGGCGACCGTGGTCGCCCCGGGCCGTCCGCTGGCGATGCCCGGACCGAGGTCGCGCAGGCTGAGCTTGTCGACGTCGAAGGTGGTGGCGATCACCTCCAGCTCGTCCGGGCCGAGGCCGACGCGCACGCGTCCACCGACCACGGCGATCGTGGCGGGGACCGCCCCCTCCGAGCGGACGGCTTCCTCGATCTCGGCCGCCACTCGCAGGTTGTCGGGGCGCGGCAGCCCGTGCGCGATGATGGTCGACTCGAGGGCGACCACCGGCCGCCCGGCCGCCAGCGCGGCGGCAACCTCCTCGTGGACCGCCGTCATCAGATGCGGGCCGGGTGCCAGACGGTGCGGATCTCGCAGAACGCCATCGCGGTGAGGAGGTCCTCCGCCCCGCCGGTGCGCACCGTGCGCTTGAGGTTGTCCGCGGCGCGCGCCTCGAGGTCGGCGGCCGAGCCGTCGGGCGCCCCCGAGAGGTCGATCAGGTCGACGTCGTCGTGGTCGGCGAGCCAGGGCAGCAGCTGCGCATGGTCGCCGGTCAGCAGGTTGACGACGCCCCCGGGCACGTCGGAGGTGGCGATCACCTCTCCGAGGGTGCTCGTCACGAGCGCCGCCGGGCCGCCCGCCAGGGCGACGACCGTGTTGCCCGCCATGATGGCCGGGCACACCAGCGAGACGACCCCGTGGACCCCGGTGCCGGGACAGGCCAGGGCGCAGACGCCGAGCGGGACCGTCGTGGAGAGGTTGAGGAACGGCCCCGCCACGGGGTTCACGCCACCCGCCAGCGCGTCGAGCTTGTCGGCGAAGCCCGCCCAGTAGACGGCGGCGTCGATCGCGCGCTCCACGTCCGCCCGCGCGTCGGCGGAGGCGACGCCGACGGCCTCCAGCTCGCCGGCCAGCTGGGCGGAGCGCCCCTCCAGCACCTCGGCGACGCGGTAGATGATCTGGCCCCGGTTGTAGGGCGTGCGGCCGTCCCACGCCCCCTGGGCGCCGCGCGCGGCCCGCACGGCGTCGCGCACGTCCTTGCGGGAGGCCTGCGCCACGTGCGCGAGCAGGCGGCCGTCAGGCGTGGTGACGGGGGTGGTGCGACCCGACTCGGAGCGCGGGAACGCGCCCCCGATGAAGAGCTTGTAGGTCTTGCGGACCTCGAGGCGACCGGTCATGCGCCCACCGGCGCCAGCGAGAGGTACTCCGCCAGGCCCTGGCGGCCGCCCTCGCGGCCGAAGCCCGATTCGCGGACCCCCCCGAACGGACTCGCCGGGTCGAACTGGTTGAAGCAGTTGGCCCAGACCACGCCGGCCCGCAGGCGCTGCGAGGTCCAGAGGATCCGCGAGCCCTTCTCGGTCCAGATGCCGGCCGACAGGCCGTAGGCCGTGGCGTTGGCCTTCGCCACCGCCTCCGCCTCGGTGCGGAAGGTCTGCACCGCGAGCACCGGCCCGAACACCTCCTCGCGGGCGATCGCCTCCGAGCCGCCGAGCCCGCTCACGATCGTCGGCGGGAAGAAGAGCCCCTCCGACGGGATCGCGCGCGCGGGCTGGTCGATACGGCAGCCCTCGGCCGCGGCGCCCTCCACGAAGCCCCGGATCCGCTCGAGCTGGGCGGACGAGTTGATGGCGCCGACGTCGGTGTTCTTGTCGAGGGGGTCCCCCACCCGCAGGAGCTCGATCCTCCGGCGCAGGCGGTCGAGCAGCTCCCCGGCGACGCCCTCCTGAACCAGCAGGCGCGAGCCGGCGCAGCAGACGTGTCCCTGGTTGAAGAAGATCCCGTCCACGATCCCCTCCACCACCTGGTCGAGGGCGGCGTCGTCGAACACGATGTTCGCGCCCTTGCCCCCGAGCTCGAGCGTCAGGCGCGTGCCCGTGCCCGCCAGCGCGCGCAGGATCGCCTTGCCGACCCCGGTGGACCCGGTGAACGCCACCTTGTCGACGCCCGGGTGGGCCGCGAGCGCGGCCCCGGTGGTCCCCGGCCCGGTGACCACGTTCACGACGCCGGGGGGGAGGTCGGCCTCGGCGATGAGCTCGGCCAGCAGCAGCGCGGTCAGGGGCGTCGTCTCGGCGGGCTTCAGCACCACGGTGTTCCCGCACGCCAGGGCGGGCGCGATCTTCCACGCGGCCATCAGCAGGGGGAAGTTCCAGGGGATGATCTGGCCCACCACCCCGAGCGGGCGCGCCGACATGCCCGGCACGGCGTACTCGAGCTTGTCGGCCCAGCCGGCGTGGTGGAAGAGGTGGGCTGCGGCCAGCGGCACGTCGATGTCGCGCGACTCGCGGATCGGCTTGCCGCCGTCGATCGACTCGAGGACGGCGAACTCGCGGGAGCGGTCCTGGAGGAGCCGCGCGATGCGGAAGAGGTACTTCGCGCGCGCCCGGCCGGGCAGGTCGCGCCAGCCCCCCTCGTACGCCCGGCGCGCGGCCGCGACCGCGTCGTCCACGTCGCCGTCACCGGCCTCGGCCACGTCGGCCAGGTGGGCCCCGGTGGCCGGCTCGGTGGTCGCGAATACCCGGCCCTCGCGCGCCTCGCGCTCGGCGCCGTCGATCACGAGGCCGTAGCGGGGGCGCACCGTGACGACGTCGCGTGCCTCGATCGAGGGCACGTACTCGGCGAAGGCGCGCGCCAGGCCGGCCGTGCCGGAGTCGGCGCCGGCGGCGCGGTGCGGGGTCGTGGTCATCAGTCCACCGGGAGGTCGTGGGTGCGGCCGTAGCGGCCGGTGCGCCGGAACCGGCGCTGCAGGACGATGTCGTTGAGGAGCGTGGAGGCGCCGATGCGGAAGCGGTCCGGCGTGAGCCAGTCGGGGCCGAGCGTCTCGGCCACGATCGCCAGGTACCCGAGCGCCTGCTTGGAGGTGCGGATGCCGCCGGCGAGCTTGAGGCCGACCTCGACGCCGGTCTGGTCGGAGAACTCGCGGATCGCCTCGGCCATGCAGAGCGCGACCGGTGCGGTGGCGCCCACCGGCAGCTTGCCGGTGGAGGTCTTGATGACGTCGCTGCCGGCGGCCATCGCCACCATCGAGGCGAGCCTGACCATCTCGTAGGAGCCGAGCTCGCCGGTCTCGAGGATGGTCTTCAGGTGGGCGCGGCCGCACGCCTCCTTCGAGGCGGCGACCTCGTCGTGGACCACGTCGAGGCGGCCCGCGAGCAGCGCACCCCGGTTCAGGACGATGTCGATCTCGTCGGCGCCGTCCTCGACGGCCCGCCGGATCTCGTCGAGGCGGTCGGCCAGGTGGCTCTGCCCCGAGGGGAAGGCGCCCGCGACCGAGGCCACCTTCACCCCGGAGCCCTCCACCGCGGCCCGCGCCTCGGCGACCAGCGCCGGGTAGACGCAGACCGCCGCGACCGGCGCCATCGCGGGGTCGTCGGGGTCGGGGTGCAGCGCGCGCGAGCAGAGTGCGCGGACCTTCCCGGGCGTGTCGGCGCCCTCGAGCGTCGTCAGGTCGATGCAGTGGGCGGCCAGCTCCAGGCCCGCCTCCTTGCTCTCACGCTTGACCGAACGCGCGGCCAGCCGGGCGGCGCGCTGCTCGAGCGCGTAGCCGTCCACCGCCGCCACCCGCACCGGGGCGCCGAGCAGGGAGCCGGTGAGGACGGAACCGCGCGTGTCACGACCGAGGCTCAGCACCCGGTGATCTTGGCACGCCGGGGCGCCCCCGTCAGGCCAGGAGCGATGCCGTCAGCCCGGCGCGGACCTCGGCGAGGCGCGCACGGGCGCGTTCGCGGGCCGCGGCGACGTCCCCGTCGGGCACCGGCTCGACCGCCTCGCAGTAGCACTTGAGCTTGGGCTCGGTGCCGCTCGGGCGCACGATCACCCGCACTCCGGACTCCATGTCGATGCGCAGGACGTCGGGGGCGAGCGCCCGCACCCCGGTCGTCGCGAGCGGCCCGATCCGCCCGGGCGGGGCGGCGATCAGCCGCTCCACCAGCGCGGCCCGGCGCGCCGCGGATCCGGGCGCCTCGTCGCGCAGCGAGAAGTTGTCGGTCACGTGCGCCCCATGGCGCCGGTGCAGGTCGTCGAGGCCGTCGAGGATCGTGCGCCCGGCGGCCCGTGCGGCCGCCGCCATCGACGCCACCGCGAGGGCCGCCGAGATGCCGTCCTTGTCGCGCACGTCGGGGCCGATCGCGTAGCCGATCGCCTCCTCGTAGGCCAGGACCTGGACGGCCGAGGGATCTTCGATCGCCGGCCGCGAGAGCCACTTGAAGCCGGTCAGGGTCTCCGCGTGGCGGGCGCCGTGGTGCTCGGCGACCCGCGCCAGCAGCGACGACGAGACGACGCTCGAGACCACCAGCCGCCCGGGCCCGGAGGTGACGGACCCCAGCAGCCAGTCGCCGAGCAGGGCGCCGACGTCGTCGCCGGTCAATTGGCGCACGTCACGTGCGCCGATTGGCGCGAGCACGGCGACGCGGTCGGCGTCGGGGTCCAGGGCGAGGCCGATGTCGGCCCCGCAGGCTCGCATCCGGGCGGCCAGGAGGTCCGTGACCCCGGGCTCCTCCGGGTTGGGGAAGGCGACCGTGGGGAAGTCGGGATCGGGCTCCTGCTGCTCGGGCACCGGGTGGACGTCGCGATGGCCGGCGGCCGCGAGCAGCTCGGCCAGCAGCGCACCGCCCACGCCGTGCGTGGCCGTCGTCGCGATGGTGATCGGCGCGGCCGGCGGCGGGACGCGCGCGAGGGTCGCGGCGCGGTAGGCGTCGATCACCTGCTCCCCCATCGGCTCCACCGGCCCCGGGGCGTGATGGCCGGCCACGAGCACGCCGTCGGCTACCACCGCATCGATGGCCGCGGCGACCATGCCGTCGACCGGGGGCACGATCTGGGCGCCATCGCCCATGTAGAGCTTGAGGCCGTTGTCGGCCGGCGGGTTGTGGCTCGCGGTCACCACGATGCCGGCGGCGCAGCCGAGGTGCCGCACGGCGAACACGCCGACCGGCGTCGGGGCCGCCTCCTCGCGGAGGATCACCCGGATCCCGTGGGCCGAGAGGATCTCGGCGCAGTCCGCCGCGAAGGCCCCGGAGCGATGCCGGGCGTCGTGCGCGACGACCACGCCCCGCAGCGCCGCGTCGGGCACCTCGGCGAGCAGATGGCGGGCGATACCGGCGGCGGACTGGCGCACCACCAACCGGTTCATCCTCGCCGGTCCGGGGCCCATCGCCCCGCGGAGCCCCGCCGTACCGAACGCGAGGCGCCCGGCGAACAGCTCCGCGAGCGCGTCGTCGTCGCCCGCGGCGAGGAGCCGCTCGAGCGCGGCCCGCGTCTCCGGATCGGGGTCCCTCGAGATCCACTCCTCGGTGCGGGCCCGCGTGCGGGAGGCGCCCCCGGACATCAGAGCGCCGCGGTCACCGCGCGCAGCAGGTCCCCGAGCCGGCCGACCGACGCCCGTCCCGTCGCGAGGACGTCCTGGTGGTCGAGGGCCTCGGCCGACATGCCGGCCGCCAGGTTGGTGACCAGCGAGACCCCGAAGACCTCGGCGCCGAGGTGGCGCGCGGCGATGGCCTCGAGGACGGTCGACATGCCGACCAGGTCGGCGCCCATGCCGCGCAGCATCCGGATCTCGGCGGGGGTCTCGTAGCTGCCGCCCAGGAGCCCGGCGTAGACGCCCTCCGCGATGCCGGGCGACGCGGACGCCGCCACCGCGCGCAGGCGCGGGCTGTAGAGGTCGGACAGGTCGCAGAAGCGCGCCGGGAACCCGGGCGGCGGATCGGCCCCCGTCATCGGGTTCACCCCGGTGAGGTTGAGGTGGTCGCTGATCAGCACCGGGGTGCCCGGGCGGTTGGCGGCGACCAGCGAGCCCGCGGCGTTGGTGAGCATCACCGCCCGGCAGCCCGACAGCACGGCGGCCCGCACGCCGTGGACGACGACGTCGACGGGATGCTCCTCGTAGAGGTGGGAGCGCCCGGCCAGCACGAGCAGCGGCACGCCCGCGACATCGACCGAGTGGGCCATGCCGCTGTGGCCCTGGACGACCGGGGCCGGGAAGCCCGGCAGCTCGTGCATCGGCATGCCGTCGCGGACGTCGCCCATCGCGTCGACGACCTGCGCCCATCCGGACCCGAGCACGAGCACCGCGCGGTGCTCGCCCAGCCGCTCGCGGATCGCCGTGCCGGCCGCCTGGGCCGTGGTGTAGGGGTCGCCCGTCACCGCGCCACTATCGCATCCGGCCCGGCCGGATGGCGGGGGGCCGTCAGGCCCGGGTGAAGGTGCCCATCGCCTCGGCCACGGTCTCGCCCGTCTCGCGCTGGGTCACGTCGGCGTGCACCACCATGAAGCGCCGGCCGGTCCGGGTGACGCGCGACTCGCCGACGAGCTCGCCGATGCTGCCGGCCTCGAGGTAGTTGACCTTGATCTCGATCGTCACCGGGCGCTCGTCGCCCTCGTAGACGCTCGCCACCGCGCGGCCCATCACCACGTCGATCAGGGTCGCGATGGCGCCGCCGTGCACCGTCCCGGCCGGGTTCAGGTGCTCCTCGCCGGCCGTCAGGGTGGCCCGCGCGGCGCCGTCGGCGCCCTCGCCCCTGGAGATGCCCACGGTCGCGTCGAAGCCGGCGCCGGGCGCGGGCGGTCGGGTGCCGGTCATCGGACGAGGCTAACGCGCCGCCCCGCGGGGCGCCCCGCATGGGCACTCCCTCGCCCTGCCCTGGCGTCGCCACGTAAATGGTGCGATCACTGGAACGTAAGGGTCCCACCGGGGGGCCTGGCGAGGAACGGACGGGCGAATGGTCGCGATGCGGCTGGAGTGGGACGACGGGGAGCGGCACCGGGGCGACTACGGCCGCGTCGCCTCCGCGATCGGCCTCGGCGAAGCGCCGCCGGACGGGCTGATCATGCACACGGCGGGCGCGACGCCGGACGGCGGCTTCCGCGTCTTCGACGTCTGGGAGTCGCGCGACCACATCGAGGCCTTCTTCGCCGATCGGCTGATGCCGCTGATGGCGGAGGTCCTCGGCGGTGCGCCCGACCCACCGGCGCGCACCGAGGTCTACGCCTGAATCCGTGATCTCGCGGCGCGGATGAACGAGATCTCACGCGGCGCTCTCGTCCCCCGCATCCACGATCTACGACGGATTCAGGCTACGACCTCGACATGGTGGTCGCGGCGTGACGGACCCCGTCGGTCATGTCCTCGTCATGCGCGCGGCGGCGACCCGTGGGAGGCTCGCTGCGGTGCACGCACGAGAACTCGAGACGATCCGCCGCGAGCTCGACGCGCGCGGCCTCTCGCTCGTCACCCGCGAGGTCGCTCAGGGGCGGTGGCTGGCCTACGTCTGGGACCGCGCCCTGCCCCTCGAGGAGGCCGGCGGCGGGCGATCGGCGATCGGCGAGGGCCCGACCCGCGCAGGCGCCGCGGCGGCCCTCCTGCGGGCCATGGGTCATGGTGGGGACACGCCACCCGCGAGCCGCGCCGACCCCGCCTAGGCGCCGCCGTCAGATGTGGAACATCGTCCGGGCACTTCGTCCCTGCTAATAGTGGGTTTCTGGCCTAGTCGGCGGGTGAGCAGAGCGCGGCATGGGACAGCACTTCGTCCCACGATTGTCCCCGGCCGCCGGCAAGCCGCCTTCAGGTCGAGCGGACCGCCTCGGCGATGGCGTCAAGGCTCTCGCGGGCCGTGTCGAGTCGCTCGATGGCCTTCTCCCTTACCCGCACGACCCCTTCGGGCATCTCCATCAGAAGCGGCCCCATAAACGCGAGCCCCCCAGACGCCGCCATCGCGATCCCTATCGCTGACCTCGCCTGGGACACGCGCTCCCGGACGAGTGGCGAGCTTCCGGCGAAGTGAAGTTCCCGCAAGGATTCGTCGGCGGCGGCCATGCGAGTCTGGATGTCTGCGAAGCGCTCCAAGACGTCTGCGTGACCCTCCCGAGCGAGGTGGATGA
>LNEQ01000146.1 GCA_001464995.1 Actinobacteria bacterium Ga0077541
CTGATCACGTCCGGTCCGCTGGCGATCGGCTCCATCGAGCGCGTGATGTCGCATCCCCACGCGACGGCCCAGTGCCAGACCTTCCTGCGCGCGCACGCGCCGGGCGCCGAGATCATCGCGGCCAACTCGACGGCCGACGCCGTCCGGATCGTCGGCACGGGCGACGACCCCACCACCGCCGCGGTCGGCACCCTCCGGGCCGCCGAGCTCTACGGGGGAGAGGTGGTCGCGCGCGACATCGCCGACACCGGCGACAACTCCACCCGCTTCATCCTGATCGGCACCGAGCCGGTGGAGGCACTCGGTCCCGGCGCCTTCCGCACCTCGATCATCTGCGCCCCCCGCCGCGACCGCCCGGGCGCCCTGTTGTCGATCCTCCAGGAGTTCGCACTGCGGGCCGTGAACCTCACCAAGCTCGAGAGCCGGCCCACCAAGACCGGCCTCGGGCGTTACATGTTCTTCATCGACATCGAGGGCAGCCGCGACCGCGATCTGCCGGTGGCCTCGGCCATCCAGGCCCTCGAGGAGCAGGGCGCGACCCGTGTCACATTCCTCGGGTCCTACCGCGCCGCGGGCGGTCCAGGCCGAGCCTGAATCCGCCGTATCTCGCGGCGCGGATGCGCGGGATCGCAGACACCCGAGGGGTCACCCTGCGGGTGCGACGCCGGATCCCGTCTGGCGCGGCGCTCCCACGCCCCGCATCCACGATCTCCGGCGGATTCAGGCTAGAATCCCCCCGGGCTCGGGGTGAGAGACGGCAGCCCAGGCGTACGCCGGTCCTCTCGCCCACGTGCACCCGAGGAGCCATGGCACAGCAGGTCCTCGTCCTCAACGCGACCTACGAGCCCATCAACGTGTGCTCGCTGCAGCGCGCCGTGGTCCTGGTCCTGAAGGAGAAGGCCGAGGTGCTGGAGCACGCGGCCCGCAAGCTGCGCAGCGCGACCGCCTCCCACGCCGCGCCCCTGGTGATCCGCCTGCGCTACTTCGTGCGCGTGCCGCGCCACGAGTCGCGCAAGATCTCCCGCCGCGCCGTCTTCGCCCGCGACGGCTACGAGTGCCAGTACTGCGGCGCCGGCTCGCACCTGACCATGGACCACGTCATCCCCCGCTCCCGCGGCGGCCGCTCGTCGTGGGAGAACGTGGTCACCTCGTGCGCGCCCTGCAACCTGCGAAAGGGCAACCGCCTGCCCGCCGAGATCGACATGCACCCGAGGAGCGTGCCGCGGCCGCCGCGGCCGGATGTCTTCATCTCGGTCGCCGCGCCGAGGCAACCGAACGCCTGGCTGCCCTACCTGGCGAAGGCCGGCTAGTGGAGCGTCAACCAACCTTCGCCGGGTTCTGGCTCGCTGCAAATCATCGCGGATGCTGCGTCCTCGGTCGAACGCATAGCCTCAGCTATG
>LNEQ01000147.1 GCA_001464995.1 Actinobacteria bacterium Ga0077541
CCTCCGGGTAGGCGGTGTCGTACTTGGCACCGCCGACTTCGACCTCTCTGCCTCGAACCCCGTCTCCACGGCGATGTCCGTGGAATCACTCATCTAGCTGTAGCCGGGTGACGAGTCGCCAGCGCGCGATCGAACGGACGTGTCCGTTACAGGACGCTCAGGCTCTTCGAAGGCCCAGCAGCGCTGGCAGCCCGACGACGCGGACCATAACGTCCGGCCGTCGAATGCCGGTGGCCCCTCGACAGCTCCTCTCGCCGGACGATGCGGCTTCTGAGTGTCGTCCCCGGAACCCGCGAGCAAGAAAAGGGGGATCGTCGATGCTCAGGGCATCCGACATCATCGCCGAGGTGCAACAGGACGCGTCCGCCGCCGTAGCCGCGATGGAGTCGGTCAGCAGCGGCAGCTCGTCGGTCTCACTCGTGGCACAGTGCAACGTGGC
Source organism: Actinobacteria bacterium Ga0077541 (assembly GCA_001464995.1). GTDB lineage: Bacteria > Actinomycetota > Thermoleophilia > Miltoncostaeales > Miltoncostaeaceae > Miltoncostaea. The sequence goes on from LNEQ01000147.1 coordinate 440, forward strand.
CGCTTCCGAGCAGGTCGTCGCCGCGACTGAAAAGGCCTCGGTCTCCACTCCAGTAGGTGGCCGCACGCTCGACCGACGTCGTCGAGGCTGCGTGCTCCTTGGACGACCTGCTGCGGCGCTTCAGGTGTGAGCCATCGGGACGAACGCCCGCACGGCGCTCCATCTGGACGGTTGCGCGCGGTGGTCCTCGATCTGGCGAGAATCGGAGTGTCGTGGCAATGAGTCCTCTCCGCCGGGAAGCGCAAGACGAGAAGCGCGGGCGGGGGCGCCCGCGCGATTCGCGCATCGACGATGCCATCATCGCGGCGGTGTACGAGGTGGTCGGCGAAGTCGGGGTCCGCGCCACGACGATGACAGAGCTCGCTTGCCGGGCTGCCATCGGCAAGCCGACGCTCTACACGCGATGGCGGAGCGTCTGCCCGATGGTGCTGGCGGCGCTCGCGGGCCTGCAGTCGCCCGTCGACGAGGTCTCCGATCTTTCCCCTCGCGCGGGCATCGCGGCGGCTCTCGCCGACGACCGGGCCTTCCTGATCGAGGGGCCGCAGTCGCGCTTCTTACGGGCGTTGCTTTTCGCCAGCGCGTATCAGTCGGACGTCGCGCTGGCTCTGGATACCTGTGTCCTGGGACCGCGCAGGGCGCGTCTCGGCGCCCTCGTGGCGTCAGCCGCGCCGGGAGCGGCGGAGGACGACACCAGGGTCTCGGCGGCCGTGGACATGCTCTGTGGATCCGTCATCAGGGGAATGCTCCGCGGTTGTGGCGAGAAGCGGGAGGGGTACGACGACGCCTTCCTCATCGACCTCGTGATGTACGGGATCGCGACGCCGAGTGGCTGACCAGGACGGGAGTCCTACGGCGCCAGTCGCGAGGTCCTCGAGGGTCTCGCCGCAGGCCGGAGGCCGCACGCGGCCCGTAGGTCCCCAAGCATCGGTGGAGGAGGCCGAACTCCGTATCGCTACTCCTCGGGAGTCAAGCCCCCTCACTCCTGCGGTGGTGAACTCGTGACGGCGGCGACCTCCGTGAGCGTCAGGGCCGCATCGGCCACGAGGGCGCGGTAGACGACGTCCGAGAGCCGACGCTTGAGCCTCAGTCCGCCATCAGGCGAGCCGGGGTAGCGCCCTCAGCCGCTCGATCGCGGCCAGGAACCGCGCGCGCCAGGGCCAGCCTGGAGTTGGCCGACCTGGACGTGGAGGCTGCCTGACGAGGTGTTTCCTCCTAGAGCAGACCGCACATCCGGGCGGTGTTCGGCCAGGGGTGGAAGCCGCGCGTCACGCGGGCCCGCTCGGCCGTCCGCATCTGCTCCTCGGCGGTCCAGTTGTCGGCCGTGCCCTTGGTCCGGTAGAGCATCGGGGCGTAGGTCCGCTGGAACTGGCGGTCCATCTGCAGGCCGCCGTAGTAGCCGTTGCCGGTGTTCGCCCTCCAGCCTCCGTGCTCGGGGCCGGCCTCATGGGAGGCGATGCACATCCACGCGTCGTAGTTGGGGATGCGCTGCGAAAGCGGGCGCTCGTCGGCGCGCAGGCGCTCGGTGCGGTCGCCCAGCCAGCGGGCGATCGCGGTCCAGCGGGCGAGTTGCGCCGCGCGGCCCGCCGGCGTGGCGGCCGGCCGCGGCCGTGCCGGCCGGTCGATGCCGAGCCGCTTCGCGTGGCGGACCACCGCGGCGTACCGGCGGGCAAGGGGGGCCTCTGCGCGTTCGCGCGGGACCGCGGGGCGCTCGTCGACCGCGAGGTCGACCTCGCGGCGCTCGGCGAGGAACGCGACGATCTGGGAGAGGCGGCGCTCACGTGACGTGAGCGCGCCATCCCGGGAGTCGGCGCGGCCCCGGGGGGTGGCGCGAAGGCCGAGACGGGTGGAGTGGGTCCGCGCCCGGGCGCTCAGGCGGTCGATCCGGGAGCGCAGGGCCGCCGCGTCCATCAGCGGCGGTGCGTCGGGAGCGATCGCCGCCACGAGCTCGGGCGGCGTCGGCTCGGCCGACTCGGCGGGGGAGGGCGCCAGGAGGGATGCACCCACGGGGATGGCCGCCAGCGCGACGGCGAGCGAGAGGATCGTCTTCATGCGGTTCCTTCAGCAGGGAACGGGCCCGCGCGATCCATGCACGGGACCGACGGAGCGCGGAGGCCCCCTCGGATCGCGGGCGACCAGGGAGGCCCGGGGCACCGGGGGCTCGCCTGCGTCGCGGGGCATCGCTGCCCTCCGCGTGTGGTCCGGTCCGCGTTTCCCGGAAGGGACGGATCCGTAACCTCGCCCATGGAAGCCGAGTCGGCCCGATGGCACAAGGCCCCGTTCGTCATGTGACACCCGCGCCGGTCCTGCTACCGGTCCACTAGAGTGCCGCCCGTGGCCGATGACGACGCACGGAAGCGGCGCGAGCGCTTCCTCAGGGAGCTCGCGGCCCGCGACCTCTACGCATGGTTCGGCATCCCCCCGGATGCCGGTCCTGACGCCATACGCGCCGCCGCGGAGGTCAAGCGTCAGGAGATCTCCCACACGCCGATGCCGCAGCACAAGCGCTCGATCGAGAAGGCGTTCTGCGACCAGGGCGAGAAGGCGCTGCTGCGGCCGGACGTGCGTCGCGAGTACGACGCGCTGCTGCGCTCGGCGGGCTCGCCCGTGCGCGTCGAGACGAGCGCCTCGCGGGCGATCGCCGAGCGCGAGGAGCGGCTGCGCGTCGCCCGGGAGCGCATCGAGCACTACGGCGACGACGATGCGCGCATGGCGGCCGGGCCGGCGATGTTCTTCTCGAGCCCCGAGTCGCAGGCCGAGCTGGCCGCCGAGCGGACCGCGGCCGCGACGATCTCCGACGGCGCGAAGGCTCTGAAGGCCGCGAAGCGGGCCCGGGTGGAGGGCGCCGCCATCCGCGGCCTCGCCCTCGCCGAGCGCGCCCACGCCCTGCGCGTCTTCGCGGGGTCCCTCAACACGCTCGGCGGCGCGCGCCGCGACGTGGGGGACCTGGCCGGCAGCGAGGTGGTGCTGCGCGAGAGCGTCGCGCTGCTGCCCACCGTGCGCGAGAACGCGCCCGGGTGGATCGCGCTCTCGGCGACGCTGCGCGCCCGTGGCGACCTCGACGGGGCCGAGCAGGCCGCGATGAAGATCATCGAGGACGACGAGGACGACCCCTACGGGTGGCGCGCCCTCGCCTTCATCCTCACCGACCGCGGCGAGGCGCTCCGGGCCGGCGACGCGTGGGAGCGCTCGGCGTCGCTCGGGCTCGACGTCCCGGGCGTCCTGGCCGGTCTGCAGGTGCTGCGCAAGGACTGCCTCGCCCGCAACGACCAGCTCGGTGCGGCCAACATCGAGGACCGGATCGCGCGGATCAGGAGGGGCTGAGCCCGACTCGGTCGATCTCGCGGCGCTCTCGTCCCCCGCGTCCACGATCTACGACGGATCCGGGCTGAGCCCCTCCTCCCAGCGCCAGCCGGGGCCGCGGTGCAGTCGCGCCCCGTTCTCGCGCAACCAGGACCGGGCGCCGGTGTGGCCCGGGAAGGCCTCGGCGACCAGCGCCCAGAAGGCCGGCGAGTGGTCGGGTCGCAGGAGATGGCAGGCCTCGTGCGCGACGACGTAGTCGAGCACCGTCTCGGGGGCCAGCAACAGGCGCCACGAGAACGACAGCGTGCCCGTGGACGAGCAGCTGCCCCAGCGCGAGCGGGGGTCGCGGATCGCGATGCGCCCGGCGCTCCCGCCGAGGGCGGCGGCCGACGCGCGCGCCCGCGGTGCGATCACGCGGGCCGCCTCGCGGCGGTACCAGCCCTCGACGACGGCCCCCGGATCCTCACCGGGGCGCGCGGCGACGACCAGCCGCGTGCCCTCCCGCGCCGCGCCGCGCCGCCCGCCGCCCACCGGCACCACCCGCAGGTGGAGCGCATCGTCGAGGTAGGCGACCCGGTCGCCGTCGCGCAGCGGCGCGGGGGCGGGTGCCAGCCGGCCCCGTTGCTCGGCGACCCAGGGCTCGGAGGCGCGCAGGAACGCGTCGATCTGACGGGCCGAGGCGCGCGGCGGCACGGTGAGGCGGACGCCCGACGGGGCGACGCGCAGCGTCATGCGCCGCGCCCCGCCGTGGCGGACGACCTGACAGGGATATGGCTGCTCGCGGTGCTCCACCCATCGCCGACGCTAGCATCGGGCCGATGCGCAGCCCCGGGTTCGACCTGACGCTCGTCGCCGTCGCGGCGGGCGGAGCAGTCGGCGCGTGGGCGCGCCTCGGGCTCGCCGAGCTGGCGCCGACGGAGCCCGGGCACTGGCCGTGGGGGACCTTCGCGGCCAACCTGATCGGCTGCCTGTTGCTCGGCTACGCGGGCACCCGACTGCTGGAGAGGCTGCCGCCGAGCACCTATCGGCGCCCGTTCGTGGGCACCGGCGTCTGCGGCGGCCTGACGACCTTCTCGGCGCTCCAGTTCGAGGTGGTCGAGCTGGGGCGAGACGGTCACGTGCCCCTGGCCGTCCTCTACCTGGTCGTCTCGGTGGTGCTCGGCCTGGCCGCGATCCGCCTGGCGGCCGGTGTCGTGCGCCGCGCCCGGCTGGTCGCGGCATGAGCGGGCTGCTGCTCTGGCTGGGCGCCGGGGCGCTCGGCGCCGTCGGCTCGGTGGCCCGCTTCACCCTCGACGGCGCCGTGGCCCGCCGGGTGGAGGGCGGCGGCCTCCCATGGGGGACCCTGGCGGTCAACGTCCTGGGCTCCCTGGCCCTCGGCCTCATCGTCGGCGCCGGCCTCGGCGGCGATCCCCGGTTCCTGCTCGCCGGGGGGCTGCTCGGCTCCTTCACCACCTTCTCAACCTGGATGCTCGAGACCCACCGCCTGGCCGAGGAGGGCCAGGGGACGACCGCCGCGGTGAACCTGGCCCTGAGCGCGGCGCTCGGCATCGCCGCCATCGTCGCCGGCTGGTGGATCGGATCGCTCCTGTGAGCGCCGAGGGGCTGAAGATGGTGATCCACACCGGCGAGGCCTGCCGCATCGACGGCCGCCTGACGAGCGACGCCCTGATGGACCTCTTCGGCGACGCCGGCGTCGCCGCGTCGGTCCTGCTCCGCGGCGTCGAGGGCTTCGGCGCCCGGCACCGGCTGCGCACCGACCGGCTGCTCAGCCTCTCGGAGGACCTCCCCCTGGTCATCGTGGCCGTCGATCTCGCCACCCGCGTCGTCCCCCTGGCGGCCGAGGTGCAGGCGCTGCTGCCGAGGGGGCTGGTCACCCTCGAGCGGGTCGCGCTTCCCGGGGTCCAATTGGACGACGGCACGGCGTCCAATTGGACCGGCGACGAGGCGAAGCTGACCGTCTACTGCGGCCGGGGGGAGGACCACGGGGGCCGGACCGTGCCCGAGGCCGTCGCGGACGCCCTGCGCGACGCCGGCCTGGCGGGGGCGATCGTCCTGATCGGCGTGGACGGGGTGATCCTGGGCGAGCGGCGCCGTGCGCGGGTGCTGTCGCGCAACCGGGGCGTCCCGGCCATGGTCGTCGCCGTCGGGGCGGCCGACCGCGTCGCCCGGGCGCTGCCGGTGGTCCGCGCGATCGCCGGGCGGCACGCGGTGACCCTGGAGCGGGTGAGCATCCTGCGCCGCGACGGCGCCCCGGTCGGGCCGCTGCCCACGGTGCCGCACCGCGACGACGCGGGCATGGAGCTCTGGCAGCGCCTCACCGTGACCGGCGGAGAGGGGGAGGGCGAGGGCGCGCGCCCCTTCCACGTGGCCCTGATCCACGACCTGCGCGCCGCGCACGCTCCCGGGGCGACGGCCCTGCGCGGCGTCCGCGGCCACTCCGGCGACGGGGGCGCGCATGCCGAGCGGCTGCTGTCGGTGCGCCGCTCCTCCCCGGTGCTGGTCACCCTGCTGGCCCGCCCCGGCGAGATGGTGCGGCTCTGGCCGGTGGTGGAGCGGGCCACCGCGCGCTCGGGCCTCGTGACCTGTGAGCTCGTGCCCACCGTGGGCCTCGTGGACGGTTAGGGTCCCCTCCGACCGGACGACGCCGCCAGGAGGCAACCGTGGACATCGGCAAGCTGACCGACCAGGCCAAGAAGCTGATCGACGACCGTGGCGGGATGGACTCCCTCAAGGAGGACGCCATGGAGCTGAAGGACATCGCCACCGGCGAGGGGAGCCTCACCGACAAGGCGAAGGCCGCCGTCGACGCGATCAAGGACCCTGGCGCCGAGGGCGACGCCCCTGCCAAGTGATCCCCGCGGCCCCCGGCGCGCGCCGGGGCCCGGGGCGTCAGGCGGAACGCAGCTCGGAGGCGGGGAGGTCGTCGGGCAGCGGGACCTCCTGGGGCGGGCGCGGGTCGGAGTCGTCCCAGTCCGCGTAGGCCAACCCGTCCCGGCCGTCGTGCGCCGTCGCGCCCCCGAGCGCGATCACGCTGCAGTCGCCGGGGCCGCGGTTGAGGATCCTGCGGCGCAGCTCCGGGGCGATCCGGATCACGTCGTCGGCCTCCAGGTCACGGGCCTCCCCCTCGATCTCGATGGTGAGGGTGCCGCGCAGCACGACGAAGACCTCCTCCTGGCGGGCGTGGGCGTGGATGCGGCCGCGCTCGCCGGGACGGAGCACGATCTGGTTCATCCCGAAGGTCGACACGCCCAGCGCGCGCCGCAGCCCCACGAAGCGCTCGGGCGACCCGTGGTCGAGGCGTGTCACGCTGGTGCCCTTCTCCATGGCGGCAAGGATAGACACGTTGACACTCCCGGGACGCCCGAATAGCTTGCCCCGCGCCGTGGGGGCTTCCTTGGGACGGGTCGAGACGCAGAGGGTCGTCCTCTTCACCGCCGAGCGTCCGCTGACGCTCGACTCCGGAGCGACCCTCGGGCCCGTCGAGGTGGCCTTCGAGACCTACGGCACCCTCGATGAGGACCGCGCGAACGCCGTCTTCGTCTGCCACGCCCTCACCGGCGACGCCCACGCGGCCGGCCATCACGACGACCCGTCCCGCAAGGGCTGGTGGGACACGATCATCGGGCCCGGGCGCCCGCTCGACACCGACCGCCTCTTCGTGGTCTGCGCCAACCTGCTGGGTGGGTGCCAGGGCACCACCGGGCCGTCGTCGATCGATCCGGCAACCGGCCGGCCCTACGGGCTGCGGTTCCCCCTGATGACGGTGCGCGACCTGGTGCGCGTGCACCGCGCCCTCACCGCGCACCTGGGGATCGAGCGCCCGCTGGCCGCCATCGGCGGCTCGCTGGGCGGGATGCAGGTGCTCCAGTGGGCACTCGACGCGCCCGACGAGCTCGGCGCCGCGCTGATCATCTGCGCCAGCAGCCGCCTCTCGGCGCAGAACATCGCCTTCTCGGCCGTGGCGCGCGAGTCGATCATGGGCGACCCCGACTTCCGCGGCGGCGACTACTACGGCAACGGCTCCGCGCCGGACCGCGGCCTGTCGGTGGCGCGCATGCTGGCGCACATCACCTACCTCTCCGAGGAGTCGATGCGGCGCAAGTTCGGGCGGCGCATCCAGGACGCCGACGTGCCGCGGTTCGGGTTCGACGTCGACTTCCAGGTCGAGAGCTACCTGCAGTACCAGGGCGCGGCGTTCCTCAAGCGCTTCGACGCCAACAGCTACCTCTACCTGTCGCGCGTGATGGACTACTTCGACGCGTTCGCCGATCCGGCCGTGACGACCCGCGCGCTCGAGCGCACCGCCACGCGCTTCCTCGTGATGTCGTTCGACAGCGACTGGCGCTTCGACACCTCGCACTCGCGCGAGATCGTGCGCACCCTCGCCGCGCACGGCGCCCAGGTGACCTTCCGCGAGATCGAGTCGCCCTACGGCCACGACTCGTTCCTGCTCCAGGTGCCCGAGTACCACCGCACGGTCGCGGGCTTCCTCGACCGCGCGTTCCGGGAGCGGTCCCGGTGAGGCCCGACCTGGCGGTGGTGGCCTCGATGGTGCCCGGAGGCTCCCGGGTGCTCGACCTCGGGTGCGGCGACGGCGACCTGCTGGCCGAGCTGATCGGCGTGCAGGGCTGCCGGGGGCAGGGCGTCGAGGTCTCCCCGGACGCCTTCCACGCCTGCATCGCGCGCGGCATCCCGGTGGTGCAGGCCGACATCGACGCCGGGCTGCCCGACTTCGACGACGCGTCCTTCGACGTGGTGGTCCTGTCGCAGACGCTGCAGGCCACCCGCCACCCGGCGCGCGTGCTGCGCGAGATGATGCGCGTCGGCCGGGTGGGCGTCGTGTCCTTCCCCAACTTCGGCCACTGGCGGGTGCGCGCCTACCTCGGCGCCCGCGGGCGGATGCCGGTGAGCCGGTCGCTGCCCTACCCCTGGCACGAGACGCCGAACATCCATCTGTGCACCCTGCGCGACTTCGAGGACCTCGCCGCGGCCGAGGGCCTGCGGATCGGCGAGCGCCGCCTCCTCGACCTCGACGGAGGCGCCGCGCCGCGCCGCGCGGAGCGCCGTCCGAACCTCCTGGCCGCGGGGGCCGCGTACCTCCTGACACGCTAGACGTGTGATGGACTCGATCCGTGCCTTCGCCGACGCCGTCCAGGCGTTCGGCGAGCGCCTCGCCGCCGTGCACTGGGGCTTCCTCGCCGCCGCGGTGGGCCTCGGTGTCGTCAACCTGGCACTGCGGTCGCGGGCCTGGCAGGCGATCCTGCGCGCGGCGCTGCCGGACGAGCGGATCCGCTACCGGACAGCCTTCGGCGCCTACTGCGCCGGGGTCGGCGTCAACACCGCGATCCCGGCACGCGCCGGGGACGTCGTGAAGGTCTTCCTGGTCAAGCGCTCGGCGCCCACCGCACGCTATCCGGCGCTCGCGGGCTCGCTCGTGGCGGAGACCCTCTTCGACTTCGTCGTGGCGAGCAGCCTGCTCGTGTGGGCGTTGTGGGCGGGCGTGCTCCCGGGCCTGCGGCTCCCGCGGGTCCCGGCCTTCGACCTCTCGCTCGCGCTCGCGCATCCCTGGATCACCCTCGGGGTGCTGGTCGTCCTGACGGTCGCGGCGCTCTTCCTCGTGCGGCGCGTGCGCGCGTTCTGGCAGGAGTTCGGCCGCGGCCTGACGATCCTGCGCACCCCGGGTCGTTACCTGCGCTCGGTGGCGGCCTATCAGGCCCTCGGCTGGTGCTGCCGGGTCGGCGGGGCCCTCTTCTTCCTGTCGGCGTTCGGCATCCCCGCGACACTCGAGAACGCGCTCATCGTGCAGGTGGCGGGCAGCCTCGGCGGCCTCTTCCCGGCAACGCCCGGGGGCCTCGGCCCCAAGCAGGCCCTGCTCGTGGTGATGCTCGCGGGCAGCGCCGGGCGCACGGACGTCCTCGCCTTCAGCGCCGGCATGGAGCTGACGCTCCTCGCCGCCAACGCGGCGCTCGGGCTCACCTGCCTGGCCCTGATGCTCCGGCACCTGCGGTTCCGTGAGGCCATCGCGCAGGCGCGCTCCGACCGCGGAGGGGCGACCCCCGGGTAGTCTGGGGCCCGACCTGAGGGCGATCACGGGGGCGTGGCATGGCGAACGACTTCGAGGTGGGCGTCGACGTGGCGGTGCCGCCGCGCGTCGCATGGGCGCTCGCCGGCGATCCGGCCCGGGTGCACGAGTGGTTCGGGCCGGTCGTGGCGTGCGAGGTGACCGGCGACGTCCGCCGGGCGACGATGGGCAACGGCGCCGTGCTGGTGGAGCGCCTGATCGACCGCGACGACCTGGCCCGGTCGTACTCCTACACGGTCGTCGAGGGGATCCCGGGGCTCACGAGCCACCGCGCGACGGTGCGCGTGGAGGATGCGCCGGGCGGCTCGCGGGTGCTGTGGCGCCAGACCGCGACCTCCGAGGTGGAGGGCTACGACATCGAGGCGCGCCTGGGCGGCGTCATGACGGCCGGCCTCGAGGCGCTCCGCGACCGGCTGGAGTCGGTCTAGTGGAGCGTCAACCAACCTTCGCCGGGTTCTGGCTCGCTGCAAATCATCGCGGATGCTGCGTCCTCGGTCGAACGCATAGCCTCAGCTATGCGATCGCGGGATTTTCGCGGCCAGAACACCAGCAACGTTGGTGGACGCTCCACTAGTCCTCAGCCGCCTGAGGCGGGGGTCGGCGCGCGGCCGGTCCCCGGCAGGAGCGCGTCCTCGATGTCGGCGACCCGCAGGAGCCCCGCCAGCCGGTCGCCGTCGAGCACCAGCGCGCTCTGCACCGGGGCCGCCTGGAGGGCGGCCAGGGCGCCGGCGAGGGTGTCCTCGATCGTCACCGCGGGGGCGTCGGGGCCCTCCAGCGTGAACTCGCCGGCCCGGCGGTGCGCCCACTCATCGCGCGGCACCTGCTGGAGCGCGCGCAGCGGCAGCAGGCCGAGCACGCGCCCGTCCTCGGTCACCGGATAGGCGTCGTAGCGGTCCCCGTCGCGGCCGAGCGCGGCGACCTCCTCGAGGGTGGCCCCGGGCGAGGTGGTGAGCGGGTCGGTGGTCATCATGTCGCGCACCCTCATCGCGCCGGGCCCCGGGCCCTGCACGTACCGGGCCTCGGCACCCGCCGCCTGCAGCACGAACCACCCGATGAAGGCGAGCCAGATCCCGCTGAACCCGTCGCCCATGACGATCATCACGACGCCGAGCCCGATCAGGCCCATCGCCAGGAACCGCCCCGTGCCGGCCGCCCTCACGGTGGCCTTCGTCAGGTCGCCCGAGCGGGCCCACAGGGCGGCGCGCAGCATCCGCCCGCCGTCGAGGGGCAGCGCCGGGATCAGGTTGAAGATCAGCAGGGCCAGGTTGATGAACCCGAGCCAGCTCGACACGCCGTCGACGGCCGACGGGATCCCGGGGACCAGCGCCGCGCCCACGAAGCCCCCGGCCAGCAGGGCCGAGACGGCCGGTCCGGCGGCGGCGATGCGGAACTCGGCGCCGGCCGAGGGGAACATCCCGGCGAAGCGCGCGACGCCGCCGAACAGCCAGAGGGTGATCCCCTCGATCTGCATGCCCTCGCGCCGCGCCTGCAACGCGTGGCCGAGCTCGTGGAGCAGGATCGAGGCGAAGAAGCCGAGCGACGCGACCACGGCCATCGCGAAGTGGGTGTTGTCGCCGAGACCCGGGTTGGTGGTGGGGAAGATGCCGGTCGCGAGCGTCCACATCAGGAGCGCGAGGAGCCCGAGGACGCTCCAGTTGAGGCCGACCTCGATGCCGGCGACGCGCCCCAGGCGATAGGTCGACCTCATGCGGGGCTGCGCGTCTCGCGGGGCACAGGGTCAGTGTAGGCGCTCGGCGGGCGCGCGCCCCGGCGCCGGAACTGGTCGCGCGGGGGGGCCGGTCACCCCGCGCGCGGACGGTGCGCCGGCCCCCGGGGGCTCGCACACTGGCCGTGTTGAGTCGCAGAGCCAGGGAGGCGCGGATGGGACGGCGACGCACGGATGCGATCAGGGTCGTGGTGTTGGCGGCGGCGGTGGGCGGCCTGGTGACGGCGCTCGCGCTCATCGGCCTCGGGGCGGTGAGCGGAGTGAGCCTGGCGCGCGCCGGTGACGGCGCGGCTGCGGTGGCCGACGTGCGCGCGATCTACCGCGACGCGTCGCCGGCGGTGGTGGCGGTCTCGGCCGACGGCCGCACCGGCTCGGGCTTCCTGATCGACGACGAGGACCACGTGGTCACCAACGCCCACGTCGTCGGGGAGGACGAGACGGTGGTGGTGTCCATCGGCGGCCGGCGCGTGGGCGCGCGCGTGCGGGGCGTCGAGCCCTCGGTCGACCTCGCCGTGCTCGAGCTCGACGTACCGGCCGGGGACGTGCGCCCACTGGCCTTCGCCGATTCGGCGGGGCTGAGCGTGGGCGACCCGGTGGTGGCGATCGGGGCCCCCTTCGGGCTGCAGGGCTCGCTGTCGAGCGGGATCGTCTCCGGTCTGCGCCGCCAGATCGATTCGCCGAACGGCTTCGCGATCACCGGCGTCATCCAGACCGACGCGGCCCTGAACCCCGGCAACTCCGGCGGGCCCGTGCTCGATCTGTCGGGGCGCGTGGTGGGGGTCGCGACCCAGATCGCCACCGAGGGCGGGCGCAACGAGGGCATCGGCTTCGCCGTCCCCTCCGACGTCGTGCGCCGCACCGCCCTGGCCATCATCGACACCGGCGACGCGGGGCTGCCCTACCTGGGCATCGTCGGCCAGGACGTCCCCGGAGGGGTGCGCCTCGAGGGCGTGCTCGCGACCGGCCCGGCGACCGGCATCCTGCGCCCGGAGGACGTGATCGTCAGCATCGACGGGACGCCCGTCCCGAGCAACGCGGGCCTTGCGGCGGTGCTCGCCGGGCGGGGCCCGGGCGACGCGGTCGAGGTGGGGGTGAGGCGGGGCGCGCGCACGCTCGAGCTGACGGTCACCCTGATCCGGAGGCCCGCCGCGGGCCCCTGACCCCGCCCCGGGCGCCGGTCATCGCACGGGGGGGGCGAGCAGGCGCAGCAGCGCGTCGCAGGCCCGGCTGACGGGGACGTCCACACCCAGGCGCGCCCCCTCGCGGACGACGGTCCCGACCAGCGCCTCGCGCTCGAGGCGCCTGCCCTGCTCGAGGTCGAAGAGCGTCGAGGAGCCCCCGGTGGGGGGCAGGCGGCGCCGGGCGCCGGCGACGTAGTCCTCCGCGGCCCGCGGGTCGATCTCGACGCCCGCCGCCCGCGCCACGGCGACCGCCTCGCGCCCGAGATCCAGCATCAGCGAGACGGCCCGCGGGTCGGCGAGCACGGCGCCCACGCGGGCCCGGCCGAGGGCGGTGACGGTGTTGAGGGAGACGTTGGCCACGAGCTTGGTCCAGAGCGCCGGCGCCGGGTCGTCGTCGACGCGGACCGGCACCCCGATGGCCGCCCCGAGGCCCGCCAGTGCGGCGCCCGCGGGGCCCGCGCCCCCTCCCGCCAGCAGGTCGCGCAGGCGGCCGGTCGACGGGTCGCGGCCGGCCCGTCGCACCACGTGGTCCGGCGCGAGCCTCTGGCACCCCAGGTACACCGCCACGCCGCCCACCGCGGCGCCCGGCAGGAACCGGGCCAGCGCCGCGGCGTTGTCGACGCCGTTCTGGAGCGACAGGACCACGGCGCCCGGGGCGAGCGCCGGGGCCAGGGTGCGGGCGGCCTCCTCGGTGTCGAAGCCCTTCACGCAGACCACCGCGAGGGCGACGGGGGCGACCTCCCGGGGATCTGCCACGGCCTGGAGCCGCACCGTCCGCGTCGTCCCGTCATCGACGAGCGTCATCGGCCCGGCGCGCAGCGCCTCCAGCGTCCGCCCCCGTGCCAGCACCGACACCGGGCGGCCCGCCCCGGCCAGGCGCGCCGCCACGAAGCCCCCGATCGCGCCGGGCCCCACGACCAGCGTGCGGGGCTCCTCAGAGATCGAGGCCGAGCTGCTCCTGGCCGGCGACGAGAGGGGCGGGGCGCGCCGGGGGAGGGTCGGGCGGCGGGGGCGCCGCCCGGCGCGGCTCGGCGTCGCGCGCGGCCTCCACCGCGAGGCGGTCGGCGCGCTCGTTCGCCTCGTGCCCGGCGTGCCCGCGCACCAGCTGGGGGGTCACCGCGCGGTGGCGCGCGAGCTCCACGATCATCCGCTCCCAGAGGTCGCGGTTGGCGACCGGCTGCTTGCTCGCGGTGCGCCAGCCCTTGCGCTGCCATCCCGCGAGCCAGCCCTTGGATATGGCGTTGGCGAGATAGCTCGAGTCGGTCACCAGCCTCACCTCCGCGCCCTCGGGCGCCGCGGCGAGGCCCTCCAGCGCCCCCATCAGCTCCATGCGGTTGTTGGTGGAGGGGTACTCGCCGCCGGTGAGCACCGTCTCGGCGCCGTCGGGTGCGGTGAGGATCGCCGCCCAGCCGCCGCGGGAGTCGTCGGTCCCGTTGCCGGTGCAGGCGCCGTCGGTCACGAGGGTGTAGGTGCCGGGCACCCCTGTAGCTTAGAAGGTCTTGCAGGACGAGACGGAGCCCGCCCTGCCGCCGGTCCGTCCCGGAGGGCTTCCGCCACGGTTCCGACGAGGGAGACGCGACATGGGTGACGGCCGCGAGGTGGGCGAGGGCTTCGACCGCGCCGCCGAGGAGTACGACGAGGTGCTGCTGCACAACCGTCAGGGCGCCGCGCGACTGGTGGCCGCGCTGCCCCCCGGCCGCTACGACGAGATCCTCGACGTCGGGTGCGGCACCGGCTTCGTCAGCGAGGAGATGGTCTCCCGCTTCGGCACCGCCCGCGTGACCGGCGTCGACCCCTCGGCCGGGATGCTGGAGCGCTTCCGCGAGAAGCTCACCGGGCTGTCGGCCGAGGCGACGCTGATCCAGGCGGGCGTGCACGAGATGCCGGTGCCCGAGGGCGCGTTCGACGCCGTCGTGAGCGGGATGGCGTTCCACTGGTTCCCCGACAAGCCCGCCGCGGTGGAGGCGATGGCCCGCCGGTTGCGCCCCGGCGGGGTGCTGGGCATCCTCGCGGCGGGGACCGGCACCGACGAGGAGTTCCGCCGGGTCCTCGAGGGCATCGAGCCGGCCGTGCCGCAGGCGTGGCTGGAGGTCTTCCCGCTGATCCACCGCTCCGCGGGCCAGCTCGCCGACTACATGGAGCAGGCGGGGCTCGAGGTGGTCGACGTGTGGGAGGAGCGGCGCGTGCGACGCGCCGTCCCCGAGGCGTACCTCGCGCGGATCAACGCCGTGGCGAGCCACCTGTCGGCGGATCTGGACCCGGCCGAGGCCGCCGCCCACGGCGAGCGGGTGATGCAGGGCGTGGTCGACGCGGCCGGCCCCCGGGGCTTCGAGTACGCCTTCGTGAAGCTCTTCGGCGTGGGGCGCCGGCCCGCCTGAGCGCGGGTCCGGGCGCCCCTGCGCGGGGGGCGTCCGGACGGGGTGCGGGCGCGAAGGTGGAGCGCTCCTAAAGGGAATGCCCATGTCGCTCGATGATGGGTGTGAACCGCGAGAGCCCGCGTCACGGGCAGGAGGCTCGCGGACGTCACGTTCTCATGGAGGAGACACATGCTTGAGCGACTCCGCCGCCGCAGGGGCCAGGAGGGTTTCACCCTCATCGAGCTCCTCGTGGTGGTCATCATCATCGGCCTGCTGGCCGCGATCGCCATCCCGGCGTTCCTGGGCCAGCGCAACAAGGCC